>NZ_JBYTBK010000033.1:0-57798 GCF_058789115.1 Pseudomonas sp. FW300-N1A1 | reverse complement strand
TTGTTTGGTCATCTGACACCTCGATCTGGCGAGCATTCTCGCCTAAATGGGTGTCCGGTTTCATTAGACCACTACACTTGAATGCTTATGGATACTGCGTAAGAACTCAGTCAGTCACGGTGATAAGACGGGGCACTTCGGCCATCCGATTAAAAGCCTTTTGATATTATTAAAACTTAGACCCCCCTCCCAGAGTTCTTTACGCCTGTTCTTCTGTCCGTCATCTTCTGCCCACACTAAAACAGCCTTGGCAACTATCAGTTCTGATCGTAGCGGAAAAATTTTTAGCAACCCAAACTGAGGACTCCTACCAAAGTAAGGGAGTACAACATGACAATGAAAAAACTCGCGGCAATTACGGTGATACTTTCGGCCCTTGCGGGCAACGCCTTCGCGGATATCGCAATGTGCCCGCAAAAGTCCAGTATCAAACAGCAGAAAGAAGCTGAAGGGTGGAGCTACAGTGCAATCGGGCCGAATGGCCGTCTCTGGGTGGGCGAAAACCCCTATGCGGAAGAGGAGCATCTTGAAACGTTCAAGTTCACCGGAGCGCTGTACCGGGATGTCAGCTCTGAAGGTAATACAGACGTGGTCTCCTGTGATTATGAGGGCGATGACTGGTTCGCGTTTGCGCGGCTGACGTTGTACTCCTTTAAAGACTGGGCGTCCGTGCCGGGGACAAAGTGGAAGTCCCAGTCAAATAACGTAAAGGACGGTACCCACAAAAAAGCCAAGACCATTGAAACCTGCGAATCACTTTCCCAGGAAGAATGTGCATTCAACTACAGCTCACTGGTCAAGCCACAGGGCAAAGCAACCGCAGATAATTGACAGTTCCAACACTAAAAAAGGGCGACTGAAGTCGCCCTTTCCCCCGCCAGCTCCAGGCGTCAGGCCGCACTAAACAACTTATGCGGATCAATCACAAACTTCTTCGGCACACCCGCATCAAACTCGCCATAGCCACGTGGCGCATCATCCAGACTGATCACCTCAACACCCACAATGTCGGCAATCTTGATCCGATCTCACATGATCGCCTGCATCAACTGGCGGTTGTACTTCATGACCGGGGTCTGGCCGGTGTGGAAGCTGTGGGATTTGGCCCAGCCCAAGCCAAAGCGGATGCTCAGGCTGCCCATTTTCGCGGCGGCGTCGACGGCGCCCGGGTCTTCGGTAACGTACAGGCTCAGAATACCGATCTTGATCATTCCCCAGCCCCAGCCCCAGCGTGAGAATGCCGCCCGTGACGCTCTGCGTCACCTCCCACCATCAACCCTAGCAACTCTGCTAGTAGGCAACCCCGATCGATTGAGCCACAGTAAACCCTGAATTGCCGCGCCTTCCAGGGAGCCCCGACCATGCCAACCCACCGCGAGACCCTACTCTGCCGCTACCGCTACGACCCTCTGGACCGCCTGGCCGATTGCACCCCAACGGCACAGGCCAGCACCCAACGCTTCTACCTCAATGACCGCCTGACCACCGAGATTCAAGGCACGATACAGCGCTCGATCATCCAGCACGAAGATCAACTGCTGGCGCAGCAACAACGCCAGAACGGCACGCGGGAAACCCGCTTGCTCGCCACCGATCAGCAACGCTCGGTGCTGACCATCCTCGACGCCACACGCCCTCATCACCTCGCCTACACACCTTATGGTCATCGCATTCCAGAGAACGGCCTGCTCAGCCTGCTCGGCTTCAACGGCGAACGGCCAGACCCGATGACCGGGCACTATTTGTTGGGCAATGGTTATCGGGCGTTTAACCCGGTGTTGATGCGGTTCAACAGCCCGGACAGTTGGAGTCCGTTTGGAGAGGGGGGGGTGAATGCTTATTCATATGCGGTGGGGAATCCAAGCAAATACTCTGACCCAACAGGTCATGGCCCCTTTGACTTCATTTCAACATTTTTTTCTAGAACACCGAAGCCAACGAAGCCAGACTCATTCAATATTTTTCAATATGGAGGCTCTAACCGCCAGGCGACAACACGTTGGGGTGAAAGGCGGGTTCCGGAAACCGTTTCATATAAAAGGTCAAAAAAACGCCACTCTCTTCCGGAGCGTGAAATGACGTCAGCGGAACACGATTTAATCGGATACCACGGAACCGATGACACTTCAGCCAACCGCTTACTGAATGAAGGTGTTAACCAAACATTTTTCAAGAGCACAAGTTTTGGTTCTGGATTTTATGTCTCCCCGAATTTAGAGGTCGCACAGAAATATGCAGGACTGAGCAATAATAGTCGTGGCCAGGTTGTCGAGGTCTATATGAGCAATTTCTCAGGCATGAAGCCAGGCATAGACTATGACTTCAAACACCATGACGTAAACCCCACGCTGACAATGGAGATGGTTATTAAACCCCACCGAATAAAATCTATCTCGATCAGAACGCTCGATTCCAACTCTGGTAAGAAAAAAAGTACCCCCAGGGCGCTGGAGGCTCATTTTTGATGATTTATCGGTTGCATCAAACCAACGAACAGACGCGATCAAATTTTCATTGTAAAAAAACGGCGACCCATAGATCGCCGTTTCCTTGCTTTCAACACTTACGCCGCACTAAACAACTTATGCGGATCAATCACAAACTTCTTCGGCACACCCGCATCGAACTCGCCATAGCCACGTGGCGCGTCATCCAGGCTGATCACCTCAACACCCACGATGTCGGCAATCTTGATCCGGTCCCACATGATCGCCTGCATCAGCTGGCGGTTGTACTTCATGACTGGGGTCTGGCCGGTGTGGAAGCTGTGGGATTTGGCCCAGCCCAAGCCGAAGCGGATGCTCAGGCTGCCCATTTTCGCGGCGGCGTCGACGGCGCCCGGGTCTTCGGTCACGTAGAGGCCCGGGATACCGATCTTGCCGGCGACACGGACCACGCCCATCAGGGAGTTGAGCACGGTGGCCGGGGCTTCGTGTTTCACACCGGCATGGCCGTGGCCACGGGCTTCGAAGCCAACGGCGTCGACGGCGCAATCCACTTCGGGCTCGCCCAGCAAGGCAGCGATCTGTTCGTGCAGCGGGGTGTCCAGGGACAGGTCGGCGATTTCGAAACCCTGGGCCTTGGCATGGGCCAGGCGGATCGGGTTGACGTCACCGATGATCACCACTGCAGCGCCCAGCAAGCGCGCCGAAGCGGCAGCCGCCAGGCCCACCGGGCCGGCGCCGGCAACGTACACGGTGCTGCCCGGGCCAACGCCGGCGGTGACGGCGCCGTGGTAGCCGGTGGGCAGGATGTCCGAGAGGCAGGTCAGGTCACGGATTTTCTCCATGGCCCGGTCGCGATCCGGCAGTTTCAACAGGTTGAAGTCGGCATAGGGCACCATGGCGTATTCGGCCTGGCCACCGGTCCAGTCGCCCATGTCGACATAACCGTAGGCACCACCGGGACGGGCCGGGTTGACGCTCAGGCAGACACCGGTGTGCATTTCCTTGCAAGAACGGCAGCGCCCGCAAGCCACGTTGAACGGTACCGACACCAGGTCGCCGATTTTCAGGTTCTCGACGTCGCTGCCCTTCTCGATCACTTCACCGGTGATCTCGTGCCCCAGCACCAGGCCGGTTTGCGCGGTGGTACGACCGCGCACCATGTGCTGGTCGGAACCACAGATATTGGTGGAGACCACGCGCAGGATCACACCGTGTTCGATCTTCCTGCCACGCGGGTCCTGCATTTTCGGATAGTCGATTTTCTGCACTTCGACCTTGCCCGCGCCGAGATACACCACACCACGATTGCCAGACATGCTTTCACCTCGCTGTTGTTTTTATGTAGCGGTCGCGTCGCCAGAGATCGGCGGCGCGTTGATTGCTCGGGTTATTGCCTGTGTGTCTTGTGTTGTCTGTTATGGCCTCTTCGCGGGCAAGCCCGCTCCCACATTGGATTTGGGGTGTATCCGAGATCAACGTACCAACAATGACCTCTGTGAGAGCGGGCTTGCCCGCGATAGCGATCTAGAGAACGACCGTGCGATTGGCGTTCAAGAACACCCGTCGCTCGATGTGATAACCCACGGCCCGGGCCAGGGTCAGGCCTTCGATATCCCGGCCCTTGGCGATCAGGTCTTCGGGGTAGTGGCTGTGATCCACCGCCTCCACGCCCTGGGCAATGATCGGGCCTTCGTCGAGGTCGTTGTTGATGTAGTGCGCCGTGGCACCCACCAGTTTCACGCCCTTGTTGTAGGCCTGGTGATAAGGCTTGGCGCCCTTGAAGCCGGGCAGCAGGGAGTGATGAATGTTGATCGCCTTGCCGTCGAGCTTGCGACACAGCTCCGGCGACAGCACTTGCATGTAGCGGGCAAGGATCACCAGTTCGGCGCCGGACGCCTCGATCACCTGCCACACCTGACGCTCCTGGGACGGCTTGTCGTTGGGGTCGAGGGGGAAGTGGTAGTAGGGAATGTCGTGCCAGTCGGCCAGGGGCTTGAGGTCTGGGTGGTTGGAGACCACGGCGACGACGTCCATCGACAACTGGCCGATGCGCTGGCGATAGAGCAAGTCATTGAGGCAGTGATCGGCCTTGGAGACCATGATCACCACTTTGGGTCGATGATGCGGTGGTGTCAGTTCGAAGATCATGCCGAAGGCTTCAGCCCGTTCAGCCAGGCCTGCGCGGAATGACTGTTCGTCGAAACCGTCGGGTTGACGGAATTCCACGCGAATGAAGAATCGGCCCGAGAGCCGGTCGTCGAAGGAGTGGTGTTCGGTGACGTAGCAACCCTGTTCGAACAGAAAGCGGGTCACCGCGTCTACCGTGCCGAGCACGCTGGGGCAGTCGGCGGTCAGAATCCATGTGTCTGGGGCGCGGCTCATAGTGCGGTGACTCCTGTTCGAAAATACCTACGCGACTGCGCAGACCTGTGGCGAGGGAGCTTGCTCCCGCTGGGTTGCGAAGCGACCCCAAAATCAGCAACCGCATTCTTTCAAGAAGAATGCGGACTCAGGTTTTACGACTGCTTCGCCCGGGCGCGGATCGGCCGACGGGAGCAAGCTCCCTCGCCACAAAAGCAGTCATGGCACGACACTGAGTTACGCCTGAACGCTCAGGCCGTACTCGGCAGAAGCATCCTGCAACCACAGCCACCAGTAATCGGAGAAGCTGCGACGGATCAGCAGTTCCCAGGTGTCTTCAGCGGTATGGCGAATCATCAGCTGGGACTTGGCGAACACCGTGCCCACCGCCTTGCCCACCGGGAAGTTGTTGGGGTGCACGTCATAGCTGGTGGACTTCATCAGCACTTCACGCACATTCGGGCCGCTCAGCTCGAGTAGCTGCTGACCGCCGCTGACGTTGACGATGGCGATGTGCAGGTCACCCAGCGCGGCGCGCAGCTTTTGCTCGGCGGCGAACTCTTCGCCGGTCGGCACGATCAGCAGCCACTCGTCCGGTCCCATCCATTGCAGGCTGGTTTCACCTTTGCCGACCACGGTCAGGGCCACAGGCAGTTCCAGGCCCAGGGCCTTGTGCACACCGGCAGCGAATGCCGGGTCATGGCCATCGCCGCGAAGGGTCAGGTGGCCCAGCAGTTTTTTCTCGCGCACGGTGACACCGGCGCTCTTGCGGCCCTTGCCCACCAGGCTGGCGAGGTCGGCATGATGCAGCGACGACTCGGCCTTGGCCCCGGTGGTTGGGCGTTGTTGATACACATTGGCTGCGGTCATAAAACACCTTTCCTCAATTCTGTTGGTTCCGGCCCTGTGGTGGCTGTACTGCCGCCTTCGCGAGCAAGCCCGCTCCCACATCCGACCGCGTTCTCCTGTGGGAGCGGGCTTGCTCGCGAATCGATCAAACGACTCGGCGCAGCTGGCACCCCACAGGACCCGAAGCCCTTACACGTTCTGGCGATCGCCTTTCGGATCGAAGAACACCGAAGAAACGATTTCCGCTTCGATCACGCTGCCGTCGGCCAGCGGTGCGAACACTCGCTCACCGAGGCGCTTCAGACCGCCTTTGACCACACCCATGGCAAACGAGTAGCCCAGGGAGTTGTGGGCGTAGCTGGAGGTCACGTGACCGACCATGGTCATCGGGATCGCTTGCTTGGTGTTGAACACCAGCTGCGCACCCTCCGGCAGCCATTTGGTCGGATCGATCGGCTTGAGGCCGACCAGCTGTTTACGCTGATCACGCACGCAGTCTTCGCGATTCATGCCACGCCAGCCGATCCACGAGAACGGTTTGGTGCGACCCACGCACCAGCCCATGTTCAAGTCGTCCGGGGTCATCGAGCTGTCGGTGTCCTGGCCGACGATGATGAAGCCCTTCTCGGCCCGCAGTACGTGCATGGTTTCAGTGCCATACGGCGTCAGGTTGTATTTCTTGCCGGCCTCGACGATTTTCTCGAGCACGCCCATGGCGTAGTCGGCCTGCACGTTGACTTCGTACGACAGCTCACCGGTAAACGAAATCCGGAACACCCGCGCTGGCACACCACCGACCAGGCCTTCTTTCCAGGTCATGAACGGGAAGCCGTCCTTGTCCAGGTCGATGTCGGTGACTTCGCTGAGCAGCTTGCGGCTGTTCGGCCCGGACAGGGTCATGGTCGCCCAGTGGTCGGTGACCGAAGTGAAGTACACCTTCAGGTCCGGCCATTCGGTCTGGTGGTACAGCTCCAGCCATTGCAGCACACGCGCAGCGCCGCCCGTGGTGGTGGTCATCACGAAGTGGTTGTCGGCCAGGCAGGCGGTGACGCCGTCGTCGAAGACCATGCCGTCTTCTTTGCACATCAGGCCGTAGCGCGCCTTACCCACATCCAGCTTGGTCCAGGCGTTGGTGTAGACGCGGTTGAGGAACTCCCGCGCATCCGGCCCCTGGATGTCGATCTTGCCCAGTGTCGAGGCATCGAGCAGGCCGACGCTTTCACGCACCGCCAGGCATTCGCGCTTGACTGCGGCATGCAGGTCTTCGCCGTTGCGCGGGAAGTACCAAGGGCGCTTCCACTGCCCGACGTCTTCAAACTCGGCACCGTTCTTCACGTGCCAGTGATGCAGCGCGGTGTAGCGCACCGGCTCGAAGATATGCCCACAGTGACGACCGGCCACCGCGCCGAAGGTGACCGGCGTGTAGTTCGGGCGGAACATGGTGGTGCCCATCTGCGGGATGGTCACGTTCAGTGAACGGGCGGCGATGGCCAGGCCGTTGACGTTACCCAACTTGCCCTGGTCGGTACCGAAGCCCAATGCGGTGTAGCGCTTGACGTGCTCGACCGATTCGAAGCCTTCGCGGGTCGCCAGTTCGATGGCGGCGGCGGTGACGTCGTTTTGCAGGTCGACGAATTGCTTCGGCGCCCGTGCGGTGCTCTTTTCATGGGGGACCTGGAACAACGCCAGGGTCGATTCCTCATGACGGCTCAGGGCTTTGGGCAGCACGCCTTCGACCGTTTTGAAACCGGCTTCGGCGGCGGCGCGGGCGCCCCCCTCAAAACCATCGGCCAGCGAGTCACCGAGGCTATAGACGCCGTTGATGCCACCGACGCATACGCGTTTCTGCGGGGCTTCGCCCGGTACAAAACCGAGGATGTCTTCACGCCAGATCGGCTTGCCACCCAGGTGCGAGGCCAGGTGAACCACCGGGCTGTAACCGCCGGAGCTGGCGACAATGTCGCACTCCAGCCATTCACCCGGACTGGTCACGGTGTGGGCTTTGACATCGATGGCCGCCACGCGGGCAGCGGTCACGTGCTTGCTGCCACGGGCTTCGATCACCGCGCTGCCAGTCAGGATACGGATACCTTTGGCCCGCGCTTCCTCCACCAGCGCACCACGCGGGTTGCTGCGGGCATCGGCGATGGCAACCACTTGCAGGCTGGCGTCGAGCCAGTCCAGGGCCACGCGGTAGGCGTGATCGTTGTTGGTGGACAGCACCAGTTTTTTACCCGGCGCCACGCCGTAGCGACGCACGTAAGTCGAGACGGCACCGGCCAGCATGTTGCCCGGCACGTCGTTATTGCCGTAGACCAGTGGACGCTCATGGGTCCCGGTGGCCAGCACCACGCGCGTGGCGCGAACCCGGTGGATGCGCTGGCGCACCTGACCGATCGGCGCACGGTCGCCGAGGTGATCGGTGAGGCGCTCGTGAATGGTCAGGAAGTTGTGGTCGTGGTAGCCATTGACGGTCGCCCGTGGAAGCAACAGCACATCTGGAGTGGCCTTCAGCTCGGCGATCACGTTGGCGACCCACTCGGTGGCTGGCTTGCCATCCAGACTTTCGCGGGTATCGAGCAGGCTGCCGCCGAACTCTTCCTGCTCATCGGCCAGGATCACCCGGGCGCCGCTGCGCGCAGCGGCCAGGGCGGCTGCCAGGCCGGCGGGACCGGCGCCGACGATCAGCACGTCGCAATGCTGGTTCATGTAGTCGTAGGTGTCCGGATCATTCTCGGTCGGCGAGCGACCCAGGCCGGCAGCCTTGCGGATGTACTTCTCGTAAGTCATCCAGAACGATTGCGGGTACATGAAGGTTTTGTAGTAGAAGCCCGGCGGCATCAGCTTGCCGCCGACCTTGCCGAGAATCCCCATCATGTCGTTGTTCACGCTCGGCCAGCCGTTGGTGCTGGTGGCGACCAGGCCTTGGTACAACGCCTGTTGCGTGGCCCGGACGTTGGGGATCTGGGTGGCTTCGGTGGCGCCGATCTGCAGCACGGCGTTTGGCTCCTCGGAGCCTGCGGCGAAGATCCCGCGCGGACGGGAATACTTGAAGCTGCGACCGATGATGTCGACACCGTTAGCCAGCAGTGCAGCGGCCAGGGAGTCGCCTTCAAAGCCTTTGTAGACCTGGCCGTTGAAGGTGAAGGTCAGGACTTTGTTGCGGTCGATCCGTCCACCGTTGGACAGGCGATTGATCTGGCTCATACCTTCGCTCCCAGAGCCTGCGCGGCCGCTTTCGGACTTTCAGTCTTGTCGGTGAACTGCGGCTTGCTGCCGATCTTGTAGGTCTCGAGAATCTCGTAGGTCACGGTGTCGCGGGTGACGTTGAAGTACTGGCGGCAACCGGCGACGTGATCCCACAGCTCGTGGTGCAAACCGCGCGGGTTGTCACGGAAGAACAGGTAGTCGCCCCACTCCTCGTCGGTGCAGGTGTTCGGATCCAGTGGACGCGGGATGTGCGCCTGGCCGGATGCGTGGAATTCCTCTTCGGAGCGCAGTTCGCCGCAGTGAGGACAGAAGATATGCAACATAGGAAATTTCTCCTGTTAGTGGGCGACGGCAGCAGCGCCGTGTTCATCGATCAACGCACCGTTGTGGAAACGGTCGATGGAGAAAGGTGCGGCCAACGGGTGCATTTCACCCTTGGCCAGGCTCGCGGCAAACACGTTGCCCGAGCCGGGTGTGGCCTTGAAGCCGCCGGTGCCCCAACCGCAGTTGAAGAACATGTTCGGCACCGGGGTTTTCGAGATGATCGGGCAGGCATCCGGGGTGGTGTCGACGATGCCGCCCCACTGGCGGTTCATGCGCACGCGGGACAACACCGGGAACATCTCGACGATGGCCTGAATGGTGTGTTCGATCACCGGGTACGAGCCACGCTGGCCATAGCCGTTGTAGCCGTCGATACCGGCACCGATCACCAGGTCGCCCTTGTCGGACTGGCTGATGTAACCGTGTACGGCGTTGGACATGATCACGCTGTCGATAATCGGCTTGATCGGCTCGGACACCAGCGCTTGCAGCGGGTGGGATTCGATCGGCAGGCGGAAACCGGCCAGCTTGGCCATGTGCCCGGAGTTACCGGCAGTGACCACACCAACGCGCTTGGCACCGATGAAGCCTTTGTTGGTTTCCACGCCGATGCACACACCGTTTTCCTTGCGAAAACCGATCACTTCGGTCTGCTGGATCAGGTCCACGCCCAGGGCGTCGGCGGCACGGGCAAAGCCCCAGGCCACGGCATCGTGGCGAGCCACGCCGCCACGACGCTGGACGGTGGCGCCCATCACCGGGTAGCGGGTGTTCTTCAAGCAGTCGAGGTACGGAATCTCGTCGGCCACTTGCTGGGCGTTGAGCAGTTCGCCATCGACGCCGTTGAGGCGGTTGGCGCTGACCCGACGCTCGGAATCACGAATGTCCTGCAGGGTGTGGCACAGGTTGTAGACCCCACGCTGGGAGAACATCACGTTGTAGTTCAGGTCCTGGGACAGGCCTTCCCAGAGTTTCATGGCGTGTTCGTAGAGGTGCGCCGACTCATCCCACAGGTAGTTGGAACGCACGATGGTGGTGTTGCGCGCGGTGTTACCGCCGCCCAGCCAGCCTTTCTCGACCACGGCCACGTTGGTGATGCCGTGCTCCTTGGCCAGGTAGTAGGCAGTCGCCAGACCATGCCCGCCGCCGCCGACGATGACCACGTCGTAGACCTTTTTCGGGGTCGGCGTGCGCCACATCCGCTGCCAGTTTTCGTGGTGGCTGAGGGAGTGTTTGAAGAGGCCGAAGCCTGAGTAGCGTTGCATAGTCATTTACTCCAAAACCGCGCTCAGCGATAAACCGGGAAGTCCGCGCACAGGGCCGCGACGTTCTTCGCCACATCGGCTTCAACGTCGGCGTCGCCGAGGTTGTCGAGGATGTCGCAGATCCAGCCGGCCAGTTCCGTGCACTGGGTGACCTTGAAGCCACGCGAGGTCACGGCCGGGGTGCCGATGCGCAGGCCCGAGGTGACGAACGGCGACTGCGGGTCGTTCGGTACGGCGTTCTTGTTCACGGTGATGTGGGCGCGACCCAGGGCGGCGTCGGCTTCTTTACCGGTCAGGCCCTGGCGGATCAGGCTCACCAGGAACAGGTGGTTGTCGGTGCCACCGGACACTACATCGTAGCCACGTTTGATAAAGATGCCGGCCATGGCCTGGGCGTTGTCGATCACTTGCTGTTGATACACCTTGAAGCCGGGCTCCAGCGCTTCCTTGAAGCACACGGCCTTGGCGGCGATCACGTGCATCAGCGGGCCACCCTGGCCACCGGGGAATACGGCGGCGTTGAGTTTCTTTTCCAGCTCTTCGTTGGCGCGGGCCAGGATCAGGCCGCCCCGTGGACCGCGCAGGGTCTTGTGGGTGGTGGTGGTGACCACGTCGGCGAACGGAATCGGGTTCGGGTACAGGCCGGCAGCGACCAGACCGGCAACGTGGGCCATATCAACAAAAAGATAAGCACCGACTTTGTCAGCGATCTGACGGAAACGCGGGAAATCCAGAGTCTTGGAATAAGCCGAGAAGCCGGCGATGATCATTTTCGGCTGGTGTTCGACCGCCAGGCGCTCGACTTCGTCGTAGTCGATCAGGCCGGTGTCGGTGTCGATGCCGTATTGCACCGCATTGTAGAGCTTGCCGGAGAAGCTGACCTTGGCGCCGTGGGTCAGGTGCCCGCCATGAGCCAGGCTCATGCCCAGCACGGTGTCGCCGGCTTGCAGCAGGGCCAGATAGACCGCCGCGTTGGCCTGGCTGCCGGAGTGCGGCTGGACGTTGGCATAGTCGGCGCCGAACAGCTGCTTGGCGCGCTCGATGGCCAGCGCCTCGACCTTGTCGACGTGCTCACAACCGCCGTAGTAACGCTTGCCCGGATAACCTTCGGCGTATTTGTTGGTCAGGCCGCTGCCCTGGGCTTCCATGACGCGCTTGCTGGTGTAGTTCTCTGACGCGATCAGCTCGATGTGATCTTCCTGGCGCAGCTCCTCGGCATTCATCGCCGCCAGCAGTGCATCGTCGTAACCCTGGATCTGGTCTTGCTTGCTGAACATCGCGTCTCTCCCAGCGGCGGCGGTGCGCCATTCGTCTCGGTGAGGCACCTGCCTTTGCGCAGTGCCCTTTGGATGCGATGGTATGGCCGGCTTCGAGTGGTCAAATGCCTATGGACGCCACGCAAAGGTGCGTTTACGACATGGGTCGATATGGCACGAAAAATGTGGATGACTCTTGTGGCGAGGGAGCTTGCTCCCGCTGGGCTGCGTAGCGGCCCCAAAAACAGCGAACGGGATTTCCGCGAGGGCATTGACGAGATCAGCGCGGGCTTCGCCCACGAGCGGGAGCAAGCTCCCTCGCCACGGGGATGGGGTCAGGTGAAGATTTGGCGCACGGCCAACAGCACGAGGAAATGCACGGGATAGAGCGCGTACGCCCAGCGCCGCATCGGCGGTGGCGAGCACTGGCGCACACCGCGCAACAGCAACAGACCGCCCAGCGGTGCGATCAGGCAGACGCCAAAAGCGACCTCGGCGAGCGTGTTGCCGTGGCGACTGGCGGCAATCAGCGCCTCCCACTCATTGGCCGCCAGACAGACCAGCCCCGGCAACACGGCGAAGTACCACGGCTTGCGGATCACCAGCAGCGTCGCCAGGGGCAACAGGACACCGAACATACCGAACATCAGTCGCTCACTGAACAGGGCCCCCAGCAGCAGCGCCACCAGCCCCAGCCCGCGCGCCTGAAGCTCCGGTTGTTGCCAGCCACGTGCAACCAGCAACCCCAGCGCCAGTGTGGGCAACACGTTTAAAACGCCGGGATCAGGGATATACAACCGGTAGGGTATTTCGCTCAACAGACTGAACAGCAGCAACCAGCCCAGGTAACGCCACTGACGTCCGCGATCGTGGGGCAGCGCGGCCGGCCGCGCCAGGTTGGCCGCCATCGCCAGGCAAAACCACGGGAACGCCAGACGCCCCGGCACATACAGCAGGTCCAGGGGCAACCCGATGTAACGCAGGTGATCGAGCACCATGCTCAGCAGCGCCAGCCACTTGAGCAGATCGAGTGCCCCGTCACGTTGAGTCACGTGCATAATCGCCCATCGACTGTGTAGTTTTCTGACAGATACATCACGTGTGCTCCCCGGACGATCTTCGGTAAAGTGCGCACCCTCATTGACCAACGAACTCTTCACCCAAGAGTCTCGACCACGGAAGCGGGCCATGACCGATAAGAGCCAACAATTCGCCAGCGACAACTATTCCGGCATCTGCCCTGAAGCCTGGGCCGCCATGGAACAGGCCAACCAGGGCCACCAGCGCGCCTACGGCGACGATGAGTGGACTGCCCGCGCCTCGGACGACTTCCGCAAACTGTTTGAAACCGACTGCGAAGTGTTCTTCGCCTTCAACGGCACCGCCGCCAACTCACTGGCCCTGTCGTCGCTGTGCCAGAGTTACCACAGTGTGATCTGCTCGGAAACCGCCCACGTCGAAACCGACGAATGCGGCGCGCCGGAATTCTTCTCCAACGGCTCAAAATTGCTGATCGCCGGCACCGAGAATGGCAAGCTGACGCCGGCCTCGATCCGCGAAATCGCCCTCAAGCGCCAGGACATCCACTACCCGAAACCACGGGTCGTGACCCTGACCCAGGCCACCGAAGTCGGCAGCGTCTACACCCCGGACGAAATCCGCGCCATCAGCGCCACCTGCAAAGAACTGGGCCTGAACCTGCACATGGACGGTGCACGCTTCTCCAACGCCTGCGCCTTCCTCGGCTGCTCGCCCGCCGACCTGACCTGGAAGGCCGGCGTCGACGTGCTGTGCTTTGGCGGTACGAAAAACGGCATGGCGGTCGGCGAGGCGATTCTGTTCTTCAACCAGAAACTGGCCGAAGACTTCGACTACCGCTGCAAACAGGCCGGTCAACTGGCGTCGAAAATGCGCTTTCTCTCAGCCCCTTGGGTCGGCATTCTCGAAAACAACGCCTGGCTCAAATACGCCCGCCACGCCAACCACTGCGCGCAGCTGCTGGCCGAACTGGTCAGCGATATTCCCGGCGTTGAACTGATGTTCCCGGTACAGGCCAATGGTGTGTTCCTGCAGCTGTCGGAGTCGGCCGTCGCGGCACTGACCGAGAAAAACTGGCGTTTCTACACCTTCATCGGCAAAGGCGGCGCCCGCTTCATGTGCTCATGGGATACCGACGAAGAGCGCGTGCGGGAACTGGCGGCGGATATCCGCGAAGTCATGTCCCACTAAGTCCTTCGAGCAGCAACCCGATCCCCGGTGGCGAGGGAGCTTGCTCCCGCTGGGGCGCGAAGCGGCCCTGAAACCTGAGCACGCGGTCTGCCTGACAGACCGTGTTCTAAGGGTTTGGGTCTGCTTCGCAGCCCAGCGGGAGCAAGCTCCCTCGCCACAAAAGCTCATTCGCCACTCTATTCCTCCCACCACAGCGTCTTGGTCTACATTGTCCTGCGAGCCACTCGATCCGCATCGATAACAACAAGCAGGAGCGAACGTATGTCACTACAAGGCAAAACCCTGTTCATCACTGGCGCAAGCCGTGGCATCGGCCGTGAGATTGCGCTGCGCGCCGCGCGGGACGGGGCCAATATCGTGATCGCCGCCAAAAGTTCGGAGCCTCACCCCAAGCTGCCCGGGACTATCCATAGCGTGGCCCTGGAAGTTGAGGCGGCAGGAGGCAAGGCGCTGGCCCTGCAGGTCGATGTTCGCGACGAAGTCGCGGTGCAGGCGGCACTGGCCCAGGCCAGCGAACATTTCGGCGGTATTGACGCGCTGGTCAACAATGCCGGGGCAATCAAGCTGACCGGGGTTGCGCACATCGAACTCAAGCGCTTCGACCTGATGCACCAGATCAACACCCGCGCCGTGCTGCTGTGCAGCCAGGCCGCCCTGCCCTATCTGAAAAAAACCGGCGGACACATCCTCAACCTGTCGCCACCGCTGAACCTGGCCAGCAAATGGTTCGCCCAGTACAGCCCCTACACCGTGACCAAATACGGCATGAGCATGCTGACCCTGGGCATGAGCGAGGAATTTGCAGCCTATGGCATCAGCGTCAACTCGCTGTGGCCGCAGACCATGATCGCCACGGCTGCCATCGAGTTTCAGCTGGGCTCGCGGGAGTCGTTCAAGCACGCCCGCACACCCGCCATCATGGCCGATGCCGCCCACGCCATTCTCTGCAGCGCCAATCGCAGCCTGACCGGACGATTGTTGATCGATGAGGAAATACTTCGGGAACAGGGGGTCACCGAGTTCGATCACTATCGCTTCGCGCCGGGTACCACCGACAAGCTGATGACCGACCTGTTTATCGATTGAGGCGCCGCCGATCCCGCCCTGGCGGGCGGGATCGTTTCGACTAGAACTCGATGCGCACGTCGCCTTTCGGCACGCTGCAGCACGACAGGATGAACCCATCGGCTTCGTCCTCCTCGGTGATCCCGCCGTTGTGCTCCATCTCCACTTCGCCCCCTAGCTTCAACACCTTGCAGGTGCCGCAAATGCCCATGCCGCAGGCTTTCGGGATCATCAGGCCGACCTTGGCCGCCGCCGCATGCACGGTCTCGCCCGGGGCCACGCGGATGCTCTTGCCGGAGGCGGTGAACTCCACTTGATGCAGGTCCGCCGCGTCGACTTCCGGCGCGTCGGCTGCCTGCTCGGCTTGCTCCACCGCATCGGCGCGGGCTTCCGGTGGCGTGGCGCCGAAGGATTCCTCGTGATAACGCTTCATGTCGAAGCCGGCGTTTTCCAGCAGGCGCTTGACCGCGTTCATGTACGGCGTCGGGCCGCAGCAGAACACTTCGCGCTCTAGGAAGTCCGGCACCATCAAGTCCAGCATCTTGTGGTTCAGGTAGCCGCGATAACCGGCCCAAGGCTCGCCCAGGCCATGTTTCTCGCAAATCAGGTGCAGGCTGAAGTTGTCGATCCGCGACGCCATATGCTCCAGCTCGCGGTGATAGATGATGTCTTTGGGCGAGCGGGCACTGTGGATAAACGTCATGTCGACGTTGCCGTTGGTGTCGTAGAACCAGCGCGCCATGGACATGCACGGGGTGATCCCCACCCCGCCGCTGAGGTACAACACTTTCGGGCTGGGGAAATCGATGGCGTTGAACAACCCCACCGGCCCGTGCACCGCCAGCTCCTGACCCTCGTGCAGGGTGTCGTGCAGCCAGTTGGAGACCTTGCCGCCCGGCACGCGCTTGATGGTCACCGAGAAACTGTAGGGCACCGACGGCGAGCTGGAAATGGTGTAAGACCGCATGATCGGCTGGCCTTCGATCTCCAACTCCAGGGTGACGAACTGCCCCGGCTTGAAGAAGAACATGATCGGCTGATCGGCCATGAAGCAGAAGGTGCGCACGTCCCAGGTTTCCTGGATGACTTTGACGCAACGGACAATGTGTCGGCCATTGGCCCAGGTCTGGGTGGTTACCGGGTTCAGGAAGCTGTTGGACATGCTGATCTCCACGGCCGACTGTCGGCCTCATATTGGCGATTCTGCTCAAGGCGCGAGGCGACCACTTACCTATCTACGACATTCACGTACTTATCGCGACCAGCCCCTGTATACCGGGGGTTGCGCGTCGGGAACAGATTGCATCATGTCGCCCATGGATAAGGTTCTGACCAGCGCCGGCCCCACACTCGCCTCAACAGATAAACGCTGTTTTTGTCTTGCGTAGCAACCGTATCAGCCACTATTCGCCGGCCACACCGAATGGCCATGAGGACTAAATCGATGGACGTCACCACTACCCTGAGCCTGGGCGATCCACTGGAACCCGCACGCAAGGCCACCGCACAGATGCTGCAAGAACGCGAACGCACGTTCTCGCTGCCACAACCGTTCTACTCCGATGACCGCCTGTTCGATATCGACATGCAGGAAATCTTTCAGAAAGAGTGGTTGATCGCCGGCATGACCTGCGAGATCCCGACCAAGGGCAACTACCTGACCCTGCAGATCGGCAAGAACCCGATCATCGTGATCCGCGGCGCCGAAGGCGTGGTGCATGCCTTCCACAACGTCTGCCGCCACCGTGGCTCGCGCCTGTGCACCAGCGACAAGGGCAAGGTCGCCAAGCTGGTCTGCCACTACCACCAGTGGACCTACGAGCTCGACGGTCGCCTGCTGTTCGCCGGCACCGAGATGGGCGACGACTTCGACATGAAACAGTACGGCCTCAAGCCGGTGAACGTGAAAACCGCCGGCGGCTACATTTTCATCAGCCTGGCGGAAAACCCGCCAGCCATCGATGACTTCCTGTCGACGCTGAACCATTACATGGAACCGTACGACATGGAGAACACCAAGGTGGCGATCACCACCACCTTGATGGAAAAGGCCAACTGGAAGCTGGTGCTGGAAAACAACCGCGAGTGCTACCACTGCAACGCGTCGCACCCGGAACTGCTGAAAACCCTGCTCGAGTGGGACGACGTCACCGACCCGCGCGCCGACCAGGCGTTCAAGGACCACGTGGCCAATTCCGCCGCTGCCTGGGAAGCCGAGAAGATCCCTTACGCCCACGCCAGCTTCGGCCTGCGTAACCGCATCGTGCGCATGCCCCTGCTCAAGGGCACCGTGTCCATGACCCTGGACGGCAAGCAAGGCTGCAAGAAGCTCATGGGCCGCATCCAGAACCCAGACCTGGGCTCGATGCGCATCCTGCACCTGCCGCACTCCTGGAACCACTGCATGGGCGACCACATCATCGTCTTCACTGTGTGGCCAATCAGCGCCCAGGAAACCATGGTCACCACCAAGTGGCTGGTGCACAAGGACGCCGTCGAAGGCGTGGACTACGACGTGGAGCGCATGCGCCAGGTCTGGGACGCCACCAACGACCAGGACCGCCGCCTGGCCGAAGAGAACCAGCGCGGGATCAACTCCACCGCGTACCAACCTGGGCCGTACTCCAAGACTTACGAGTTTGGCGTGGTGAACTTTGTGGACTGGTACAGCGAGCGCCTGCTGAACAACCTGGGTGCAGAGCCTGCGCCATACCTCAAAGGGGTTCCGGTTCAAGGCTAAAGCAAGCCCCTGTAGGAGCGTAATGCTGTTCAGTTAAGAAGCGCTTGAAGCGAGTGAGAGACCCGTGGCGAGCGAGCTTGCTCGCGCTGGGGCGTGAAGCGCCCCCAACAAAGTGACTGCGGTCTTTCTGAGCGAACTCGGCGATAGTTTTTGGGGCTGCTGTGCAGCCCAGCGCGAGCAAGCTCGCTCGCCACGGGGGATGTATTGAGCAACCCTATCGTTAACTGAACAGCATTACTGTGGAGTCTTGTTCGCATTAGGTTTTCTCCCGGCTATATCCTTCTCTTCCTTTAGAACTGTACGAAATATGATCTATTTCGTTCAGAGCTATACCCCCCGTGGCTCCCAGCCTTCAGCAAACAAGTTATCCACATCTTCACCCACAGCAAATGGGGACAACTGTGGATACGTGGAAAACTTTCTCCACAGAAACCGAAGAAAATCCGTGACTTATTCAATTAGCGGTTTTTCACCGGCCATTGAACATTTTTTAACCAAAACCCTGTAGGCCACGGTATACGTGGCCTGTATCGGATCGCAAACACCTTATCCACAGAAGCGCCAACAGACTTTGGGGGCAACTTGTGCACCGTCGCCATGTTTTGTGGAAAACATGGTCCAGACAGCAGATTTCAAGGCTTTGAGTGGCCATAGAGGGGTAAAAACACGCATTTGGTTATTTATTGATCAAAACCTTGAAGAGCCCGATTCATAAGGCTCACAGCCGAGAGCGAACATCTTATCCACAGAAGCGCCAACAGAGATTGGGGGCAAGTCTTGAACAAGGGATCTCCTCATCCACTGAAAAAAGCTCGAAAAAACAACCAGTAGTACTGGTTGTTTTTCGTACAAAGGCTTGCAGGGCTTGCTGTGCAGGGGGTCTAGCGAGGGGTGAACATGTTATCCACAGAAGCGCTAACAGGGATTGTGGGTAATTATGCCTGCGCCTGTAACATTCATCAGGACTGGCGTATAGAGTCGGCAGTGCCGCCCAGGCCAGCTGCTTGCGGGTTTTCGCCTCGGGGCACCACCACGACACTTTTCAAAGGATCAGGAACCCTCCCCGGCACCTGACCAGGCGCTTGCCTGCGGAGCAAGTTCCACCCACTGGCCTCCTTGGTCGCCTCCCACAACACACGCCATCTTGACTGCCCGTTGCTGGTAGCGGTTGCCATCCATGTCCGAGCAATAACGTAATTCTGTTTGACTGCACCTACCCCCGTGAGAACCTGACTGCCAATGATCCCCACGTTAGATCCAAGCGACATGCCGGTGGCAGGCATCTGCGCCACTATCGCCGCAGGGACGCCCACTGCACGGGCCGGCACACCCGTAGCGCCCCCCCAAAAGCTCATCGCGTTGCCAATGCGCGTCAGCATGCTTTGAGGTTTTCCAGCTACGATTGCCGCTGCCGACCTGTTGATCGCCGCCCCGGCAAAGATGGTATTCAAAGCAGTCCCCACAGCATTCCCCAGCAGAGACAACCATGACCTACCGGATGGATCAACCCGGTTCATGGGTGAGCCCGAACAATACGCATACGGATTCAATCCCCCCTCACCAAACGGACTCAACCGATCCGGGCTATGAAACCGCATCAACACCGGGTTATAGACCCGATGGCCATTACCCAGGTGATACCAGCCGGTAGGACGCTCCGTGAGCTGCCCATTGAAGCCCAGGCCCGCACTCGTCGGGCACAGGCTACCGGGCGAGCCATAGGCGGTGTAAGTGCGAAGGTTCGGACCGGTGCGGTCCAGCTCGGCGAGGATCGATTGTTGCAGATCGGTCGCCAGCAACAGGGTGCGTGGCAGCGCTACCGTGGTTGCTGGTGGGCGGGCAGGACGTGGGGCGTTACCGGCGGTGGGCATCAGGTGGCCTCGCATCAATCCAGACGCCCCGCAGTGCTGCTGCGGGGGGCTCAATCCATGCTCATCAACCTAACAAAAGCGGGTTGAATGCAACACTAGCAGTTCTGCCAGGGCGTCCTCGGAACTAGCGAACAACACCCTCTTCAATCAGCAGCTTGAGGATCGCCTCGGCGCCTTCCTGGGCACTCACGCCCTTGAGTACCTGGCCACCGCCGCCACTGGCCTTGGCCGTGGCCGCCTTCATGCGGTCAGCGCCGCTCTTGGCCTTGATCACTTTCAGACGTTTAGGTCGGGGCTTGGCCGGTTGCAGCGTGGCGACGGCGAGCAGTTCGTCGTCGAGCACTTCAACGTCCTCGGCCTGCAAAACCCCGCGCCGCGCCGGGCCGAACGCGCTTTGCCGAGGCTTGGGCGCGGCGTTATCCACCGTCGCCAGAAACGGCAAGCGGACTTTCAAGCGCCGCCGCTGGCCACGGGGCAAGGCTTGCAACACCAGGGCCGAAGCGCCGTCGATGGACTCGACCTGCGCCAGCCCCACCACCAGCGGCCAGCCGAGGCTTTCGGCCAGCAGGAACGGCAACATGCCCGAGCCTTCACCGGTTTCCGCCTGGCTACCGGTCAGCACCACCTGGGCACCTGCACCGCGCAAATAGTCGGTCAAGGCCGGCAACGCATCGGCGCCCGCCGGTTGCTCCAGGACATGCAACTGTTCAAGGCCCATGCCCAGATAGGCGCGCAACGCAGGCTCGGCGACATCGCCGGCATGCAGCACTTGCAGATTGTCCCCAGCCAGTTGCAGACCGAGTTCCACCGCCCGCGCATCCTGTTCCGCGCGACGTGGCCGACCGGAAGTCGGGTGGGCGCCGATGGACACCAGGCTGATGATTTTCGTGCTCATAACCCTTTCCTTCCCTTAAGCCGCATCGCGCTTGGCACCGTTGCGGTAAGCCTCTACCGCCGCGATCAAGGCGTGAAGAATCTCGGCGCTCTCACCGATCACCGACAGGTCGGCCCGCTTGATCATGTCGCACCCGGGGTCCAGGTTGATCGCCACCACCTTGTCGCAGGCGCCAATGCCCTGCAGGTGCTGGATCGCCCCGGAAATCCCCACCGCCACGTAGACCCGCGCGGTGACCCAGGTGCCGGACGCGCCGACCTGACGATCACGGGCCATGAAGCCGTCGTCCACCGCCACCCGGGATGCGCCTTCGGTCGCGCCGAGGGCTTCGGCGGTCCTGTGGAAAAGTCCCCAGTCCTTGACCCCGTTGCCGCCGGAGAAGATGAACTCGGCTTCGGCCATGGGAATCGCCGCCGGGTCCACCGCCACCGCGCCCAGATCTTCGATTCGCGACAGGCTGCGCGCCACGGTAGTGGATAACTCCACGGGCAGTGCTTCGTGACGGGTGTCGCTGACCGGTTCGGCACATTCCACGGCCGCCAGAATCAAGCGCGCGACAGGTCGCGCCAAGTCCTGCAGACCGGCACCGGCACGACCGATGCAGTGCTCATCCTTGACCTGCCAGACCCGTGTGGCCGGGCGTTCGCCCAGGGCGGCGGCAAAGCGTCGACCCAATTCGCCACCGCCGGTGCGGCTGTCCGGCAGCAACCAATGACGTGGGCTGAACTGGTTATCCACAGCCCGCAGGCCCTGGACCCGTTGTTCCGGTGCATAACCTGAGAATTCGTCACCCTCGAGTACCAGCAGGCGGTCGACACCGGCCGTACTGAAGGCGTTTTCCTTGTGTTCGCCAAAGACAATCGCCAGTACCGCCCCGTCCTTACCCGCCAACTGATGGGCCAAGCCCAGCAGGTCGCGGTCGTGGCTGCTCAAGCGACCACCGACCATGTCCGGCACCACGCCGATGTAGAACGCAGGGGCCGCCACCTGATGCAACGGCAGTTGCACTTCAACCGCTGCCGTACGCTTGGCCGCACCGCCCTGCTGGGCACCGCTGCGGTCGATCCGCTTGATGCCGTTGGGGCCGATGAAGCCGATGCCATGGGGATTCTTGCGGATGACCCCGTTGGGGCCCATCCAGCTGTGTTGCACCGGCTGCATGGCCGCGTGCAGCGGATGCAGGCGGTTACGGGCGATCCATTCGGCCCGTGGGTCGCGGCGGATAATGTCGCTCATCAGTGGGCCTCCGCAGGTTCACGTTTGACCGGTGAGTTCGGCCGGGGCGCCGCGTCTTCGAGCAGCGCGTCGGCCACCAGTTCGGCGATATCCTTGATCAGCGGACGAGGTTCGACCACGCCTTCGAGCATCGCGGTGCACTGTGGGCACCCCACGGCCACCAGCTCGGCACCGGTCTCGCGGATATCTTCCATGCGCATGTCGGGAATCCGCTGCTTGCCGGGGATGTCGGTGATCGGCGCACCGCCACCGCCGCCGCAGCAGCGCGAACGGAAACCGGAGCGTTGCATTTCCTTGACCTCGATCCCCAGCGCACGCAAGACCTGGCGCGGGGCCTCGTATTCGCCGTTGTAACGCCCCAGGTAGCACGGGTCGTGGTAGGTCACGCTGTTGCCTTTATGCTGGCCGAGATTGAGCGCACCGGCCTCGATGATTTCTGCCATGTAAGTGCTGTGGTGCTGCACCAGGTAGTTGCCATCGAAGGCACCGTATTCGTTTTTCAGCACGTGGAAACTGTGCGGATCGCAGGTAACGATGCGGTTGAAGCTGTACTTGGCCAGGGTCTGGATGTTGCGTTTGGCCAACAGCTGGAAGGTCGCTTCATCGCCCAGGCGCCGGGCTACATCGCCGCTGTCACGCTCTTCAAGGCCCAGCACGGCGAAGTCGACGTTCGCCGCTTTCAGGACTTTGACGAACGCACGCAAGGTGCGCTGGTTACGCATGTCGAAGGCGCCGTCGCCGACCCAGAACAGCACGTCGGTGGATTTCTTTTCGCTGAGCAGGGTCAGGTTCAGATCCGCCGCCCAGTTCATCCGTCCGCCCGGGGCAAAACCGCCCGGGTTGTCGGTGGCGATCAGGTTTTCCAGGACCTCGGCGCCCTTGTTCGGCGTCGCGCCTTTTTCCAGGGTCAGGTGCCGGCGCATGTCGACGATGGCATCGACGTGCTCGATCATCATCGGGCACTCTTCGACGCAGGCACGGCAGGTGGTGCAAGACCACAGGGTTTCCGCGTCCACCAGGCCGTTGACGATCGGTTGATGCGGGTTCCCTGAGTGCTCACCGATTGGCTTGCCCCTGCCGTCAAGGGATGGGTAGGGGCTGCCGGCAAACTTCGCATCCGTTCCACCGGCCAGGCCGACCACCATGTCCTGAATCAGTTTTTTCGGGTTAAGCGGCTGGCCGGCAGCGAATGCCGGGCAGGCCGCTTCGCATTTGCCGCACTGCACGCAGGCGTCGAAGCCCAGCAACTGGTTCCAGGTAAAATCCTTGGGCTTTTCCACGCCCAAGGGGGCTTGCGGGTCGTTCAGGTCAAGCGGTTTGAGACCCGTAGAACGACCACCACCAAAACGTTCGGCGCGACGGTGCCAGGCCAGGTGCAGCGCACCGGCGAAGGCGTGCTTCATCGGCCCGCCCCAGGTCATGCCGAAGAACAATTCCGAGACGCCCCACAACACGCCGACGCCAAGGATCACCGCCAGTACCCAGCCGCCAAAGTTTTCCGGGAGGATGCCCGCCACCGGCAGAGTCACCAGGAAGAACGACGCCGAGAATGCCAACAGGCTTTTCGGCAGGCGCATCCACGGACCTTTGGACAACCGGGCCGGTGGGTTGCGCCGACGCAGGTACACAAAGATCGCGCCGACGAACATCACCGCCGACATCAACAGCAGCGCATAGCCGAGGATGCGGTTATGCAGGCCGAAACCGTGAACCAGAATCGCCAGCACCATGGACGCCACCGCACCGCCGGCCGTGGCGACGTGGGTGTTGGCGATGTATTTGTCCCGCGCCACCACGTGGTGCAGGTCGACCATGTAGCGCTTGGGCATGGCCAGCAGGCCGCCAATCAGGTCGACTTTCGAAGGCCGGCCCCGACGCCACATATTCACCCGCCGCAACGCACCCAGAACCGCGAGGCCCAGGGCAGCGAACAGCAGGATTGGAAGAAGGGTGTTCAACATGGTGAAGCTCCCAAAGACCGCAGGGTCATGTGCGCACCGGTAACGGCAACGCACCTACTTGTGGCGAGGGAGCTTGCTCCCGCTGGAGTGCGAAGCGCTCCCAAAACAGCCGAAGGTGCATATCTGATGCACCGCGACTGCTGGTTTTTGGGCTGCTTCGCAGCCCAGCGGGAGCAAGCTCCCTCGCCACAGGTGATGGTGGTGATACCGTTAGAAATCCTTGCACAGCCGCAACGCATCGTAGATCGCCGCGTGAACGTTACGCTGGGCCACGCAGTCGCCGATGCGGAACAACAAGTAGCCGTCGCCCGGTTGGCTCAACGACGGTTGCGGCTTGATCGCGAACAGGGCCTCGACATCCACCTGGCCCTTGTTGCACGAGCCTTCCTTGAGCGCGTAGTAGATCTCTTCATCCGGCCGCACGCCGTTTTCCACCACCACCTGGTCCACCACCCGTTCCTCTTTGGCACCGGTGTATTCGTTTTCCAGCACCGCAATCAGCTTGTCGCCTTCGCGGTAGACCTTTTCCAGCATCATGTCGCCGGTCATGATCACTTCTTTGGGGTACATGCTGCGGTAGTAGGTCGGGAACGATGTACCGCCAATGGCCACACCCGGCTTGATGTCGTCGGTGACGATCTCGACCTGGCTGCCCTTGTCGGCGAGGAAGTCGGCCACCGACATCCCGGTGAACTCGCAAATGGTGTCGTAGACCAGCACGTTCTTGCCTGGCGCCACCTTGCCGTCGAGCACATCCCAGCTGCTGACCACCAGGCCTTCGGCCGCGCCCCAGTGCTCGTTCTGCTCCAGGAACGGGTGGCCGCCAACGGCCAGTACCACCACGTCTGGACGCAGGTCGAGAATGGTCGCCGCGTCGGCAGCCACGCCCAGGCGCAGGTCGACTTTCAGGCGTGCCAGCTCCAGCTGGAACCAGCGGGTGATCCCGGCGATCTGGTCCCGCTGCGGGGCTTTCGAGGCAGTTGTGATCTGCCCGCCGATGAATTCTTTTTTCTCGAACAGGGTCACGTCGTGGCCACGCTCGGCGGCCACACGCGCCGCTTCCATCCCGGCAGGGCCGGCACCGACCACTACCACCTTGCGTTTCGGCCCGGTGGACTTCTCGATGATGTGCGGCACCCCCATGTATTCACGGGAAGTCGCGGCGTTCTGGATGCACAGCACGTCCAGGCCCTGGTACTGACGATCGATGCAGTAGTTGGCGCCGACGCATTGCTTGATCTGGTCGATCTGGCCCATCTTGATCTTGGCGATCAGGTGCGGGTCGGCGATGTGGGCGCGGGTCATGCCGACCATGTCGACGTAGCCGCCCTCCAGAATCCGCGTGGCCTGGTTCGGGTCCTTGATGTTCTGTGCATGCAGCACCGGGACCTTGACCACTTCCTTGATCCCGGCCGCCAGATGCAGGAACGGCTCCGGTGGATAACTCATGTTGGGGATCACGTTGGCCAGGGTGTTGTGGGTGTCGCACCCCGACCCCACCACGCCAAGGAAATCGAGCATGCCGGTGTCGTCGTAATACTTGGCGATCTGCTTCATGTCCTCGTGGGACAGGCCGTCCGGGTGGAACTCGTCGCCGCAGATACGCATGCCGACGCAGAAATCGTCACCGACCTCCGCGCGCACGGCTTTCAACACTTCCAGGCCGAACTTCATCCGCCCTTCGAAGGTGCCGCCCCATTCGTCGGTACGCTTGTTGACCCGTGGGCTCCAGAACTGGTCGATCATGTGCTGGTGCACCGCCGACAGCTCGACGCCGTCCAGGCCGCCAGCCTTGGCCCGGCGCGCAGCCTGGGCGTAATTGCCGATCACCCGCCAGATTTCTTCCGGCTCGATGGTCTTGCAGGTGGCGCGGTGCACCGGTTCACGGATGCCCGACGGCGACATCAGGGTCGGCCAGTTGAAGCCGTCCCAGCGTGAGCGACGGCCCATGTGGGTAATCTGGATCATGATCTTGGCGCCGTGCTTGTGCATGGCGTCGGCCAGATTCTGGAAGTGCGGGATGATGCGGTCGGTGGACAGGTTCACCGAACTCCACCATTCCTGTGGGCTGTCGATGGCCACCACCGACGAGCCGCCGCAAATCGCCAGGCCGATCCCGCCCTTGGCCTTCTCTTCGTAATACTTGACGTACCGGTCGGTGGTCATGCCGCCGTCGGTCGCATAGACCTCGGCGTGCGCGGTGCTGAGCACGCGGTTGCGGATGGTCAGTTTGCCGATCTGGATCGGCTGGAACATTGCTTCGAAAGCCATGGCGGGTTCCTCGACTTACAACGGCTTGACGGTGAACAAACCGTCGTCGTGGCCTTCTTCGGAGCCACCGTAGACTTGTTCGGCGACGGTGCGGATCTTGCTGCCACGCGCTTGCAGAATCTGATCCATGGCACCGGCAAACCAGCCGGTGAACATGTAGTCGACCTTGCGTCCGACCTTGCCGTAGACGTAGACGAACGCAGAGTGCTCGAGCTTGACGCTGGCAGTGCCTTTATCCAGGTCAATGTCCTGGATCTTGAACAGACCCCAGCCACGTTGCGACAGGCGCTTCATGTAGTGTTCGAATACCGCGACGCCTTCCAGGCCGTGGCATTCGGCTTCTTTTTCACACCAGTGCCAGGCGGATTTGTAGCCGGCCTTGTAGAGAATCTCGGCGTAGGCGTCGGCGCCCAGCACTTCCTCGATGCCCATGTGGTTGTTGACGAAGAAATGACGCGGTACGTACAGCATCGGCAGGGCGTCGGAGGTCCAGACACCGGTCTCGCTGTCGACGTCGATAGGCAATTGCGGGGCGATCTTGGCCATGGAAACTTAACTCCAGAAAATTCGTGGTCAGTGCTTAGCAAAGCTTTTGCTTTGCTCTTATAAAAAGCTGCGTGAATGGCTTTGGAGCCGTAGCGAGCACGTCGAGAGCAAGGAAGGACCGGAGCGACAAGCGAGACAGTACGGGACGTACGGCGAGCTTGGCGCGAGGACCTGACGCAGCTATCGGCGAGCGGAGTAGGCTCCAGAGGTCTTCACTCGCCCCAGACGTCCTTGAGGATACTTACCCAGTTCTCGCCCATGATCTTTCTCACCACACGCTCGGGATGGCCGCGCTTGAGCAGCGTCTCGGTCAGGTTCGGGAACTCGCCTACGGTGCGGATGCCCAGCGGGTTGATGATCTTGCCGAAGCTGGTCAGGCGGCGGGCGTAACCCTTGTCATGGGTCAGGTATTCGAAGAAGTCCTGGCCATGGCCCTGGGTGAAGTCGGTGCCGATGCCGATGGCGTCTTCGCCGACGATGTTCATGGTGTATTCGATGGCTTCGGCGTAGTCGTCGATGGTCGAGTCGATGCCCTTGGCCAGGAACGGTGCGAACATGGTCACGCCGACGAAGCCACCATGGTCGGCAATGAACTTGAGCTCTTCGTCAGACTTGTTGCGCGGGTGCTCCTTGAGCCCCGACGGCAGGCAGTGGGAGTAGCAGACCGGCTTCTTCGATTCGAGGATGACTTCTTCGGAGGTCTTGGAGCCCACATGGGACAGGTCGCACATGACGCCGACGCGGTTCATCTCGGCCACGATTTCGCGACCGAAACCCGACAGGCCGCCGTCACGCTCGTAGCAACCGGTGCCCACCAGGTTCTGGGTGTTGTAGCACATCTGTACGATACCGACGCCCAGCTGCTTGAAGACCTCGACATAGCCGATCTGGTCTTCGAAGGCGTGGGCATTCTGGAAGCCGAAGAGGATGCCGGTCTTGCCCAGCTCCTTGGCCTTGCGGATATCAGCCGTGGTGCGCACCGGCATCACCAGGTCGCCGTTCTCGCGAATCAGTTTCTGGCTGGCGGCAATGTTGTTGACGGTCGCCTGGAACCCCTCCCACACCGACACGGTGCAGTTGGCCGCGGTCAAGCCGCCTTTGCGCATGTCTTCAAACAGCTCACGGTTCCACTTGGCAATGATCAGCCCGTCGATAACGATGCTGTCGGCGTGCAATTCGGCTGGGCTCATCAGGCTGTCCCCTTATTAGCGATTCATGCGCCGAATCGTCTGCCGGCGCTTTGGGGTCAGCATATGCCTCGGTGCCTGTGCAGCCGGGTGCAAAAACGACAGGGGAATTGCCGAAAGCGTCAAGACACGACAAAGGGGCCTGGCCAGTGCTGATTGCCTGCCTGTTCTTTAGCCGGCGCTTGAGCCAGAATTCGCCGCATCAATGGATGGTTCACTGGAATATGGGGCGGCGGCGCAATGAAATCGATCTTCCTGGCTTTGGCACTGATGACCACCGGCGTACATGCCGCCGAAGAGGCTGACAACAGCCCGTGCGATGCGGTCGAAAACGACATCCAGACCCTGGAATGCTCGGCCTACAACAAAACCACCGCGGAACAGTTGCTCAAGGAGAATTTCCAGGGGTTGCTGGAGCGGGTCAAAGCCCAATATGCGGACAACAAGACACAAGTGGTCGACATCACCGGCAAACTCCAGACCGCCGAACAGCTGTGGCTGAAGTCCCGGGATGCCGATTGCGCCATTGCGCCGCTCCCCGCCGCCGTGGGCAGCAAGGCCTATGCCATCGACCAGAACGACTGCCTGGCGAACAAGAGCGACGAACGATCGGAGTTTCTCGAGTCGATTGCACAGGAATGAGGCCTACGGCGACCGTTCGGTAACCCCGGCTCCATTGGGCGCGATCTGGCTGAGCTGCGTTTGTCCGCAAGCGCCAGGACAAACAACGCACCTCCCAACACAATCCAAAGGACTTACATGAAACTCTGCGGTATCGAAATCAAAGGCAGCGAAGCCATCATCGCTGTAGCTTCCCTTGACGGTCAGGCGCTGAGCCACGTCGCCCTGAACACCAAGAAAATCGCCCTGGACGATGACGACGAAGCCGCCAACGTAAAAACCTTCGCCGCGCAAGTCGCCTCGTTTGTCCGCGAGCACGCCATCGACCGGATCGCGATCAAGAAACGCAGCAAGAAAGGCGAGTTCGCTGGCGGGCCGACCACGTTCAAGATCGAAGGGGTTTTCCAGCTGCTGGACAATTGCGAGGTGACGCTACTGTCGCCGCAGACCATCAATGCGCAAAACAAAAAACACGACTTCGCCCTGCCGGCCACGCTGAACAAGTATCAGCATGAAGCCTACAAGGCCGCATGTTCGCAGCTGATGAAGAAGTGACCTGCTCGCCCAGACGCAGCTGATCAAATGTGGGAGCAACTGTCCTGACACCGGGGGGGAGCGCCGAACACATCCTGTGGCGAGCGAGCTTGCTCGCGCTGGGCTGCGCAGTAGCCCCAAAACCGGTCACCGGGATTTATCTGAACGACTGCAATAGTCTTGTTGGGGTCGCTGCGCAGCCCAGCGCGAGCAAGCACGCCACGGGGCAGCATTCACACTTGATTGAGCGACACGAGTGCATACGCCCCCACAGGGTTCTGCGGTGATGCCGAAGTCCCAGCCTAAACCAACTCCCGTCCGTCTCCCAGCCGGCGCCGATCCTCCCGTGGGCACCGCGAAAATTTCGCCCGATAACTACGAGTGAAATACGAGGGTGATTCAAACCCGCAAGCAATACTCACTTCCAGCACGCTCATGTCGGTCTGGCGCAGCAGTTGCCGGGCTTTTTCCAGGCGCAGGCCCAGGTAGAAATTGCTCGGTGTGTCGTTGAGGTGCAGGCGGAACAGGCGCTCCAGCTGCCGTCGCGTGACCTTGATCGACTCCGCCAGTTCCAGGGTGCTCAGGGGCGGCTCACTGTGCTGCTCCATCTCACCAATCACCTGCACCAGTTTCTTGTTGCTGATGCCATAGCGCGTGGCGATTTGCATGCGCTGGTGGTCCTTGCGCGGGCGGATGCGCCCGAGCACGAATTGCTCGCTGACCTGGACCGCCAGCTCTGGACCGTGGGCCTGGGCGATCAGGTCCAGCATCAAATCGATAGACGCGGTGCCGCCGGCCGAGGTGATGCGTCGGCGGTCGATTTCGAACAGTTCCTGGGTGACGCTCAGCTGTGGATAGGACTCCTTGAAGGCCTCGATGGCTTCCCAGTGCAGGGTCACCCGATGGCCGTCCAGCAGGCCGGCTTCGGCGAGGACAACACTGCCAGTATCGATCCCGCCGAGAGTCACGCCCTCGTGGTCCAGACGGCGCAGCCAGTGCTCCAGTGCCGGGTCGACGAACTTCAGCGGTTCGAAGCCGGCGACCACCAGTAACGTCGCGCCCTTCTTCAGCGGCTCCAGCGCCGCGTCGGCGTTGAGCGACATGCCATTGCTGGCCAATACCGGCCCGCCGTCGGCGCTCAGCACGTGCCAGCGGTACAGTTCGCCGCGAAAGCGATTAGCCACCCGCAGCGGCTCGATCGCCGAAATGAAACCAATCGCCGAGAAGCCCGGCATCAGTAGAAAGTAGAAATCCTGGGACATGGAACGCACTCGGATGGCGGGTAGCGTGTGGACGTTGATACGCCACTTGCCAGCGACAGACAAGGGCACAGGTCGCTGCAGTGCAAGAGCTGGTCGCCGCTGTGCGTTTTCTGCGATGTTGAGCTGCGTAACGTGACATCACCGGCACAGGGGTATCCGGTCATGAAAATAGCTGCTCAATTTTGGCGGCGTCTGTTGCCCTCACGCTGCGTTGCCACTCCTCGTCATAGCAGGCTATGACTCGTCGCGGCGCCTTGCCTGAGGACAACAGTCACTCGCCAAAATGTGAGCGTATTTCCAAGACCGGATACAGATGCCGGATCCGACAATAACGACCTGCCGAGGATCCCACCATGAAACGACTGATCAGCAGCTGTGTGCTTGCACTCAGTGGTACCGCTTTCTTGAGTTCCGGCGCCATGGCTGCCGACCCTGCCGCGTGCCAGAACGTGCGCATGGGCGTGGTGAACTGGACCGACGTGATCGCCACCAGCGCCATGACGCAAGTGCTGCTCGATGGCCTCGGCTACAAGACCAAACAAACCAGCGCCTCCCAGCAAATCATCTTCGCCGGCATCCGCGACCAACGCCTGGACCTGTTCCTGGGCTACTGGAACCCGCTGATGACCCAGACCATTACCCCGTTCGTCGACGCCAACCAGGTCAAAGTCCTTGAAGCCCCGAGCCTCAAGGACGCCCGCGCCACCCTGGCCGTGCCGACCTACCTGGCCGACAAGGGCCTGAAGACCTTCGCCGACATTGCCAAGTTCGAAAAGGAACTGGGCGGCAAGATCTACGGCATCGAGCCCGGCTCCGGGGCCAACACCCAGATCAAGGCGATGATCGCCAAGAACCAGTTCGGCCTGGGCAAATTCCAGCTGGTCGAATCCAGTGAAGCCGGCATGCTCGCGGCGGTGGATCGCGCCGTACGGCGCAAGGAAGCCGTGGTGTTCTTCGGCTGGGCGCCGCACCCGATGAACGTCAACGTACAGATGACCTACCTCACCGGCAGCCAGGACGCCCTCGGCCCGAACGAAGGCATGGCCACGGTCTGGACCGTCACCGCACCAAAATACGCCGAGCAGTGCCCGAACGTCGGCCGCCTGCTGAGCAACCTGACCTTCACCGCCGAAGACGAGAGCCGGATGATGCAACCGCTGCTCGACCACAAGGACGCCTTCGAGTCAGCCCGCCAGTGGCTCAAGGATCACCCGCAGGACCAGCAACGCTGGCTCGAAGGCGTGACCACCTTCGACGGCAAACCGGCTGCCGCGAACCTGCAACTGACTCACCAGTAACACCGACACGAACCAGCGCTTCGCAGCCGCCGACGGCTGCGAACGGGATCACTACGCCCCCATTACGCCCGGAAAAACCGGCCTGAAGGAAATCCCACCATGAACCATGACGTCATCATCACCTGCGCACTCACCGGTGCTGGCGACACGACCGCCAAGAGCCCGCACGTGCCGATCACTCCAAAACAGATCGCTGCTGCCGCAGTAGAGGCCGCTAAAGCCGGGGCCACCGTGGTCCATTGCCATGTACGTGACCCGCAAACCGGTAAATTCAGCCGTGACGTGGCGCTGTACCGCGAGTTGATGGAGCGGATTCGCGAAGCGGACGTCGACATCATCGTCAACCTCACCGCCGGCATGGGCGGTGACCTGGAGATCGGGGCCGGCGAGAATCCGATGGAGTTCGGCCCGAACACCGATCTGGTCGGCCCGCTGACCCGCCTGGCCCACGTCGAGGCATTGCTGCCGGAAATCTGCACTCTGGACTGCGGCACCCTGAACTTCGGCGACGGCGACACCATTTACGTCTCCACCCCGGCCCAGTTGCGTGCCGGCGCCAAACGCATACAAGAACTGGGGGTGAAGGCCGAGCTGGAAATCTTCGACACCGGTCACCTGTGGTTCGCCAAGCAAATGATCAAGGAAGGCCTGCTCGACGACCCGCTGTTCCAGCTGTGCCTGGGCATCCCGTGGGGCGCGCCGGCCGACACCACCACCATGAAGGCCATGGTCGACAACCTGCCCGCCAATGCGGTGTGGGCCGGCTTCGGCATCGGTCGCATGCAAATGCCGATGGCCGCCCAAGCGGTACTGCTGGGCGGCAACGTCCGGGTCGGGCTGGAAGACAACCTCTGGCTGGACAAGGGCGTACTGGCGACCAACGGCCAACTGGTCGAACGCGCCAGCGAAATCCTCAGCCGCCTCGGCGCCCGTGTGCTGACCCCGGCCGAAGGCCGCAAGAAAATGGGCCTGGTCCAGCGCGGTTAAGCCCACCTACTTCTAACACCTGTGGGAGCGGGCTTGCCCGCGAAGAGGCCGGTGCATCCAAAGCCTCTTCAGTGGTGATCCACCGCTTTCGCGGGCAAGCCCGCTCCCACAGGGATCACCGGTATCTTTCAGGAAATCGCCATGAGCTTTATCACCGAAATCAAAACCTTCGCTGCACTGGGCAGTGGTGTTATCGGCAGCGGCTGGGTGTCCCGCGCCCTCGCCCATGGCCTGGATGTGGTGGCCTGGGACCCGGCGCCCGGTGCCGAGGCCGCGTTGCGCAAACGCGTCGCCAATGCCTGGGGCGCCCTTGAGAAACAGGGCCTGGCACCCGGCGCATCACAGGATCGGCTGCGCTTTGTGGCGACCATCGAAGAGTGTGTGCGGGACGCCGATTTCATCCAGGAAAGCGCCCCGGAACGCCTTGAGCTGAAACTCGAACTGCACGCCAAGATCAGCGCGGCGGCCAAGCCCGATGCCCTGATTGGCTCCAGCACCTCGGGCCTGCTGCCCAGCGAGTTCTACGAGAGCTCGACCCACCCTGAGCGCTGCGTGGTCGGCCACCCGTTCAACCCGGTGTACCTGCTGCCCCTGGTGGAAGTGGTCGGTGGCAAGAACACTGCACCTGAAGCCATCCAGGCCGCAATAAAGGTCTACGAGTCCTTGGGCATGCGCCCGCTGCATGTGCGCAAGGAAGTACCGGGATTCATTGCCGACCGCCTGCTTGAGGCGCTGTGGCGCGAAGCGTTGCACCTGGTCAACGACGGCGTGGCAACCACCGGTGAAATCGACGATGCCATTCGTTTTGGCGCCGGGCTGCGCTGGTCGTTCATGGGCACCTTCCTGACCTACACCCTGGCCGGAGGCGATGCCGGCATGCGTCACTTCATGGCTCAGTTCGGCCCGGCCTTGCAACTGCCGTGGACCTACCTGCCGGCACCGGAACTGACCGATAAGCTGATCGATGATGTGGTCGATGGCACCGGCGATCAGTTGGGCAAACACAGCATTTCGGCGCTGGAGCGCTATCGTGATGACTGCCTGTTGGCAGTACTGGACGCGGTGAAGACCACCAAGGCCAAACACGGGATGGCGTTCAGCGAATAAACCCCGAAACCTGTGGCGAGGGAGCTTGCTCCCGCTGGACTGCGCAGCAGTCCCAAACTCTGTGTCTGCGTACTCACAGAAAAACCGCATTCACTGGTTTAACGACCGCTTCGCGGCCGAGCGGGAGCAAGCTCCCTCGCCACACCTGTGTACACCCGCGAAAACCTGTGGAGTTCCACCATGCCCACCCTCACCACCTACCAAACCACCATCATCCCCGACTGGGTCGATTACAACGGCCATCTGCGCGATGCCTTTTACCTGCTGATTTTCAGCTACGCCACCGACGCGCTGATGGATCAGCTGGGCATGGACAGCAACCACCGCGAAGCCACGGGCAACTCGTTGTTCACCCTGGAACTGCACCTCAACTACCTGCACGAAGTGAAGCTCGGCACCGAGGTTGAAGTGCACACCCGGATCATCGGCCACGACCGCAAGCGCCTGCACCTCTACCACAGCCTGCACCGGATGGACGACCCACTGGAGCTGGCGGGCAACGAGCAGATGCTGTTGCACGTCGACCTTGCCGGCCCCCGTTCAGCACCGTTCAGCGAGCAGGTCGCCAACAAGCTGACGGCCCTGACCGCCCTGCAATCGGACCTGCCCACACCGACTTACATCGGCCGGGTCATTGCACTGCCACCGGAAAAATAACACCGCACAAGGAGCGTCCATGAACACCCGCGCCGCCGTAGCCGACTTTCGCCGTTACCCGATGATCAGCCCGTTGACCGCCGTCCACCCCTTGGCGGATCGCATATTGGTGAAGTGGGCCGATGGCCGGACCAGCCCCTTTCATCACCCCTGGTTACGCGATAACTGCCCCTGCGCCGAGTGCGTCTACAGCGTGACTCGCGAGCAAGTGCTGGAAATCATCGACGTCCCTGAAGACCTGGTTCCCGTCATCACCCGGGTGGACTCCGAGGGCTGCCTGCGGATCGACTGGCAGGACGGCCACGTCAGTCACTTCGACCCCGGCTGGTTGCGGGCCCACGCCTATGACGACGACTCCCGTGCCGAGCGCCGCGCCGGCCAACCCAAACGCCAATTGTGGAACAGCCAGTTGCAGTTGCCGGTGTTCGAGTACCAGGCCGTGATGGATGATCCGCAAGCCCTGTTGCAATGGTTGTTGGCGTTGCGCGATACCGGCCTGACCCAGGTACGTGGCATGCCCACCGAACCCGGCTCACTGACCCGGATCGCCAAGCGGATTTCGTTTATCCGCGAGAGCAATTTCGGCGTGCTGTTCAACGTGCAATCCAGGGCCGATGCCGACAGCAATGCCTACACCGCCTTCAACCTGCCGCTGCACAGCGACCTGCCGACACGGGAGTTGCAGCCGGGGCTGCAGTTCCTGCATTGCCTGGTCAACGACGCCGACGGCGGCGAGAGCATTTTTGTCGACGGTTTTGCCATCTCCGCCGCCTTGCGCCAGGAAGACCCCCGAAGCCTTCCAGGCGCTGTGCGAGATCCCCGTGGAGTTTCGCAACAAGGACCGCCACAGCGACTACCGCTGCCTGGCACCGATCATTGCCCTGGACGCAATGGGCCAGGTGTCGGAAATCCGTATGGCGAACTTTCTGCGCGGCCCGTTCGATGCCTCGGCCGAGCAGATGCCCAGCCTCTATCGCGCTTATCGCCGCTTTATTGCGATGACCCGCGAAGCCAGGTTCCGCCTTGTCCAGCGCCTGGATCCCGGCCAGATGTGGTGCTTCGACAACCGTCGCACCCTGCATGCCCGCAATGCCTTCGACCCCACCAGCGGCGCTCGACATTTCCAGGGTTGCTACGTCGATCGCGATGAATTGTTGTCGCGGATTCTGGTGTTGCAACGCTAAACCGCAATGGCGCCGGTTCAGGCACCTCACCCCCTCCTGATTTCCAGGTAAAAAAAGCCCCGATCAAGCCGTGACAGGATCGGGGCAGAGGGTACTGTTGAGGAGCCGATGCGCGAGGGTGACCAAACCTTCGTGTAGCGAGCTGAGTCCAGTGTGCCCAGTCGCCGAGCGGTGGAGTTAGCCGAAAACGACCTGTTCATAGGTATTGCGGCCATCGCGACAAATCGCCCTTGCCCGCGCCCGATACCCCCACCAGAATCGAGGCAGACACCGTTCCCTTAAAGAAGGATTGCGTCATGATGCACGCCGATTTGATCGACCAGGAAGACCTGTTGGGCCAACTCAAGTCGCTGGGTTTTGAAGTGCCCAGTGGCGCTACAGCCGATCAGGCCTGCGAGTGCGCGGTACGCGGCCTGGACGATGTGCGGGCCAACACCCTGCGGACCATGGTCAAGCAGATGTACACCAGCAGCGCGATGATCTTGCCCGTGGTACGCCAGGCCATCGACAAGCAACTGCTACCGGCATTGGCGCAGTACCAGCAAAGCCAAAGCCGCCGGGCCTGACTTCCAGGACGGACGGCTTTCCTGTGGCGAGGGAGCTTGCTCCCGCTGGGTTGCGTAGCAGCCCCAAAAAGACAAACGCGTCAGGTCTGTAGAAACGCGTTTGTCCAATGTGCGACCGCTTCGCGGTCGAGCGGGAGCAAGCTCCCTCGCCACAAAAGCCCGCTCGAAGGTGACTACAGCCTTACGCTGGCAAAGGTCGATTCGTTGCGCGCCTGGCTCAAGGCCGACATCGGCCCGGACAACGGTGCCAATACCATCGCCTGCGGGATCGGCATCATCGCCACCTGTTGGGTGGTGTTGGAGCCCACGCGCTCGTCACGCGGTGGAATGCCGAAGTATTCGCGGTAGCACTTGGAGAAGTGCGGCGTGGAAACAAAACCGCACACCGAGGCCACTTCGATGATCGACATCGGCGTTTGCTTGAGCAATTGCCGGGCACGAATCAGGCGCAGCTTGAGGTAGTAACGCGACGGCGAGCAATGCAGGTACTTCTGGAACAGCCGCTCCAGCTGACGACGCGACACGGCGACGTACACCGCCAACTCATCGAGGTCGATCGGCTCTTCAAGGTTGGCTTCCATCAGCGCGACGATTTCCTGCAACTTCGGCTGATTGGTCCCCAGCATGTGCTTGAGCGGTACACGCTGGTGATCCTGCTCGTTACGAATGCGCTCGTAGACAAACATTTCCGAGATCGCCGCCGACAGCTCACGGCCGTGATCACGGCTGATCAGGTGCAGCATCATGTCCAGTGGCGCGGTGCCGCCGGAGCTGGTGAAACGGTTACGGTCGAGGGTGAACAGGCGAGTGCTCATGGCCACACGCGGGAAGGCTTCCTGCATCGCGGCCAGGCATTCCCAGTGCACACTGCAATCGAAGCCGTCCAGCAGCCCCGCGCAAGCCAGCGCCCAACTGCCGGTGCAGACTGCCCCGAGGCGGCGCGACTGGCGGGCCTGGCTTTGCAGCCACGACACGTGTTCACGGGTCACGGTACGTTGAATGCCGATGCCACCGCACACAATGATGGTGTCCAGGGCCGGGGCTTTGTGCATGGAGGCGTCGGGGGTGATCTGCAGTCCGTCACTGGCCCAGACCTGGCCGCCATCAACGGTGAGGGTCGTCCAGCGATACAGCTCGCGTCCGGACAATTGGTTGGCCATGCGCAGGGGTTCTACGGCAGAGGCCAGGGAAATCAGCGTGAAATTGTCCAGCAGCAAAAAGCCGATGGATTGAGGCGCACGGTTCTGGGGTTGAGCCCCGGAGTTGAACGACGTCATCGCGGTATCTCCTCACACAAAGCAGATGATGGCCTCAGGCGGAGGCTCTTTTTATTGCCATCGTTCTCGTGCCGTGAGACGGGGCTTTGTCATGACAGAGCAATTGCCATGCCCAAAGTTGAATGAGCATTCAATAACTCCTGAAAACGACGTCGCGGTGTGTCTATATGTGTCAATTGAGACACAAGACGAGTCAGGGTTATCAGGCTGGCGAGTGCCCAGCCCAGCAGGCTGTGAGCAGATCGGTAGCACTTGTGGGAACAGGGCTGTGGCCCGTCGAGAAAGAGTGTCACCGCAGGCACGAGTGACGGACGGTCAGGCTCGGTTTGGATCCCTGACCTTGCGGGAATGGCTTGTCTGTTTGCGACGCGCCAAAAGGTGGCGCGTCGCTGTATGAGTGCGCACTTAGCGCGCAGTTCTGCTCTCTCCGTGGCAGGGGTTCATCCGCCCCTCAGCACTCCACCGCACTGACCGCCAACCCGCCGCGCGAGGTCTCTTTATACTTGTCGTGCATATCGGCACCCGTATCACGCATGGTGCGGATCACCCGGTCCAGTGAAATGAAATGCTGACCGTCACCGCGCAAGGCCATTTGTGCCGCATTGATCGCCTTCACCGCCGCAATCGCATTGCGCTCGATGCACGGCACCTGTACCAGCCCGCCGACCGGATCGCAGGTCAGGCCAAGGTTGTGCTCCAGGCCGATTTCCGCCGCGTTGCACAACTGCTCGGGCGTGGCGCCGAGAATCTCCGCCAACCCGGCCGCCGCCATCGCGCAGGCCGAACCGACCTCGCCCTGGCAGCCGACTTCGGCACCGGAAATCGACGCGTTCTTTTTACACAGAATGCCCACCGCCGCCGCCCCGAGGAAGTAGTCGACGACATTGGCGTCGGTCACCGCCTCGCTGAACTTCATGAAGTAATGCAGCACCGCCGGGATAATCCCCGCCGCGCCGTTGGTGGGTGCCGTGACCATGCGCCCGCCCGCCGCGTTTTCTTCGTTGACGGCCAACGCGAACAGGTTGACCCACTCCATCGCGCTCAAGGTCGAGCCGATCACGTTGGGCTTGTTCAGCTCCTGCAGGCTGCGGTGCAGTTTTGCCGCGCGCCGACGCACATTCAGCCCGCCCGGCAGGATGCCTTCGTGCTTGAGACCTTGCTCGACGCAATCCTGCATCGCACGCCAGAGCTTCATCAGGCCGCTGCGGATTTCCTCTTCAGAACGCCAGACCCGCTCGTTCGCCATCATCAGCTCGGCAACCCGCAGGTTGTGCGTGCGGCACAGCGCCAGCAACTCCGCCGCACTGGAGAAATCGTACGGCAGCACCGTGCTGTCCAGGTCCACCACACCACTTGAGGCCTGAGCCTCATCGACGACGAAACCGCCACCGACGGAATAATAGGTATCACGGTGCAACTCGCCGCTGTCGCCTTCGGCCACCAGGGTCATGGCATTGGGGTGAAAGGGCAGGTTTTCATCGATCAGGCGCATGTCCCGCGCCCAAATGAACGGTACCGGCAAACGGCCGTCCAGCAGCAAGGTGTCGGTTTCGCGCAGGGTGTCGATGCGAATGCCGATTTGCGACGGGTCGATTGCGTCCGGCCACTCGCCCATCAACCCCATGATCACCGCGTTGTCGCTGCCGTGGCCGATACCGGTGGCCGACAAGGAGCCGAACAGCTGCACTTCGACGCGCCGAACCTGTTCCAGCCGCTGTTGTTCACGCAGTGATTCGACGAACAACGCCGCTGCGCGCATGGGCCCCACGGTGTGCGAGCTGGAAGGGCCGATGCCGATTTTGAACAGGTCGAAAACGCTGATAGCCATGACGTACGAGACTCCTCGGTGAGCAGATTCCAGGTGCCGAGGCACCCGGTGACGGAGCTGCTACGCTCAAGCAGCAATCCGTTGACAGGCCCGCATCATCAAGCTTTTGTCAGGTCACGCGACGTCTCACACCGACGCACTCATGCCCACTAACGCCGCAGGCCGCAGACGACACATTTCGGCCGTTTTTTTGCGGCTCAGAGGACTAAAAAGGTCCGAATAAAGCTGTAAACGACCTCACTGACACTGGATGCGACCCTCCCTGTACTGGATACGACGCGCCCTGTAGGCGTCAGATTTTCACTGGTACATGATCAGTTACGACTCGATTGCGAAGCGCCGTGGCAGAGCTGTCTTCAGCGCCACCAACCGCAACACTTATAAGTGCGGCTGTCCTGTCGGAACACCGCCAAAAAAACACCAAGGAGTCCACCCATGAAAGGTTCCCCGTCGTTGTTGTTGGCCGCCATGCTGAGTCTGCCGGTTCTGGCTCAAGCCGCAGAACCGGCGCAATGCAGCACCGTAAACTTCTCCGATGTTGGCTGGACCGACATCACCGTGACGACCGCCACCACCAGCGTCATCCTCGAGGCCCTGGGCTACAAGGCCAAAACCACCATGATCTCCGTGCCGGTGACCTACAAGTCGCTGGCTGACGGCAAGAACATGGACGTGTTTCTCGGCAACTGGATGCCGACCATGGAAAACGACATCAAGCCATACCGTGATGCCGGCACCGTGGAAACCGTGCGCGCCAACCTGGAAAACGCCAAGTACACCCTGGCGGTCCCTGAAGCGCTGTACGAAAAAGGTCTGAAGGACTTCTCCGACATCGCCAAGTTCAAGAAAGAACTCGACGGCAAGATCTACGGTATCGAGCCTGGCAACGACGGCAACCGCATGATCCAGAGCATGATCGACAAGAACGCCTTTGGCCTCAAGGACGCCGGCTTCAAGGTCGTTGAGTCCAGCGAGGCCGGCATGCTGTCCCAGGTTGAACGTGCCTCACGCCGTAGCACCGACGTGGTGTTCCTGGGCTGGGAACCGCACCCGATGAACACCCGTTTCAAGATGAAGTACCTGACCGGGGGCGATGAGTTCTTCGGCCCCAACTATGGCCAGGCCACCATCTACACCAACACTCGCAAAGGCTACAGCCAGGAGTGCAGCAACGTCGGGCAGTTGCTGAAAAACCTGTCGTTCACCCTGGACATGGAAAGCACCCTCATGGGCAATGTTCTGGACGACAAGATGAAAGCAGACGCGGCTGCCAAAGCGTGGCTGAAGCAGAACCCACAAGTGCTCGATACCTGGCTCGCTGGCGTGACCACCATTGACGGTAAACCAGGCCTGGAGGCCGTGAAAGCCAAGCTCGCACAGTAATCGTTGATGCCGGGCGAGCGTGCTCGCCCGGGCTGTTTATTTCCTTGCATGCGGACGTTCACTACCATGCTGATTGATCAGAAAATCCCTTTAGGCCAGTACATCGCGGGCTTCGTTGAATGGTTGACGCAACACGGCGCCAACACCTTCGACGCAATCGCCGTGACACTGGAAACGATGATTCACGGCGTGACGTTTGCGCTGACCTGGTTCAACCCGCTGGCATTGATCGGGCTCATCGCACTGCTGGCGCACTTCATTCAACGCAAATGGGGCCTGACCGGCTTCGTCGTCCTGTCCTTCCTGCTGATTCTCAATCTGGGTTACTGGCAGGAAACCATGGAAACCCTCGCCCAGGTGCTGTTCGCCACCCTGGTCTGCGTGCTCATTGGCGTGCCGTTGGGCATCGTCGCTGCGCACAAACCGATGTTCTACACGATGATGCGTCCCGTACTCGATCTGATGCAGACCGTACCGACGTTCGTGTACCTCATTCCTACCCTGACCCTGTTTGGTCTGGGTGTCGTCCCGGGCCTGATCTCCACGGTGGTGTTCGCGATTGCCGCGCCCATCCGCCTGACCTACCTGGGCATTCGCGATGTACCGCAGGAACTGATGGATGCCGGCAAGGCCTTTGGCTGCTCGCGCCGTCAGCTGCTCTCGCGCATTGAACTGCCCCACGCCATGCCTAGCATCGCGGCCGGTATTACCCAGTGCATCATGCTGTCATTGTCGATGGTGGTGATCGCGGCACTGGTGGGTGCCGATGGCCTGGGCAAACCCGTGGTCAACGCACTGAATACCGCTGATATCGCCCTGGGCTTCGAAGCAGGCCTGGCGATCGTACTGCTGGCGATCATGCTCGACCGTATCTGCAAACAACCCGACGCCAAAGTAGGGGGTGACGCATGAGCATAATCCGCTTCGAAAACGTAGACGTTATCTTCTCCAAGGATCCACGCGAGGCACTCAAGCTGCTGGATCAGGGCATGACCCGCAACGAGATCCTGAAAAAGACCGGGCTGATCGTCGGCGTTGAAAAGGCCAGCCTGGATATCGAGAAAGGTGAAATCTGCGTGCTGATGGGCCTCTCCGGCTCAGGCAAATCCAGCCTGCTGCGCTGCATCAACGGCCTCAACACCGTCAGCCGTGGCAAGCTGTTCGTCGAGCATGAAGGCCGGCAGATCGATATCGCTTCCTGCACCCCGGCAGAGCTGAAAATGATGCGCACCAAGCGCATCGCCATGGTGTTCCAGAAATTCGCCCTGATGCCCTGGCTGACCGTGCGCGAGAACATCAGCTTTGGCCTGGAGATGCAGGGCCGCCCCGAGAAGGAGCGGCGCAAACTGGTGGACGAGAAGCTGGAGCTGGTGGGCCTGACCCAATGGCGCAACAAGAAACCCGACGAACTCTCCGGCGGCATGCAGCAACGCGTGGGCCTGGCCCGGGCGCTGGCGATGGACGCCGATATCCTGCTGATGGACGAACCCTTCTCGGCCCTCGACCCGTTGATCCGCCAGGGTCTGCAGGACGAGTTGCTGGAGCTGCAACGCAAGCTGAGCAAGACCATCGTGTTCGTGAGTCACGACCTGGATGAAGCCCTGAAACTCGGCAGCCGCATCGCGATCATGAAAGACGGCCGGATCATCCAGTACAGCAAGCCGGAAGAGATTGTCCTCAACCCGGCCGATGACTACGTACGGACCTTCGTCGCCCACACCAACCCGCTGAACGTCTTGTGCGGACGCAGCCTGATGCGCACCCTGGACAACTGCAAGCGCATCAACGGTTCCGTGTGCCTGGATCCGGGCGGTGACTCGTGGCTGGACCTGGCCGAAGGCAACACCATCAAGGGCGCGCGCCAGAACGGCTCGGCCCTGGACCTGCAGAACTGGGCACCGGGGCAAGCCGTTGAAGGCCTGGGCCGTCGCCCAACCCTGGTGGACTCCAACATCGGCATGCGCGACGCGCTGCAGATTCGTTATCAGACCGGCAACAAGCTGGTGCTGCATGACAACAATCATGTGGTAGGGATTCTGGGCGACAGCGAGCTGTACCACGCGCTGCTCGGCAAGAACCTGGGGTAAAGGCAGCAGACACAAAAACGCCGCGAGAAGATCGCGGCGTTTTTGTTAGTGCACATGCATGACTTGTAACACGGACGACTGTGGCGAGGGAGCTTGCTCCCGCTCGGTTGCGTAGCAACCGCAAATCCATACAGCGCGGGTTATCTGCAAGAACCGGGTCGCGGGTTTTGGGGCCGCTTCGCAGCCCAGCGGGAGCAAACTCCCTCGCCACAATGGTGCTGCGGTGCAGCTGATGCACCGCATCACCTCAAGTCTTAGCTGTAAACCCGGCCAAGGAGCTGCCGATGGCTTTCAAACTGATCGAGCACGTCACGGGTGATCTGATCCTGAGTGAAGCCCATCAAGTCGTATTCCTGGCTGCCGTTGTGCAGGTACACCTCAGCGCGGTAGTAACGCGTACGCGTTTCATCCGGACTCGGCGATTCGCTTGGCGCGGCCAGGTAGCCGTCCAGGCTCACTTCGTAGACAAACGGGTTGCCCTCTTCCATCTCGATCCGCACGCCCATGCAACGCTTGGCTTTGCCCAGCAGCGTCTGCACATCCAGACCCTGAGTACGCAGTTGCACCGCCGCATCTTCCAGCGCCGGGCTCACGTGCTTGTCCATGAAGCGCTGCACGATCGCCTGGGTCGGTTGCAGTTCCAGCGCGGTCAGACGCTCACTGAAGCCGCGACGACCACGCGCCGCCAGTTCGGCTTGTTCCTGTTCGATCTGCACGTCCTGGCGCATCGCCTTGTGCAAACCGAACATAAAGAACACCAGCACCACCGAGAACGGCAGGCCGGCCAGCACCACCATGGTCTGCATGGCTTCGAAGTTACCGGCAAACAACAGGCCGATGGTCACCAGCGTGATCACCACGGACCAGAAGATCCGCAACCAGTGCGGGGCGTCTTCGTCGACGTTACCGCCCTTGCAGGACAGGTTCGCCATCATCACCGCGCCCGAGTCGGCCGGGGTCAGGAACAGTACGAAACCGACAAAGATCGACACACCGATCACGACTTTCGACGCTGGGTAATGCTCGAGCAACTGGTAGATCGCCATGGACGGCTGCTCGAGCGCCGTCTTGCCAAGCTCCACCGCCCCCTGGTTCATCACCAGGTCCAGGGCCGAGTTACCGAAGATCGACAGCCACGCCAGGGTGAAGCCCAACGGAATCAGCAGCACGCCGGCGACCAGTTCACGCACGGTACGACCACGGGAAATACGCGCGATGAACATGCCCACGAATGGGGCCCAGGAAATCCACCAGGCCCAGTAGAACAGGGTCCACAGGCCCAGCCAGCGCTCGGACTTGGCATTGTCGGCCTCGTACACATACAGGTCGAAGGTCTTCAGCACCACGCCGTTGAGGTAGTCACCGATGTTCTGCACGAAGCCGTTGAGCAGGTGCAGGGTCGGGCCGAACAGCAGCACGAAAATCAGCAAGCCGCTGAACAGCACAATGTTCAGGTTGGACAGGCGGCGGATACCGTTTTCCACGCCCGACACGGCCGCGATGGTCGCCACGGTGCTCATGACGATAATCACGATCAGCAGGTTGGTGTTGCTGTGCTCCATGCCGAACAGGTTCTCAAGCCCCGACGACACTTGCAGCGAGCCAATCCCCAGGTTGGTCACCAGGCCCAGCAGGGTCACGAACATGCCGAAGCCGTCCACCGCATGACCGGCCGCGCCCTTGACCCAGCGCTCGCCCACCAGCGGATACAACGCCGAACGCAACGCCAGCGGCTGGTTATGACGATAGGCAAAGTACGCCACCGCCAGGCCGACCAGCGCATAGATCGCCCAACCATGCAGGCCCCAGTGCAGGAAGGTCAGCTGTACCGCCTGACGCGCCGCCAGGTTGCTGCCGGCCACGCCTTCTGGCGGGTTGAAGTAGTGGTCCAGAGGCTCGGAAGCACCGAAGTACAGCAGCGAGATGCCGATACCGGACGAGAACAGCATCCCGGCCCAGGCGCCATAGCTGAAGTCCGGGGTGTCGTCCTTGCTGCCCAGCTTGAGCTTGCCGTAGGACGAAAACGCCAGGCCCACGACGAATACCAGGTAGGCGGCGATCACCACCATGTAGTACCAGCCGAAGCTTCGCGACAACCAGGCCTGGGCAACCCCCAGCACTCTCCCGGCTTCTTGCGGCGCGGCAATGAGAATGGCGGTCAGCAGCAGAATCAATGCGGTGGAGGTGTAGAACACCCAACCGTTGACCGTCACCTTCTCGGGTGGGGTCTTTATAAGAGAGGCAGAACTCATTGCACAGATGCTCCAGGCAGTGCGAGAGAAGGACACAAGGCAAAGCAGTACCCGACCAATCGGTTAGTTGGCAGCCGACCGACGGGTGATATAAAGACACCCCGAAAAAAGCCCGAAACCGCGGCACATGTATGGAAAACCGACCTCGAAGGTCTCGCGCGCGTACAAGACGTCGCGCATGACCCTAAGCGTCATGCCCATTCAATTCGTCCGTCGCTATCGGTTCGCAGCATGCCCCGCGTGGGTTTCGAGCTTTTTGGGATGTCGTTTTTCCGCCAACTACACGTAGGAAAAACCTGTAGGTAGCGACGATTTGTCGCAGATCTTATTCTTTGTTGATTGAACGTTCAATCAAAACAAAATAGACTGGCCCTCAATCCAGCGGCTGCTTGTCGACCGCCGGAAGGCCTAAGGAGATGTGCAAGATGCCCAAGGTCGGTATGCAACCCATCCGCCGCCAGCAATTGATCGAAGCCACGTTGCAGGCCGTCGATCAGGTCGGCATGGGGGACGCCAGCATTGCGCTGATCGCCCGTTTGGCCGGTGTCTCGAATGGCATCATCAGTCACTATTTTCAGGACAAGAATGGCCTGATCGCCGCCACGATGCGGTATCTGATGAGCGTCCTCAGCGAGAACGTCACCGCGCGCCGCCAGGCGCTGGGAGATGACAGCCCCCGGGCTCATCTGCAGGTGATTATCGAAGGCAACTTCGACGCCAGCCAGGTCAATGGCCCGGCAATGAAAACCTGGCTGGCCTTCTGGGCCACCAGCATGCACCAGCCGTCTTTGCACAGGTTGCAGCGGATCAACGATCACCGCCTGTATTCCAACCTGTGCTGCCAGTTCCGCCGGGTGTTGCCGCTTGATCAAGCGCGTAGCGCCGCCCGTGGCCTGGCAGCGCTCATCGATGGCTTGTGGTTGCGCGGCGCGCTGTCGGGAGACGCTTTCGACACCGGGCAGGCGCAACGAATCGCTTACGAATACATGGATATCCAACTGGCCAAGCAGGAGTGCAAAAGCACGAGTGCATAGACCAGAACACTAAATAAATACGCGGTTGAAAAACGTAGCGAGCGAAGGCAAGACAAGGCGAAAACCGACGAGTAAGCGGAGTTGACTTCAGTCAATGAGCATTACGAGGAGGTTTTCAACCCAGGATTGTCGAGCGCAGTCGTTTTTAGCCCACCACTTATGCACTTGCGAGGACTCTCATGGCCCGTTTCGAACTGCAAAAACTCTACATCGATGGCGGCTACACCGACGCTGGCAGCGATGCCACCTTCGAAGCCATCAACCCGGCTAACGGTGAAGTTCTCGCCAAAGTGCAACGTGCGACCTTCGACGACGTTGAACGCGCTGTCGTCAGCGCCGAAAAAGGCCAGAAAATCTGGGCCGCGATGACCGCCATGGAGCGTTCGCGCATCCTGCGCCGTGCCGTTGACATCCTGCGCGAGCGCAACGATGAACTGGCCGCCCTGGAAACCCTGGACACCGGCAAGTCGTACTCCGAAACCCGCTACGTCGACATCGTCACCGGCGCAGACGTGCTGGAGTACTACGCAGGCCTGGTGCCCGCCATCGAAGGCGAGCAGATCCCGCTGCGCACCACCTCGTTTGTCTACACCCGTCGCGAGCCGCTGGGTGTCGTGGCCGGTATCGGCGCGTGGAACTACCCGATCCAGATCGCCCTGTGGAAATCCGCGCCAGCCCTGGCGGCCGGTAACGCGATGATCTTCAAGCCAAGCGAAGTCACCTCCCTGACCACCTTGAAACTGGCCGAGATCTACACCGAGGCAGGCCTGCCAGACGGCGTGTTCAACGTCCTGACCGGCAGCGGCCGTGAAGTCGGCACCTGGCTGACCGAGCACCCGCGCATCGAAAAAATCTCCTTCACCGGCGGTACCGACACCGGCAAGAAAGTCATGGCCAGCGCCTCCGCGTCCTCGCTCAAAGACGTGACCATGGAACTGGGTGGCAAGTCCCCGCTGATCATTTTCGACGACGCCGACCTGGATCGCGCGGCCGACACCGCCATGATGGCCAACTTCTACAGCTCCGGTCAGGTCTGCACCAACGGCACTCGCGTGTTCGTACCGAGCCACCTGAAAGCCGCTTTCGAAGCCAAGATCGTTGAGCGCGTTGCCCGTATCCGCGTTGGCAATCCGCAAGACGAGAACACCAACTTCGGCCCACTGGTCAGCTTCGCCCACATGGAAAGCGTGCTGGGCTACATCGCCAAGGGCAAGGAAGAAGGCGCTCGCGTACTGTGCGGCGGCGGTCGCCTGACCGACGGCGAATTCGCCAAGGGCGCGTTCGTGGCACCGACCGTGTTCACCGACTGCACCGACGACATGACCATCGTTCGTGAAGAGATCTTCGGCCCGGTGATGAGCATCCTCACTTATGAAACCGAAGAAGAAGTGATCCGCCGCGCCAACGACACCGACTTCGGCCTGGCCGCTGGCGTCGTGACCAAGGACCTGAACCGCGCTCACCGCGTGATTCATCAGCTCGAAGCCGGTATCTGCTGGATCAACGCCTGGGGCGAGTCCGACGCCAAGATGCCGGTCGGTGGCTACAAGCAGTCGGGTGTGGGCCGTGAGAACGGCATCAGCTCGCTGAACAACTTCACTCGCATCAAATCGGTACAGGTCGAGCTGGGCGATTACGTCTCGGTGTTCTGATCCGCTGCGAGCCTGTGGGGCCTTTTGTGGCGAGGGAGCTTGCTCCCGCTGGGCTGCGAAGCGGCCCCACTTCCAGGCCTCGCGCTTATTCAGACAGAACAGGTCGCTGATTCTGCGACTGCTGCGCCCGAGCGCGGACCGGCCGACGGGAGCAAGCTCCCTCGCCACAAAAGCGGGACCTCGGCGGCCTGACCTGACCAACTTCAAAGAGGGTGCATTCAATGTCCCAAGAATACGATTACATCATTGTGGGTGCCGGCTCGGCCGGTAATACCCTGGCGACCCGTCTGACCGAAGACGAAGGCGTCACCGTCCTGCTGCTCGAAGCCGGCGGCCCGGACTACCGTTTCGACTTCCGCACGCAAATGCCTGCGGCCCTGGCGTTCCCGCTGCAAGGCCGTCGCTACAACTGGGCCTACGAAACCGATCCAGAGCCACACATGGACGGTCGCCGGATGGAATGCGGTCGTGGCAAGGGCCTCGGCGGCTCGTCCCTGATCAACGGCATGTGCTACATCCGCGGCAACGCCATGGACTACGACGGCTGGGCGAAAAACCCTGGCCTGGAAGACTGGACGTACCTGGACTGCCTGCCGTATTTCCGCAAAGCGGAAACCCGTGACATCGGCCCGAACGACTACCACGGTGGCGAAGGCCCGGTCAGCGTGACCACCCCTAAAGCCGGCAACAACCCGCTGTTCCACGCGATGGTTGAAGCAGGCGTACAGGCCGGTTACCCACGTACCGAAGACCTGAACGGCTACCAACAGGAAGGTTTCGGTCCGATGGACCGTACCGTGACGCCCAAAGGCCGTCGCTCCAGCACCGCGCGTGGCTACCTGGATACCGCCAAGAAGCGTTCGACCCTGAACATCGTCACCCACGCCCTGACCGACAAGATTCTGTTCGAAGGCAAGCGTGCCGTTGGCGTGCGCTACCTGGTTGGCAGCGCCGAAGAACGCGTTGAAGCCCGTGCCCGCAAGGAAGTGCTGGTGTGCAGCGGCGCAATCGCTTCGCCACAGCTCCTGCAACGTTCCGGCGTTGGCCCGGCCAAGCTTCTGGAAAGCCTGGACATCCCGGTGGTTCACGACCTGCCAGGCGTGGGCGAGAACCTGCAGGACCACCTGGAACTGTACCTGCAATACGCGTGCACCCAGCCGGTTTCGCTGTACCCGTCGCTGCTCTGGTACAACCAGCCGGCCATCGGTGCCGAGTGGCTGTTCAAAGGCACCGGTATCGGCGCCAGCAACCAGTTCGAAGCCGGCGGTTTCATCCGTACTCGTCCGGATTTCGAATGGCCGAACATTCAGTACCACTTCCTGCCAGTCGCGATTAACTACAACGGCAGCAACGGTGTGAAAGAGCACGGCTTCCAGGCACACATGGGCTCCATGCGCTCGCCAAGCCGCGGACGTATCCAGGTCAAATCCAAGGATCCGCGCCAGCACCCGAGCATCCTGTTCAACTACATGGCCACCGAGCAGGACTGGCAGGAGTTCCGCGACGGTATCCGCCTGACCCGTGAAATCATGCAGCAGCCGGCCCTGGACGCCTTCCGTGGTCGCGAGCTGAGCCCGGGCATCGAGGTACAGACCGACGAGCAACTGGATAAATTCATCCGTGAGCACGCCGAAACCGCGTTCCACCCGTCCTGCTCGTGCAAGATGGGCACCGACGAGATGGCCGTGGTCGATGGTCAGGGCCGCGTGCACGGGATGCAGGGCCTGCGTGTGGTCGATGCCTCGATCATGCCGCTGATCACCACCGGCAACCTGAACGCGCCAACGATCATGATGGCCGAGAAAATCGCCGACAAGATCCGTGGTCGTCAGCCACTGCCACGCAGCCAGGCCAAGTACTACGTCGCAGGCGACGCCCCGGTACGTGGCAAGCCACTGCGTGAAGTGGGCCCAACCGCGCAGTAACCCGTCACCTCTGTGGCGAGGGAGCTTGCTCCCGCTGGAGCGCGAAGCGTTCCCAAATCAGTCGCATCGATGTACCTGATATCTCGATCGCCAGATTTGGGGCTGCTGTGCAGCCCAGCGGGAGCAAGCTCCCTCGCCACGAACCATCCGCCCTCCACCTCCCCCACTCTTGCCCCTCCCCCCGCGCCGGCCTACTCTAGGCATCGCGCAAACGTTTCACCCCCCGCCCCCACCGACAAGCCATCACTTGGCTGACCACGAGGCTTTCTCATGTTTGATGTCGTGTCTTCGAGCAAATGGCCCACCGGCTACCTGATCAATCCCAACGTAGAACCCCTCGATCCAAAATGGCTGACCGAGTTCAGCAAGATCCCCGCGGCGGCCGTTAGCGACTGCCTGGGCCGCAACGTCGGCGGCCTGGGTTTGAAAGCGTTCCACGGCAACGCGCCGATGCTCGGCAGTGCGCTGACGGTACGCGTGCGCCCGGGCGACAACCTGATGATCCTCAAGGCCATGCAGATGGCTCGCCCGGGTGACGTGCTGGTGATCGACGGCAGCGCCGACCTGACCCGCGCCGTGTTCGGCGGCATCATGCGGGCCATGGCGCTCAAGGCCGGGATCGTCGGCGTGGTGATAAACGGCGCCCTGCGGGACCTCGACGAATGGCAAACCGGCGAGCTGCCGGCCTATGCCATCGGCGGCGTACACCGCGGCCCGAGCACCGACGGTGGCGGGGAGATCAACGTACCGATCTCTTGCGCCGGCATGCTGGTCGCCCCAGGTGACCTGATGATCGGCGACGGCGATGGCGTGGTTGCCGCCGCCCGGGCCGAACTGCCCGAATTGCTGGTGCGCTGCCACGACTTGTTGGCACGGGAACAGGCTACGCTTGCGGCTATCGAAGCCGGCACCCTGGACCCGGATCGCTTCGACGCCATCCTGCGCGCCAAGGGTTGCCCGGTTTAAGCGGCAAAAGCTTCGCGGGCAAGTCGGATCGCCGCCCGGCCCGCGAAGAGGCCCTCAAGGCCACCGCGTATTCACAAGGAGGTTCTCCGAATGTTCGATTTCCACCCCCAACTCAAGCAGCGCTTTGCTGCACTGCGCACGGGCGCCGAGTTTTTTTCGCTGCGTTATGTACGCGAGTCTGGCCAGTACCTGTCGGTGCGCAAGAACGTTGCCGAGCCGCCACGCCTGAGCCGCGATGAAGGCGCGATGCTGACCGCACGGGTCAACGGCGTCGAAGCCTATGCCGCGACCAACGACCTGTCGCCCGCCGGCCTGCAGGCCGCCCTCGAGCGCGCCGAACAACAGGCCCGTTCGATCGCCGCCCACGCCCTGCTCGACTTGCGCCAACAACCGGTGTCCAGCGAGCGCGCCGACTACCTGTCACCGAATGTGCAACAGGCCTTCCCGTCCCTCAGCGAGTGCTACCAACTGCTCGGCACCGAGTCCGCCGCCGTGCCCAAAGACGAGCGCCTGGTGAACTGGGAAGTCAGCATCGGCATCACCCATGTCGAGCAGATCTACCTCAATAGCGCCGGCGCCGAACTGCGTCAGGCGCAACGTTTCGTGTATCCGGGGCTGGACGTCACCGCCTACGACGGCAATGACAGCCAGACCCGCAGCCTGGGCCGCGAGAACTTCGGCCAGCAAGGCGGTGCCGATGTGATCAGTCGCTGCGGGTTGATCGGCGCCGGACCGACCGTGGCCGATCAGGCCCTGCAATTGCTGCTGGCACCCAACACCCCGCAAGACACGTGCGATCTGTTGCTGATGCCCGACCAGATGATGCTGCAGATCCACGAGTCCATCGGCCACCCGCTGGAGCTGGACCGGATCCTCGGCGATGAGCGCAACTACGCCGGTACCAGCTTCGTCAAGACCAGTGATTTCGGCAGCCTGCAGTACGGCTCCCGACTGCTCAACGTGACCTTCGACCCGGATATTCCCGAGGAGCTGGCCAGCTACGGCCATGACGACGACGGCACCGCGGCAAGCAAACAATTCCTGATCCGCGAAGGCCTGCTGGAGCGCCCGCTCGGTGGTGCACTGTCGCAGTTCCGGGCCGGCATGAACGGCGTCGCCAACAGCCGCGCCTGTGGCTGGAACCGTCCGCCCATCGACCGCATGGCCAATCTCAACATCGAGCCTGGCGACCGGTCGCTTGAGCAACTGATCGGCGGCATCGAGCGCGGCGTGCTGATGTCGACCAACCGTTCATGGTCCATCGACGATGCGCGCAACAAATTCCAGTTTGGCTGCGAGTGGGGCCAACTGATCGAAAACGGCGAACTCAAGGGCGTGGTGAAGAACCCCAACTACCGGGGCATCTCCGCGCAGTTCTGGCGCAACCTCAGCGCGGTGGGCAATGCCAGTACGCTTCAGGTGCTGGGCACGCCGAACTGCGGCAAAGGCGAACCGAACCAGGTAATCCGCGTCGGCCATGCGTCGCCGGCCTGTGTGTTCAGCAACATTGATGTGTTTGGGGGAGACGCCTGATGGCGACAGTCATGAGCCAGGTCGAACAATTCAAAGCACTGGTGGCCTGCCTGCGCACCGCCCTGCGCGAGCCAGAGCAGTTCACCCTGGGCTACGCCGCCGAATCGTCCGCCTTCGTGCGCTTCAACCACGCCAAGGTACGCCAGGCCGGACAGGTCCAGCAGGCCTGCCTGGACTTGAAACTGATCAACAACGGGCGCCATGCCGACTTGCGCATCACCCTGGCAGGCGATCCCGAGGTCGACGCCCAGCGCCTGACCGAAGGCCTGCAGCAACTGCGCGACACCCTGCCGCTGCTGCCCCAGGACCCGTACCTGCTGCTCAACCACAACGGCTGGCAGAGTAAAAATGTACAGGCCCATCCCCTGCCGGAGACCGAGCATGTCGTCGCCGCGATCGCCCGCGCCGCCGAAGGCCTGGACCTGGTCGGCTTCTACGCCGCAGGGCCCATCAGCCGGGGCTTTGCCAGTTCCGCCGGGGCCTTCGGGTGGCATCAGGCCAACAGCTTCAACTTTGACTTCAGCCTGTTCCACGCCAACGGCCAGGCCGTGAAAGCCAGCTACGCCGGCCATGCGTGGAGTGACGAGGGATTCGCCCAGCGCTTCCAGCAGGCGCGTGAGCAACTGGCGTTCCTGGGGCGACCGCTGCGCACCCTCGCTCCGGGCCAGTACCGCGCCTACCTGGCGCCCGCGGCGCTGGACGAAATCCTCGGCATGCTCTGCTGGGGCGGGTTCTCGGCGCAGTCGATTGCCAGTAAAAACAGCCCGCTGCAACGGCTCTACGCCGGTGATAACCGCTTCAGCCCGCTGCTGTCGCTGGATGAAAAGGTCAGCGGCTCCCTGAGCCCGGCGTTCTCCGATGAAGGCTACCCACGCAGCGACCTGGCCCTGATCGTTGCCGGCAACGCCGGCGAGCGCCTGGTGAGTTCGCGCAGTGCCGCCGAGTACGGCCTGAGCGCCAACGGGGCCGCTAACGGCGAATCGCCCAACGCCCTGAACATGGCCGCGGGCACATTGCCCGATGCCGAAATTCTCAAGCAGCTCGGCACCGGCCTGTACATCAGCAACCTGTGGTACCTGAACTACTCGGACCAACCGGCCGCCCGACTGACCGGCATGACCCGTTTCGCGACCTTCTGGGTCGAGAACGGCGAGATCCAGGCACCGGTGAGCACCATGCGGTTCGATGACAGCGCCTACAGTTTGCTGGGGTCGCAACTGGAAGCACTGACCCGCGAGCGGGAGCTGATCCTGTCAGCCAGCACCTACGACCAACGCGCCACCGCGTCGGCGTTGTTGCCGGGGGCGCTGGTCAGCCGCCTGACCTTGACCCTGTAAACACGATAAGTCTGTGGCGAGGGAGCTTGCTCCCGCTGGGCTGCGAAGCGGCCCCAAAACCGACATACGCGGCGATGTCAGAAAAATCGTGCGTTCAGGATTTACGACTGCTGCGCCCGAGCGCGGACCGGCCGACGGGAGCAAGCTCCCTCGCCACAGGGAACGAGCACTATTCAACTTAGAGGTCCCATGCCCAATCGCCCGGCTCTCGACGCCACCACCGCCCGCTGGATCCCGTGGGTGGTGGCGATTGCGTTTTTCATGCAGTCCCTGGACGGGACCATCCTCAACACCGCCCTGCCCGCCATGGCCCGCGACCTGGCTGAAGACCCGCTGCGCATGCAGGGTGTGATCATTGCCTACATGCTCACAGTGGCCTTGCTGATTCCCGCATCGGGCTGGATCGCCGACCGCTTCGGCACCCGGAAAATCTTCTTCGGTGCCATTGTGCTGTTCAGCTTCGGCTCGGTGCTGTGTGCGCTGTCGGAGTCGTTGAGCATGCTGATCGGCGCCCGGGTGATCCAGGGGCTGGGTGGCGCACTGATGCTGCCGGTCGGACGCCTGGTGGTGCTGCGCGCGTACCCACGTTCGGAGCTGGTGCGGATCATGGGCTTTATCACCATTCCCGGCCTGCTCGGTCCGCTGATCGGCCCGACCATGGGGGGCTGGATGGTGCAGTACCTGACCTGGCACTGGATCTTCCTGATCAACCTGCCGGTGGGGCTGGTCGGTTGCTATGCCGTGTGGAAGTTCATCCCTGACCTGCGTGGCGCTGAGCGCACCCGCTTCGACAGCCTCGGGTTCGTACTGTTTGGTGCGGCCATGGTGCTGATCACCATTGCCATGGAAGGCCTGGGAGAACTGCACCTGCCGCACCTGCGGGTGATGTTGCTGCTGTTCGCCGGCATGGCCTGCCTGGCCGCGTATTGGCTGCGGGCCGGGCATATCGACAACCCCATGTTCGCCCCCTCGCTGTTCAAAACCCGGACCTTTGCCGTGGGCATTCTCGGCAACCTGTTCGCCCGCCTGGGCAGCGGCGCCCTGCCCTTTCTCGTGCCCTTGCTGCTGCAAGTGGCGATGGGGTATTCGCCGTCCCAGGCGGGGATGAGCATGTTGCCGCTGGCCGCGGCGGCCATGATTGCCAAGTGGGTGGCACGCCCGTTGATCGAGCGCCTGGGCTACCGCATCGTCCTGACCGGCAACACCCTGGCACTGGGGATCATGCTGGCGAGCATGGGCCTGGTCAGCGAACAGACGCCGTATTGGCTGCTGCTGGTGCTACTGGCGATTCTGGGGGCAATCAACTCCTTGCAGTTCACCGCGATGAACACCGTGACACTGATCGACCTCGACGACGCCAGCGCCAGCAGCGGCAACAGTCTGCTGTCGGTGGTCGCGCAACTGGCCCTGAGCCTGGGCGTGGCCTGTGCCGGCGCGTTGCTCGGCGGCTTTACCGCAGAGACCGGAAACGATGGCGTGAGCAATGTGCTTGAGGCCTTCCAACTGACCTTTGTGACCGTCGGAATCATGGCCATGCTGGCGGCGGCGATCTTTTTGCAGCTGTCGCCAAATGACGGGCGGCGGGTCAAAGGCCCGGAAGAACACATAGAGCCTTAGTTTCCAGGCGATAAGTGCCTGCGCTCGGCGACTTCTCGTCTGGAAACTACGGGCGTTTGGCCACCGGGCTGGTACACTGCGCGACATTTTGTTTTGCAGGCCCGTCCCGTGACCACCATCGCCACCGCTTTTAATACTTTGCCGCTGTCCGCCGCCATGCTGGCTAACCTCGACTCCCTCGGTTATGCCCAGATGACGCCGATCCAGGCGCAAAGCTTGCCGGTGATCCTCAAGGGGATGGACCTGATCGCCCAAGCCAAGACCGGCAGCGGCAAGACCGCGGCCTTCGGTATCGGCTTGCTGAACCCGATCAATCCACGCTACTTCGGTTGCCAGGCACTGGTGATCTGCCCGACGCGCGAGCTGGCCGACCAGGTGGCCAAGGAAATCCGTCGCCTGGCCCGTGCCGAAGACAACATCAAGGTGCTGACCCTGTGTGGCGGTGTGTCCTTCGGCCCACAGATCGGCTCGCTGGAACATGGCGCGCACATCATCGTTGGCACCCCGGGGCGTATCCAGCAACACCTGCGCAAGGGTTCGCTGGTACTGCACGGCCTGAATACCCTGATCCTCGACGAAGCCGACCGCATGCTCGACATGGGTTTCTACGATTCCATCGAAGAAATCATCATGCAGGCCCCGGAGCGTCGCCAGACCCTGCTGTTTTCCGCCACCTACCCGGTGGGCATCAAGCAGTTGGCCTCGAAGTTCATGCGCAACCCGCAGCAAGTGAAGGCCGAGGCGTTCCACGACGACACGCAGATCGAACAGCGCTTCTACGAGATCTCCCCGGAAGAGCGCATGAGCGCGGTGACCAAGGTGCTCGGCCACTTCCGCCCGGCCTCTTGCGTGGCTTTCTGCTTCACCAAGCAGCAGGTACAGGAAACCGTCGACCACCTGACCGCCAAAGGCATCTCGGCCGTTGGCCTGCACGGTGACCTGGAACAGCGTGACCGCGACCAGGTCCTCGCGATGTTCGCCAACCGCAGCACTTCGGTGCTGGTGGCCACCGACGTCGCTGCTCGCGGCCTGGACATCGACGCGCTGGACATGGTGATCAACGTCGAACTGGCCCGTGACTCGGAAATCCACATTCACCGCGTAGGCCGTACCGGTCGTGCCGGTGAGAAAGGCATCGCCGTCAGCCTGGTCGCACCGTCCGAAGCCCATCGTGCCCAGGCCATCGAGCAACTGCAGAAGACGCCATTGACCTGGGATCAGGTGGACAACCTGACGTCCCAGGGCGGTGGCCCGCTGCTGCCGGCCATGAGCACCCTGTGCATCGGCGCCGGCCGTAAAGACAAGGTCCGCCCGGGCGACATCCTTGGCGCACTGACCGGCGACGCCGGTGTTCCAGGCGCCCAGGTCGGCAAGATCGCGATCTTCGACTTCCAGGCCTACGTCGCGGTCGACCGCAGCATCGCCAAGCAGGCCCTGCAGCGCCTGAACGACGGCAAGATCAAAGGCCGCTCGTTGCGCGTGCGGATCCTCTGATTGCTGTTGACTCACCCTGTGGCAAGGGAGCTTGCTCCCCCTGGCCGGTCCGCGTTCGAGCAACGCGGCCCAAAACTGCAAGCGCAGTTCTTCCAATGAGAACGCGTCAGCAGGATTTGCGAGTGCTATGCACTCGAGCGGGAGCAAGCTCCCTCGCCACAAAAGCCTTCACCCGCCTGCTTACCGAAACTTGAGGACACCGTTTTGCGCTCTACCGAAGTCGTGATCATTGGCGCTGGCGCCGCAGGGTTGATGTGTGCACTGACCGCCGCCGGGCGCGGGCGCAAGGTGATGTTGCTGGACCACGCCAACAAGGCGGGCAAGAAAATCCTCATGTCCGGCGGTGGACGCTGCAATTTCACCAACATGTACACAGAACCGAGCAATTTCCTCTCGCAGAACGCGCATTTCTGCAAATCCGCACTGGCGCGCTACACCCAGTGGGATTTCATCGGGATGGTCGCCAAGCACGGCGTGCCCTACCACGAGAAAAAACTCGGCCAACTGTTCTGCGATAACAAGTCCAGCGACATCCTCGGCATGCTGCTCGACGAATGCGATCAGGTGGGCGTCAACCTGCACCTGGACACTTCGATCCACCAGATCGAGAAAACCGAGAGCGGCTACCTGCTGGAGACCACCCTGGGCCAGGTCACTTGCGAGTCGTTGGTGATCGCCACCGGCGGCCTGTCGATCCCGACCCTGGGCGCCACCGGCTTTGGTTATCAAGTGGCCAAACAGTTCGGCCACACGCTGCTGCCGACCCGTGCCGGCCTGGTGCCGTTCACCATCACCGACCAGCTCAAGGAGCTGTGCGGCGAGTTGTCCGGCACTTCGGTGGATTGCCTGGTGAGCTGCAACGACCAGAGCTTCCGCGAAAACATCCTGTTCACCCACCGCGGCCTCAGCGGCCCGGCGATCCTGCAGATTTCCTCGTTCTGGCAATCCGGCGACACGGTTGAAATCAACCTGATGCCGGACCATGACGTGCCGACCTGGCTGCAACAGCAACAGGCCGAACGACCGAACAGCGAGCTGAAAACCCTGCTGGGCGAGATCTTCACCAAGAAGATGGCCAACCTGCTGGCCGACAGCTGGTTCGCCTCCAAACCGATGAAGCAGTACACCCACGCCGAGATTGCCGAGATCGCCGAGAAACTCGCGAGCTGGAAGCTGGTCCCGGCCGGCACCGAAGGCTATCGCACCGCCGAAGTCACCCTGGGGGGCGTCGACACCCACGAAGTCTCCTCCAAAACCATGGAATCGCTGAAAAGCCCTGGCTTGTACTTCATCGGCGAAGTGCTCGATGTGACCGGGCACCTGGGCGGCTTCAACTTCCAGTGGGCCTGGGCCTCGGGGTATGCGGCGGCGCAGTACGCCTGATTCAACGTCGCACACTTATCAGATTGTGGGAGATTCTATGTTTGAGGGGAAGCTCCAATAACTGAGTTTGGGTGGTATTCGCTCTGGTTTTTCATCAGGGC
>NZ_JBYTBK010000032.1:41954-60105 GCF_058789115.1 Pseudomonas sp. FW300-N1A1 | reverse complement strand
GGGCTGCTTCGCAGCCCAGCGGGAGCAAGCTCCCTCGCCACAAAAACCACCCCATAGCCATAACGCAACTTAGTTCCACCATAAAAAAGACAATCGGAGACTCGCCATCATGGCTTTGGATTTATTCGTCGTACTCATCTACGCCGCCGCGATGCTGATACTGGGCTACTACGGCATGCGCAAGGCCAAGACCAACGAAGACTTTTTGGTCGCCGGTCGCAACCTCGGCCCGAGCCTGTACATGGGCACCATGGCCGCCACTGTCCTGGGCGGCGCGTCCACCGTGGGCACCGTGCGCCTGGGTTATGTGCATGGCATTTCCGGTTTCTGGCTCTGCGCCGCACTGGGTTGCGGGATCGTGGCGCTGAACCTGTTCCTCGCCAAACCGCTGCTGAAACTGAAAATCTACACCGTTACCCAGGTCCTGGAAAAACGCTACAACCCGATGGCCCGCTCCGCGAGCGCGGTGATCATGCTGGCTTACGCGCTGATGATCGGCGTGACCTCGATCCTGGCCATCGGCACCGTACTGCAAGTGCTATTCGGCCTGCCGTTCTGGATTTCGGTGTTGCTCGGTGGTGGCGTGGTGGTGATCTACTCGGCCATCGGCGGCATGTGGTCCCTGACCCTGACCGACATCGTCCAGTTCGTGATCAAGACCGTGGGCCTGATGTTCATCCTGTTGCCAATCTGCCTGTACCGCGTCGGTGGCTGGGATGAGTTGGTGATGAAACTGCCGGCAGCCGCCTTCAGCTTCACCACCATCGGCTGGGACACCATCATTACCTACTTCATGATCTACTTCTTCGGCATCCTGATCGGCCAGGACATCTGGCAACGGGTGTTCACCGTCAAGACCGCCAAGGTCGCTCAATACGCCGGCACCTTCGCCGGGGTCTACTGCATCCTCTACGGCCTGGCCTGTGCCCTGATCGGCATGGCGGCACACGTGCTGATTCCAGACCTGGACAACGTCAACAACGCCTTCGCCGCCATCGTCAAACTGTCCCTGCCGGACGGTATTCGTGGCCTGGTGATCGCCGCGGCACTGGCCGCCATGATGTCCACCGCCAGCGCCGGCCTGCTTGCCGCCGCCACGACCCTGACCGAAGACCTGCTGCCGAAACTGCGTGGCGGCAAACAGTCGAGCCTGAAGATCAACCGCCTGTTCACCGCACTGACCGGGATTGCCGTACTGGGCATCGCCCTGGTGGTGAATGACGTGATCAGCGCCCTGACCCTGGCCTACAACCTGTTGGTGGGCGGCATGCTGATCCCGCTGATCGGGGCGATTTTCTGGAAACGCGCAACCACCGCCGGCGCCATCGCCAGCATGGGCCTGGGCTTCGTCACCGCCCTGGTGTTCATGTTCAAGGATGGCCTGGATGCCAACACGCCGATCTACTACAGCCTGGCAGTCGGCCTGGTGAGCTTCGTCGTGATCAGCCTGGCATCCCGTCGCCCGGCAACCGTGGCGAACGCGATATAAGCTGAAACCAACAACGGCTTGAACCTTTTCTTCGGCGGGTGCAGCGTCGGTTGCTGCACCCGTTTTTTTTCGCCTGGAGAAAAACACCATGTTCATCGTCAGTCGCGATCAATGGTTCGAAGTCAAACAGCTGAACGACGCTATCCGCCTGATCCACGAGCCGTACATCCGGCCGTTCTACCGCTGCAACCTGTGGCATATCCAGGGGCGCGACAAGGACCTGCTGCTCGACACGGGCTCAGGCCTGGTCAGCCTGCGAGAGCAATTGCCGTGGCTCACCGAACGCCCGCTGGTCGCCGTGGCCAGCCATTGCCACTTCGACCATATCGCCGGTCATCACGAGTTCCCCGAACGCCTGGTACACCCGGCCGAGGCACGGATCCTCGCTGCACCGGATGGCGACAACACCCTGTCCAGGGCCTGCGTCGGCGACGACATGTTCGAGGCGCACCCCGACTGCCCGCTGTGTTACGCCGAGTACCGGGTCAAAGCCGCACCGGCGACCGGTTTCGTTGAGGACGGCGATGTGCTCGACCTGGGTAACCGCACCCTGCAGGTGCTTCACACGCCCGGCCACTCACCTGGTGGCATAAGCCTGTTCGAAACCGCCACCGGCACACTGTTCAGTGGCGACATCATCTACAACGGCCCCTTGGTTGAAGACGCCTACCACTCCAACCTCAAGGATTACGCCAACAGCCTGCAACGCCTGCGCACGCTACCGATCCGTACGGTGCACGGCGGCCACTTCCCAAGCTTCTCCGGGGAAAAGCTGCGCGACATGATTGACCAATGGCAACGTCAACACCGCTGAGGCTGTGCTGTACTCACACCAAAGGATTAATACGTTCGCAGGAGACGCACCTCTTCAGCCGGGCAAGATCATGAACACAGAAGGCATTCGCGAAGCCGTGCATCGCTTCATCAGCCGCTTGCTCGACGGTCGTGAGGATTTCGCGGACAACGCCAGCCTGTCGCAACTGGGGCTGGACAAACAGGACATCGAGGAGCTGATTTTTCATCTGGAAGATGAGCTGAAGCTGACCGCCTTCACTCATGAGGAGGATCGACTGCTCAAGTCAGCCGCCACCGCCGAGGACCTGATCTGCTTTCTGGAGCACATCGGGCGACAGTGAAAGAAGTGTATTGAGTGAAAACAGGCGGGTGCGATGTCGCAGCCACACGCGGCACCTTGACGGTGCGGGCGGCTGCGACCTGCTGATGTGTTGCGTGTTACCGGCGGCGTTGTTGACGTCGACGTTGATCGTCGTCGGTGCGGATAGGCACTGGTTGCAGAGGCGGTTCGATCAAACCAAGCGCGACACCGAGGTCATGGAGCCAGTTTTGCAGTTTCTCTTTCATGGTGCCCCCCTTCAGGGTAATGCCGAGCGACCGGGTTCTGTAGACGCTTCATACAGATAGTAGCCTTAACTCCTACGCAATGCTCGCCCAAGAACGCAAAGATCTGTTACTTAATTGATCTGAATCATCTGCAACAGGCCGTGCTCCCGGCCCATCGCGGCCACCGGTCAATATTGCCCCAGCGCCTTGCGCAAACGGCGGCGGACCCACTGTTCGGCGCTGACAAAGGTGATCCCCAGCAGCACCAGCACAGCGCCCATGACGAAGTTGAGGGTGAGCTTCTCCCCCAGCAACAGCACCCCGAACGTGACGCCGAACAGCGGGGTCATGAACGAAAACACTGCCAGGTTCGCCGCCAGATAACGGCGCAGCAACCAGAACCAGATCAGGTAACTGAAGAATGACACCACCAGCCCCTGAAACAGCACGCTGGTAACCGCCACGGCCGTCAACTGGACATGGGTCACCTGGCCGCTGGCCAGCGCGATCAGCAACAGGCCGACGAAACCGACGATCAGCTGATAAAACAAGGTCAGGGTCACCGGTGCTTCCGACAACCGAGAGGCGCGTACCACCACGGTGGTTGCACCCCAGGCCGCTCCGGCCAGTACACCGAGCGCGTCGCCCAGCAACATGCGCCGGTCCAGATTGTCCCAGGACACGCCACCGGCAAACGCAATGCCAATGCCGATAAAGGCCAGCAGAATTCCCAGCCATTGCACCGGCCGCAAGCGCTCGCTCGGCAGCAACCAATGCACGCCCAACGCGGTAAAGATCGGCGCGGTGTAGAGGAACACCGACATATGGGCCGCGGTGGTCAGTTGCAGGCCTTCGGAGATAAACAGGAACTCGAGGCCAAACAGGCTACCGGCCAGCAGACCGCCACGCCAGGTGCTGCCGACCTGGTCCCAACCGCCCTTCCAGCAGATCAACAGGCCCACCAGTAACGCGGAGATTCCCGAGCGTCCAGCGGCCTGCATCACAGGGGCGATGTCCGCGGCGGCCCACTTGATCATCACCTGCTGGATGCCCCACACCAGGCACAGCCCCACCATTACTTGCAGGGCAAACGCATCGGCGCTGCGCCGAGTGGCAATCATCACGAAACCTCGCGAACAATTAATGACATGGCGGTGGCTCGACAGAAAACAAAAGCCCCGGTACTTGGCCTAATGCTGTTCAGTCAAGAAACGCTTGAGGCGAGTGTGAGACTCGTGGCGAGCGAGCTTGCTCGCGCTGGGGTGCAAAGCGCCCCCAACAAAGCGACCGCGGTCTTTCAGAGCGAACTCGGCGATAGTTTTTGGGGCTGCTGTGCAGCCCAGCGCGAGCAAGCTCGCTCGCCACGGGGGTGCATTGAGCAACCCTATCCTTGACTGAACAGCATTGCGGTACTTGGCCAAGGCGACAGTTAATGCGGTGAAGTATTAACCAGACCGGCCGTCGGTCAGGTTCACCCTGCCCGACGGCCGGAGGATCGAGCTCAACTGAGCTCGATACGGTCGGCGTGAATGACGATCTGGCCGTCCTTGTAGAGTGCGCCAATGGCCTTCTTGAAGTTGCCCTTGCTGACACCAAACAGGCTGCTGATCAGTGCCGGATCGCTCTTGTCGCTGACCGGCAAGGTGCCGTTATTGTCGCGCAACTTGGCGAGGATCTTCGAATTCAGGCTGGTGGCCGCTTCGACACCCACAGGCTGCAGGCTCAGGCTGATCTTGCCGTCGACACGCACTTCCTTGATAAAGCCCTTCTCTTCCTTGCCGGCACGCATGAACTTGAAGATTTCGTTCTTGTGGATCAGACCCCAGTGCTTGTTGTTGATGATCGCCTTGAAGCCCATGTCGGTCGCTTCGGCCACCAACAGGTCGACTTCCTGGCCAGCCGTGTAGTTGGCCGGGGTTTTATCCAGGTAGCGATCCAGGCGCGCGGTCGCGGTGATACGACGGGTGTGCTTGTCGAGGTAGACATGCACCACGCAGTATTCACCCGCGGTCATCTGACGCTTTTCCTCGGAGTACGGCAGCAGCAGGTCCTTGGGCAGACCCCAGTCGAGAAACACACCGATGCTGTTGACTTCAACAACTTTGAGGCTGGCAAATTCACCGACCTGAACTTTTGGTTTTTCTGTCGTGGCGATGAGTTTGTCATCGCTGTCCAGATAAACAAAAACGTTCAGCCAGTCTTCATCTTCGCTGGGAATATCTTTGGGAATATAACGATTGGGCAAAAGGATTTCGCCATCCGCACCACCGTCCAGATATAAACCGAAGTTAGTGTGTTTAACCACTTGCAAACTGTTGTAACGCCCGACTAAAGCCATTTCCAATACCCTCATTGCTTGGGCGGCATTCTACCCGTTTTTGCTCGTGCCGTTGGGTGAGCGCAGGGCCTGCGCAAAAAAAACCGCCGCATGGCTCGATTTTCCTGGGTTTTGTGTCCGGCCGCGACCCGCTCGTCAGACCGTCGTGGCCACCGCCACCGCAATCGTTGCCCCAAGCAGGCGCTCTTTCACGACAAGGTTCTTATTTAAAACAGCAGCTTAGGGCGACATTCCAAAGAGCAACTTAGGCTTGGTCGACGGACGCCCTCGGTTATTCCAGGAAGATATTTACCAAGCAATTGTCAAGCATTTCCTGTATGATAGCTGGCCAAGTTAATTTTCTACAGGTTAATGGCCGCCATGCGTGTAAAAGCATCCAACAGCAAAGCAAAGCCAGCTCCAGCCGTTGAAACCAGCGAATCGATCAACGACCAGATTGCTGCTTTCCTCAAATCCGGTGGCGAGATCCAGCAAATTGCCAAAGGCGTCAGTGGCCAGACATTCGGCCCGTCCAAGCAGATTACCCTGGGCAAAAAGTAATACCCCCTCGCGTCACCCTGGTCCCTAAGCGCTTTGAGCATCGAAGCGCTAGGACTGGAACCCTCCCCGCTCCCTCCCGCTGTCAGCCCGCCGAATCGACAAGCCCATGACTTTTGGCCCGTCAATCGACGAACGGTAGCCAGCCGTCGACATTCGCCGGTATGCTTTTAACGCTCTAGACCGGGCGTTTCCAGACATAGGCCGACTCCAGTAGAGAGGCCACCACCACGAACCGCCAGGCCTGCCGCACCTTCAAGAGTGAAGCATGCTCAAACTGACGACGTTACTGATCGGCCTGCTGGTGTGCATGAGTGCCGATGCACAGATCTTCCAGCGCGAACTCGGTGACTATGACCTCAAACTAGGCACAAGCCCTAGCCGCAGCATGGCCCAGGGCCTGGTCAAGCCGTCCAGCACCGGCTCATTCCATGGTGGCCTGGACCTGAGCCATGACAGTGGCTGGTATGTGGGTCAATGGGCCCCGAGCATGGGCCTGTCGCCCGCCGGCAACCTGGAAGTCGACTCCTATCTGGGATTCAAGCGCCCTTTCGACCGGACCCTGGGTTATGAAGTGGGCATGATCCACTACAGCTACCCGCAACTGGACACTCTCGACAGCCAGGAATTTTTCGGTGGCCTTACCTTGCTGGGCAGCCGCTTCGGCGCAGCGTTCAGCAACGATCCGGACAAGCGCAACAGCACCTTGTTCGCCGACCTCAGTGGCACCCAGCCGTTCGGCGTAGGGCTCAGCGTCAAGTACACCACCCACCGGCTCTTTACTCCTGCTTCGATTGCCGACGGCGGTTATGTCAGCGGTTTCAACGATTGGTCGGTCAAGCTCTCCCGGCCCTGGATGGGCATCGACCTGAACCTGATCTACAGCGACTCAAGCCTTAATGGCAGTGATTGCAGTGCCTATTCCGGGCACAACAGCCAATGCGATGGCTTGTTCACCTTCAAGGCCGAACACAGGTTCTATTGATTGGCTGAACGCCCGGGTCCATCCTGCGTTCAAATACCAGAACAACGCTTGCGCAAGGATTGGCCCATGACGCGCTGGTTGAAACACCTGAGTCTGCTACTGCCCCTGTGCCTTGCCCTGATGGCCTGCAACCGCGTGGACCTGGCCTACCGCAACCTCGACACGATCATTCCCTGGACGCTCAACGATTACCTGAACATGGATCGCGAGCAAAAGGACTGGCTCGAAGAACGTCTCGAGGAGCACCTGCAATGGCACTGTGCAACGCAGTTGCCCGACTACCTGGACTGGCTCACCCGCACCCGACAAATGGTCAGCACCCGTCAGGTCACCGATACCGCCCTGCAAGCCCGCACCCTGGAAGCCAAGCAAGCCATCGCCCGGACCGCCCGGCAAATCACGCCGTCGGCGGTCGAGTTGTTGCGCGGGATGAACGATCAACAGGTCAATGAGATGAAGCTGGCCTTCGCCAAGGATGTGCGCGAGCGTCAGGAAAAATACGTCGAACCGCCTCTGGCCCGACAAATCCAGCGACGCAGCCAACGCATGGACAAGCGCCTGACCGACTGGCTCGGCCCACTCAACAAGGCTCAACAACAGCGAGTGCTCGCCTGGTCCACCGCCCTGGGCGATCAGAATCGGCTATGGATCGCCAACCGGGCCCATTGGCAGGCGCTGTTCAGCCAGGCGATGGACCAGCGCCACACCAGCGACTTTGCCCAACGCATCGAAACCCTGCTGGTGGATCGCGAATCGTTATGGACCCCGGCCTACCGCCAGGCCTACGCCAACGCCGAAGTCCAGGCCCGCGCCCTGCTGGTCGACCTGATGGCCGACAGCAACGACGAGCAGCGCCAGCATTTGCAGAACCGGATCGACAAGGTGCGCGATCAGTTCAACGCACTGAAGTGCTTGAGGGCGGCGGGCACCTCCTGAGCGGTCTGCGCCCTGGAGCCCCCATCAGCCAACGTGAACGGATCCGGCGTATCGCACCGGGTGCTCCCCTGTACCGACCGACGGTATGTCGAATTCCCCCAGCACCCGACGACTACTCTGTGCAAGAGGGTCTAACCCCACAGCACGGGTCGATTTTCGCCACCGCTGGCAGGAGAAAACACCATGAACATCCAGAATCATCCCGTCGTGTCCCGGGAAGAGTGGCTCACCGCGCGCCGCGAACACCTGGTCCACGAAAAAGCCTTCACCCGGGAACGGGACAAACTCAGCGCCGAACGCCGGGCCCTGCCCTGGGTGAAAATCGACAAGGACTACCGGTTTCAGGGCGCTGACGGCGAACTGAAACTGGCCGACCTGTTCGGCGGCCGCAGCCAATTGGTCATCTACCACTTCATGTTCGGCGCGGGTTGGGACGAGGGTTGCCCGGGATGCTCCTTTCTCTCCGATCACATTGACGGCGCCAACCAGCACCTGGCCCACCATGACGTAGCACTGGTGGCTGTGTCCCACGCCCCCTTCGCCGAGTTCCAGCCATTCAAACGGCGTATGGGCTGGAAGTTCGACTGGGTGTCGTCCGAAGGCTGCGACTTCAACTACGACTTCGGCGTCTCGCTTCGAGCAGAAGCAGTCACGGCCGGCAGCGCCACCTACAACTACGAAAAAACCGACAGCAGCGAAGAAGAACTCCCCGGTCTCAGCGTGTTTTATCGCAACGAAGCCGGCGAAATATTCCACACCTACTCCACCTACGCCCGGGGCCTGGACTTGCTGGTGGGTGCCTACAACTACCTCGACCTGACACCCAAGGGCCGTAACGAGGGCGAAATCATGGAGTGGGTGCGCCATCATGATCGCTACGAAGACCCGGCGCCCTCCAGTTGCTGCCACTCATGACCCGAACGACAGGCGCGAGGCTGGCCGGCACCGCAGAGAAAAAGCCGATCGCTGAAAAACAAAAACCCGGACAGGGTCCGGGTTTTTGACAGCAAGCTACATGTTGTCAGCGAGCGATGGCGCGTTACTCAGCGGCCGGAGCTTCCGGCTTGCGGCGCTTGAGCGGGGCCATGCCATCCTTGCTGACCAGCGACAGGGCGTCGGTCTTCGGCCGGTTGGCGATCTTGCGCTTGGTCGGTGCCTTGGCGGCCGACTTCTTCTTGTCGCCCTTGGCGTCGGTCTTTTTCTTCTTCACGCCAACGGCCTTGCCCGACGCCTTGACCTTTTTCGGTCCGCCGTAGGTGCCTTTGACTTCCTTGATGGTACGACGCTCGAAGCTCTGCTTGAGGTAGCGCTCGATGCTCGACATCAGGTTCCAGTCGCCGTGGCAGATCAGCGAGATCGCCAGGCCATCGTTGCCTGCGCGGCCGGTACGACCGATACGGTGTACGTACTCGTCGCCGCTGCGTGGCATGTCGAAGTTGATCACCAGGTCCAGGCCGTCAACGTCCAGGCCACGGGCCGCCACGTCGGTGGCGACGAGGATCTTCACGCCGCCCTGCTTCAGGCGGTCGATGGCCAGCTTGCGGTCCTTCTGGTCTTTCTCACCGTGCAAGACAAACGCCTTGTACTCCTGCGCCACCAGGCGACCGTAGATACGGTCGGCCATGGCTCGGGTGTTGGTGAAGACGATGGCCTTCTGGTAGGTCTCGTTGGCCAGCAGCCAGTTGACGATCTGCTCTTTGTGCTGGTTGTGGTCAGCGGTGATGATTTGCTGGCGAGTGGTCGCATTCAGCTGGCTGACCGCATTGAGCTGCAAGTGCTCAGGGTTGTTCAGCACCTTGGCGATCATCTCGCGCAGGCCCGAACCGCCGGTGGTGGCGGAGAACAGCATGGTCTGCTGACGGTTGGTGCACTCGTCGACCAGGCGCTGGACGTCTTCGGCGAAACCCATGTCGAGCATGCGGTCGGCTTCGTCGAGCACCAGCACTTCGACTTCTTTCAAGTCGAGGTTGCCGGCGTTCAGTTGCTCGATCATCCGCCCCGGGGTACCGATCAGGATGTCCGGCACCTTGCGCAGCATCGCGGCCTGGACCTTGAAGTCTTCACCGCCGGTGATCAGGCCGGACTTGATGAAGGTGAACTGGGAAAAACGCTCCACTTCCTTCAGGGTCTGCTGGGCCAGCTCGCGGGTCGGCAGCAGGATCAGGGTCTTGATGCTGACACGGACTTTCGCCGGGCCGATCAAACGGTTGAGGATTGGCAGAACGAATGCAGCGGTCTTGCCGCTACCGGTTTGTGCCGTCACCCGCAGGTCACGCCCTTGCAGCGCGAGCGGGATAGCCGCTGCCTGCACAGGCGTTGGCTCGACAAATTTAAGCTCGGCCACGGCTTTGAGCAGGCGTTCGTGCAGGGCGAATTGGGAAAACACGGGTGCTACCTCGAAGAAATACAAAAAATCAGCTGCATAGGGTAACGGTTTCGAGCGCATAGGCCGAGTTTCTTTATGCAATCGAACGCAAACAGTGGCTTTTTTGTTCGCTGAATTGTCCCGGACCCTGATCTCGGTGCGTCTTAAATGCTCTAATCAACCAGTCTCATCCTACAGAAGAATCGTTTTCGCCTATGGATCTCAAACAGCTCTGGCTCAATACCCAGGATCTCTGGAATGCCCTGGGACAACACCCGCGGATTTATTCCCTCCTGGCATTCCTGCTGCTCTTGTTCGTCGCGCTGGTCGTCGGACGAGCGGCACGCTACCTCATCCTGCGCGGCGTGGAGTTGCTCGGTCGCCAGCCGTCGATGTTCTGGCTCAACGACTTTCTCGCCAACAAAGTGTTCCATCGCCTGGCGCAGATCGTGCCCTCTGTGGTGATCCAGTTTGGCCTGAGCCTGATCCCCGAGATGAACAAGGTCACCCAGCACTTTCTCGGCAACGCTGCCCTGGCCTTCACCATCCTGTTCCTGATGCTGGCCATCAGCGCCCTGCTCAATGCCCTGCTGGACATCTACGCCCGTACCGAACACGCCCGCACCCGTTCGATCAAAGGTTACGTGCAACTGGCGAAAATGGTCTTGTATGTCCTCGGTGGGATCATCATCGTCGCCACCCTGATCGACCGTTCACCGCTCTTGCTGCTGTCCGGCCTGGGTGCAATGTCGGCCGTCATCATCCTGGTCTACAAGGACACCCTGCTGTCGTTCGTCGCCAGCGTGCAACTGACCAGCAATGACATGCTGCGGGTCGGAGACTGGATCGAAATGCCGCAAGTCGGTGCCGACGGAGATGTAGTGGACATCACCCTGCACACGGTCAAGGTGCAGAACTTCGACAAGACCATCGTCTCGATCCCGACCTGGCGCCTGATGTCCGAGTCGTTCAAGAACTGGCGCGGCATGCAGGCCTCCGGTGGCCGCCGGATCAAGCGCAGCCTGTTCATCGATGCCAGCGGCGTCCGTTTCATCACCGACGACGAGGAACAGAGGCTGACCCAGATTCGCCTGCTTACCGGCTACATGAGCCGCAAACAGGCTGAACTCAAGGCCTGGAACGAAGCCCAGGGCACAGTGGCGGCGATGTCGGCAAACCGTCGACGGATGACCAACATCGGCACCTTCCGTGCCTATGCACTGGCGTACTTGAAGGGGCACCCGGACATCCAGCCGAACATGACCTGCATCGTCCGCCAGATGCAGACCACCGCCCAGGGCGTGCCGCTGGAAATCTACTGCTTCACCCGCACCACCGCGTGGGACGACTACGAGCGCATCCAGGGCGATATCTTCGATTACCTGCTGGCGGTACTGCCGGAGTTTGGCTTGAGCCTGTACCAGCAACCGAGCGGCAATGACCTGCGCGCCGGGGTACTACCAGCCGTGCTGGGCGCCAGCCATTTCCCGCTACTGGAACAGCCCACGGAGTAATAGCGTTCCCCCCCCTGCTCGGATCGTTCCCGCTATACGGGAACGATCCGAGCAGGGCTCACATTTAATGTCAGAACGCGCTTGCCGGCTGACGCACACCCAACCGACTGACCCACACCGCCGCCAGTATCACCAGGCCGCCAAACATCAGCCGCCCCAGCTCTTCATGCTGGTTCCAGATCAGCAAATTGATCAGCAGCCCCACGGGTACATGCAGGTTATTCATCACCGCCAGGGTCCCGCCGCTGACCAGGCAGGCGCCCTTGTTCCACCAGTACAGGCCCAGTGCGGTGGACACCAGCCCAAGGAACAGCAACACGCCCCACTGCAGCGGCGCTTCAGGCAGGAAGTCGCTTTTGCCGAACAGTAGAAAGGCCGGCAGCACCACCGCCAGCGCGCCCAGGTAGAAGTAACCGAAGCGTCGATAATGCGGCAGGTCGCTTGGATGGCGTGCCACCAGGTGCCTGTACAGCACCTGCCCCGCGGCGTAGGTGAAGTTGGCCAGTTGCAGCAGCAAGAAGCCCATGAGGAAGTCCGGACTGATCCGGTCGTAGCGGATCACGGCCGCACCCAGCACCGCAACCAATGCCGCCACCAGCGCCCAAGGGTTGAAGCGGCGGTTGAGCGCATCCTCGATCAAGGTCACGTGCAAGGGCGTGAGAATGGTGAACAGCAGGACTTCCGGCACCGTCAGCACCCGGAAGCTCAGGTACAGGCAGACGTAGGTCACGCCGAACTGCAAGGCGCCGATCAGCAGCATCCCGCGCATGAACGCAGGCTCCACCGAACGCCAGCGGGTCAGCGGGATGAACACCAGACCGGCCAGCAGTACCCGCACCAGCACCGCGAAGTAACTGTCGACATGACCGGCCAGGTACTCGCCGATCAGACTGAAGGAAAACGCCTGAATCAGCGTGACAAATAGCAGATAGCCCATACGCGCCTCGTCCAAAGTGGCGGCGACGATAGCGGTTTTGCCACGGACAGTGAAGGCCGGGTAACAACAGGCAAAAAAAAGCCCGATCTCGCTAAAGCGTTCAATCGGGCCAGGGCACTCAGGAGCAATAAGTGCAAAGGGAGGTTCGTTGCGCGTAGAGCCTTGAAGGGGTGCGCCAGGTCACTAGACCATCCAGCGATTAACAGGCGATTAACCTATCAGGCGACCTGGGCCAGTTTGGCGTTGGCCTGGTTCAGTCCTTTTTCCTGGAAGTCACCGCCCAGGTTCATCCCTTCGGCATGAATGAAGCTGACGTCATGAATACCGATGAAACCCATGACCTGACGCAGGTACGGTTCCTGGTGATCGGCGGTGCTGCCGGCATAGATGCCGCCGCGAGCGGTCAACACGTAGGCACGCTTGCCGCTGAGCAGGCCCTGGGGACCGGTCTCGGTGTACTTGAAGGTCACCCCGGCACGCAGCACATGATCGAGCCAGGCCTTGAGGGTGCTGGGGATCGCGAAGTTGTACATCGGCGCGGCCATCACCAGTACGTCGGCGGCCAGCAACTCATCGGTCAGCAGGTTGGAGCGCTCAAGCGCTGCCTGTTCGATTGCGTTGCGCTGCTCGGCAGGCTTCATCCAGCCACCCAGCAGGCTCACGTCCAGATGGGGGACCGGGTGGGTCGCCAGGTCACGGACGGTGATCTGGTCGGCCGGGTGCGCGGCTTTCCACTGGTTGATGAAGGTTTGCGTCAGTTGACGGGAAACCGAGTCTTGCTGGCGGGCGCTGCTTTCGATGATCAGAACGCGGGACATGGGATGTAGCCTCCATCGGTGAATGCTGTAAGTCGATGGAGTGGAGATTAAACAGAGTCATATCGATGAAAAAGCGCAAATAACTGCTATAACCCATCAATAAATTCGTTTATAAGCGAAGCATGCCATGGGCAGCTGCTTCGCTTGAGTGCTTATTGCTTCTCGGTGCAGGTCAGGCCGATGCGCAATTTGATGATCTTGCGGCTGAATTTGGCCGTGACATCGGTGCTTTTCCCCGCGACCAGGCTGACACGCCGTGTGCGGGGCGACTCCGGGCCGTTGGCGAACACCACCGTGCACTCGGCGTCGGTCTTGCCGTAGTTGTTCAGTGTGATGGAACCCATATCGTAGTCGGTCGCGTAGGTGGTGTAGTCGACCCCCAGGCCATTGAGTTCTTTTTGTACATCGATGGGATAGGCAAACGCACTCAACGGCAACATCGCCAGCACCGCACAACAGACTTTTTTCATTCGACAGCCTCCAAAGGAAGCTGCCAGCTTAGGACAAGAGGAGCCCATGATGAAAGCGCCCCGCGTGACCCTGGATCAATGGCGCACGCTGCAAGCCGTGGTCGACCACGGCGGATTTGCCCAGGCGGCCGAAGCGCTGCACCGCTCGCAATCGTCCGTCAGCTACACCGTGGCGCGCATGCAGGACCAGCTCGGCGTGCCGCTGCTGCGCATCGACGGGCGTAAGGCCGTGTTGACCGAAGCCGGCGGCGTGCTGCTGCGGCGCTCGCGACAGCTGGTCAAACAGGCCAGTCAACTGGAAGACCTGGCCCATCACATGGAGCAAGGCTGGGAAGCCGAAGTGCGCCTGGTGGTCGACGCCGCCTACCCGAGCGCCCGCCTCGTGCGCGCCCTGACCGCCTTCATGCCGCAAAGCCGTGGCTGCCGGGTTCGCTTGCGCGAAGAAGTGTTGTCCGGGGTCGAGGAAGTCCTGCTCGAAGGCGTGGCCGACCTGGCCATCAGTGGTTTCAGCATTCCCGGTTACCTGGGTGCGGAACTGAGCCATGTCGAGTTCGTCGCCGTCGCCCATCCCGAGCATTCCTTGCATCGCCTGAACCGCGAGCTGAACTTCCAGGACCTCGAAAGCCAGTTGCAAGTGGTGATCCGTGACTCCGGCCGGCAGCAGCCGCGCGACGTCGGCTGGCTCGGCGCCGAACAACGCTGGACTGTCGGCAGCCTGGCCACCGCGGCGACCTTCGTCGGCAGCGGCCTGGGTTTTGCCTGGTTGCCACGGCACATGATCGAACGGGAACTCAAGGAGGGCCTGCTCAAGCTGCTACCGTTGGACCAGGGTGGCAGCCGTAACCCCAGCTTCTACCTGTACTCGAACAAGGACAAACCCCTGGGCCCGGCCACGCAGATTCTCATCGAGCTGCTGCGCACCTTCGATACCGCGCCGCTGGAAGCCCCTTTCGCCGCCCCGGAACAAGCCTGACAAGGAGTTGCACCATGGCCTATTTCGAACACGAAGGTTGCACGCTGCACTACGAGGAATATGGCCACGGCACGCCGCTGCTGCTGGTTCACGGGCTGGGCTCGAGCACGCTGGACTGGGAGAAGCAGATCCCCGAGCTCTCGGCCCGCTACCGCCTGATCATCCCCGATGTGCGCGGCCATGGCCGCTCCGACAAACCCCGGGAGCGCTACAGCATTGCCGGCTTCAGCGCCGACCTGGTCGCGCTGATCGAACACCTGAACCTGGGCCCGGCCCACCTGGTGGGGCTGTCCATGGGCGGCATGATCGGTTTTCAACTGGCGGTGGACCAGCCGGGGTTGCTCAAAAGCCTGTCGATCGTCAACAGCGCGCCGCAAGTCAAGGTCCGCACCGCAGACGATTACTGGCAATGGTTCAAGCGCTGGGGCCTGATGCACCTGCTGAGCCTTGGCAGCATCGGCAAGGCCCTGGGCGCGAAACTGTTCCCCAAGCCCGAACAGGCCGACCTGCGGCAAAAGATGGCCGAGCGCTGGGCAAAAAACGACAAACGTGCTTATCTCGCCAGCTTCAATGCCATTGTTGGCTGGGGGGTTCAGGAACGACTGGCGAAAGTCACCTGTCCAACCCTGATCATCAGCGCCGACCATGACTACACACCGGTGGCGCTGAAAGAAGCCTATGTAAAACTGTTGCCCGATGCGCGACTGGTGGTGATCGAGGATTCACGCCATGCCACGCCACTGGACCAGCCGCAGCGCTTCAACCAGACCCTGCTTGAATTTCTAACCACAGTCGACACTACTACCCAGGATCACTGACCCATGCTGAAAAAAATCGCCCTCGCCACAGGCGCAGTCCTGTTCGCCGCCAACCTGATGGCCGCCGAAGCGACCAAGGCTCCCCACGTATTGCTCGAGACCACCAACGGTCCGATCGAAATCGAACTGGACCCGGTCAAGGCACCGGTCAGCACCAAGAACTTTCTGGCCTACGTCGACAGCGGCTTCTACACCAACACCATTTTCCACCGCGTGATTCCGGGGTTCATGGTGCAAGGGGGTGGCTTCACCCCGCAAATGGCGCAGAAAGACACCAAGGAGCCGATCAAGAACGAAGCCAGCAATGGCCTGCATAACGTACGCGGCACGCTGTCGATGGCCCGCACCTCGAATCCGGATTCGGCCACCAGCCAGTTCTTCATCAACGTCGCCGACAATGACTTCCTGAACCCGGGACGCGATGCCGGTTATGCCGTGTTCGCCAAAGTGGTCAAGGGGATGGACGTGGTCGACATCATCGTCAACTCGCAGACCACCACTAAACAAGGCATGCAGAACGTGCCTATCGACCCGGTGCTGATCAAGTCGGCCAAGCGCATCGACTAAGCTGTACAGGGCGTCCCGAGCGGCCGCGCAAGGAACGGCGCGCCGCTCGCATCGAAAAAAGGAGAGCCCGCACGCGGGCGTTTGACTGATGCTTTATCGCCGTTTCGAAAAACTCATCGACATATTCCGTGACGCCCCGACGGCGGCCCCGCCTGATCGGGTCCTGCCCTTCTATACCTATTACCTGCGCCAGGTCTGGCCGAGCTTCGCCGCGCTGTTGATCATCGGCCTGTTCGGTGCGCTGATCGAAGTGGCGCTGTTCAGTTACCTGAGCCGGATCATCGACCTGGCCCAGGGCACACCGAACGCCGACTTCTTCAAGGTCCACGGGGTAGAACTGGCCTGGATGGCAGTGGTCGCGCTGGTCCTGCGCCCGGTGTTCGTCGGCCTGCACGACCTGCTGGTGCACCAGACCCTGAGCCCCGGCATGACCAGCCTGATTCGCTGGCAGAACCACAGCTACGTGCTCAAGCAGAGCCTGAACTTCTTCCAGAACGACTTCGCCGGGCGCATCGCCCAACGGATCATGCAAACCGGCAACTCCCTGCGCGACTCCGCGGTGCAAGCGGTGGATGCATTGTGGCATGTGCTGATCTACGCGATCAGCTCACTGGTGCTGTTCGCCGAGGCCGACTGGCGCCTGATGATTCCGTTGCTGACCTGGATCGCCGCCTACCTCGGCGCGCTCTACTACTTCGTGCCTCGGGTCAAGGAACGCTCGGTGGTGTCCTCCGACGCCCGCTCCAAACTGATGGGCCGGATTGTCGACGGCTACACCAACATCACCACGCTCAAGCTGTTCGCCCACACCAACTTCGAACAGCAATACGCCCGTGAAGCGATTGCCGAACAAACCGAAAAATCCCAGCTGGCCGGACGCGTCGTCACCAGCATGGACGTGGTCATCACCAGCATGAACGGCCTGCTGATTGTCGGCACCACGGGCTTGGCGTTGTGGCTGTGGACCCAGTCGCTGATCTCGGTCGGTGCCATTGCCCTGGCCACTGGCCTGGTGATCCGCATCGTCAACATGTCTGGCTGGATCATGTGGGTGGTCAACGGCATCTTCGAGAACATCGGGATGGTCCAGGACGGCCTGCAAACCATCGCGCAACCGATCAGCGTCACCGACCGTGAACCGGCTCCCCGCCTGCAAGTGGACCGTGGCGAAGTGCGTTTCGAACACGTGGCGTTTCACTATGGCAAGAAAAGCGGAATCATCGGCGACCTGAACCTGACCATCCGACCCGGCGAGAAAATCGGCTTGATCGGTCCTTCCGGCGCCGGCAAGTCGACCCTGGTCAACCTGCTGCTGCGCCTGTACGACCTGCAGGACGGGCAGATCCTGATCGACGGCCAGAACATCGCCCATGTGGCCCAGGAAAGCCTGCGCGAACGAATCGGCATGATCACCCAGGACACTTCGCTGCTGCACCGCTCTATCCGTGACAACCTGCTGTACGGCAAACCCGATGCCACCGACGCCGAACTCTGGGAGGCCGCGCACAAAGCCCGTGCCGACGAATTCATCCCGTTGCTGTCGGACGCCGAAGGCCGCACGGGCTTCGACGCCCACGTCGGTGAGCGCGGGGTCAAACTCTCCGGCGGTCAACGCCAACGCATCGCCATCGCCCGGGTGCTGCTCAAGGACGCGCCAATCCTGATCATGGATGAAGCCACCTCGGCGCTGGACTCGGAGGTGGAAGCAGCGATCCAGGAAAGCCTCGAAACCCTGATGCAGGGCAAGACCGTGATCGCCATCGCGCACCGGCTTTCCACCATCGCCCGGATGGATCGCCTGGTGGTGCTGGAAAACGGCCGGATCGCCGAAAGCGGCACCCACGCCGAACTGTTGGCCCATGGCGGGTTGTATGCCCGGCTGTGGCAACACCAGACCGGAGGGTTTGTCGGCATCGATTGAGTCGAGTGCATACGCTCCCCCCGTGGCTTGCTCGCGCTGGGGTGCGAAGCGCCCCCAACAAGACTATTGCAGGCTTTCAGACAACACTCGATAACCGGTTTTTGGGCTGCTGCGCAGCCCAGCGCGAGCAAGCTCGCTCGCC
>NZ_JBYTBK010000032.1:21072-41856 GCF_058789115.1 Pseudomonas sp. FW300-N1A1 | reverse complement strand
CCACAGGTATGTGCTGGGAAGCGGCCATGCGATCGAGACTGTCACAAGCACGGGCGCCGGCGTTTTCATGACCACTGGAATTCCAGAAAAACCCAAGACCGAGATCGCACTTCCCCCTGTGGCGAGCGAGCTTGCTCGCGCTGGGGCGCGAAGCGCCCCCCTACAAGACGATCGCAAACTTTCAGACAACACTTGATGAGCGATTTTTGGGCTGCTGCGCAGCCCAGCGCGAGCAAGCTCGCTCGCCACAGGTATGTGCTGGGAAGCGGCCATGCGATCGAGACTGTCACAAGCACGGGCGCCGGCGTTTTCATGACCACTGGAGTTCCAGAAAAACCCAAGACCGAGATCGCACTTCCCCCTGTGGCGAGCGAGCTTGCTCGCGCTGGGGCACGAAGCGCCCCCCTACAAAACGATCGCAAACTTTCAGACAACACTTGATGAGCGTTTTTTGGGCTGCTGCGCAGCCCAGCGCGAGCAAGCTCGCTCGCCACGGGTATGTGCCGGGAAGCGGCCATGCGATCAAGACGGTTACACCCACTCTGGATCTACGATAACCTCCACAACCCCTCAAGCAGGGGTGTCGGCGTTTTCATGACCACTGGAATTCCAGAAAAATCCTGCTGTACTCAGGGCAGGTTCGGGAGATGGCCTGTCGTCCATCTGCTGGGGCAAACGGTAGCAATAACTCGAAAAGGCTCTCTTTTATGTCTCTGTTAAAACGTTCGGCTACAGAGTTGGTAGGTACGTTCTGGCTGGTGCTGGGTGGTTGCGGCAGTGCGGTGTTGGCGGCAGCCTTTCCCGAGGTCGGGATTGGCCTGCTGGGGGTATCCCTGGCATTTGGCCTGACGGTGCTGACGATGGCGTTTGCCATCGGCCATATCTCGGGCTGCCATCTCAACCCGGCGGTGTCGCTGGGGCTGGTGGTCGGCGGGCGATTCCCGGCCAAGGAACTGCCGGCCTACATCATTGCCCAGGTGATCGGCGCGATCATTGCCGCTGCCCTACTGTACTTCATCGCCAGCGGCAAGCCGGGCTTCGAACTGGCCAGTGGCTTGGCCTCCAACGGCTACGGTGAACATTCACCGGGCGGCTACTCGATGGCCGCGGGCTTTGTCAGCGAGCTGGTGATGACGGCGATGTTCATCCTGATCATCCTTGGCGCCACCGACAAACGCGCCCCGGCCGGGATGGCACCGATCGCCATCGGCCTGGGGTTGACCCTGATTCACCTGATCTCGATTCCGGTCACCAACACCTCGGTCAACCCCGCGCGCAGTACCGGCCCCGCGTTGATTGTCGGCGGCTGGGCGATTCAACAGCTCTGGCTGTTCTGGCTGGCGCCGCTGTTGGGCGCGGTGATTGGCGGCGTAATGTATCGCTGGTTGGGCAAGGAAGACAGTTAAGCGACGCCCCGCGAGGGTCAGCCCTGTCGATATGGCAAGGCTGTCCTCGCCTCTTGCGCATACCCCATCACCCCGATGCGCTCGCGCTCGAGAAAGTCCTGGACCGCCGCCTTCAATCCCGCGTGACGTAGGTAGTGCCAGGAATGGGTGATCACCGGTTCAAACCCACGAATCAACTTATGCTCACCCTGGGCGCCGGCATCAAATCGCTGGAAACCGTTGGCGATGGCGTAGTCCATGCCTTGATAGAAACAGGTCTCGAAGTGCAGGCGGTCGAACTCCGCCAGGCAACCCCAGTAGCGCCCATAAAAACTGTCGCCCCCCACCAGGCTGAAGGCCATGGCCACGGGCCGCGCCCCTTGTTTGGCCAACACCACCCGTATCGCTTCGGGCATGCGTTCGGCCAGCAGGCTGAAAAAATCCCGGGTCAGATAAGGTGACTGCCGACGAACCGCATAGGTATTGGCGTAACAGGCATAGACGAAATCCCATTGCGCCTGGTCGAGTTGCCGCCCCTCAAGCCATTCAAATTCAATGCCCTGCCCCGTCACTTGCTCGCGCTCCTTGCGCATTTGTTTGCGCTTGCGCGAACTCAGCGCGTCGAGAAAATCCTGGAAGTCCCGATACCCGCGATTCTGCCAGTGGTACTGGCAGCCGACACGCTGCAACCAGCCCGGTTGCTCGGCCAGGGCGGCATCGGTAAAGGCATCGGTGAAATTGATATGGGCGCTGGAAAGCTTCTCGATCTCCAGGTACCCGGGCAGGCTCTTGAGCAGTTCGAAGCCATCCTGCACCTTGACGGCCAACAAGCGCGGCCCGCTGACTGGGCTGAACGGCACGGCCGTCAACAGCTTGGGGTAGTACGCGATCCCGGCCTTTTCACAGGCATCGGCCCAGCCATGGTCGAACACGTACTCGCCATAAGAGTGCCACTTGCGGTAACTGGGCAGCGCCGCCAGCAGATGGCCGCCTTCGATATGCAGCAAGTGCTCCGGTTGCCAGCCGGAATGGGGGCCAAGACTGCCACTGTCTTCCAGCGCCCCCAGAAATGCATGGCGCAGGAACGGCTGAGTGTCCGGCACCAGGGCATCCCATTCCTGAGGCGCAATGGCGGACAAACTGTCCAAAACGTGTAACGGCATTCTGTTCCCCGCAGGCGTAGCCTCAAGACCCTCCGAGTATCGCCCATCCGTACCACTGGCCGAAATAAAAAACCCCGCCGAGGCGGGGTGAAACGAAAGGAGCTTTAACGGATGAGGAAAGAGCTCATGTTGCCGTTACCGCGATTTAGAACACGTATTGAGCACGAAGCACGAAGCCATCGCCGCTGTCGTCGCCCGTACGCTCTGCCGGGGTAGTTTCGGTAGCGGCCGTGGCGTTGGTCACATTGTCGGTGTCGGCCATGAGGTAGGCCGCGGAGATTTTCACCGCTTCGTTGGCGTACCAGTTGACGCCGACGGTATGAACCCGGGCTTCGGCATCGCCAACGTCACGGGTCAGGGTGGCGGTGGTGACGTTGTCGTCATCGACGGTCATGCTGTCGTAGCGGTAGTACAGTTCCCAGGCACCGATGGACTTGTTGTCCGGCTTGATCGCATCGAACTTGCCAATTTTATAGCCCCGGGATTCGCCTGTCAGGGTGTAGGCGCCCTGAACGTAGAAGCCATCGCCCTTGATGTCTTCATAAGCGTTGTCGTCGGCCTTGGTCTTGCGGGTGATGTACTCGCCCTGGATCGAGGCCGGGCCCATGGCGAATGCCGCTTCCAGACCGAATGCATCGTCACGGGAGTAGGAACCGGCCGGCGACGAAGAGCTGCCGCCCAGCACCGGACGGTTGCCGTTGGAACCGGCATCGTTACCGCCTTGGGTTTCAACACCGCGCATGCCCATGCGGGTGCGATAACGGGAGTCGAACGCCGTGTCGGAGACATCGCGGGAGGCGACGTTCACACCGAAGTGCAGCACGTTGCCGCCTTCATGCATGGGCGCGAAGACAAAGCGACCGTTGACCTGCTTGACGCTGTTGCCATCGGTGTCGTCGGTGTCCTTGCTGAACACACCGGCGGAGGCATAGAACGAGTCAGCGAATACGCCGGAGGTTTGCAGGCCCATACCGTTCTGGTGGGTGTTTGCCCAGTCAACCATGTCGTAGGCCATGTTGCGCTCTGGCGCGGTGACCCATTTGGAGCTGGTGGCTTTTTCCAGGCCGAAGTCCGGGTCGAAACGACCGACCTTGATCGAGACGGGCTTGAAGCCGTTGTAGGCCAGCGACCCCTCGTCGAAGTAACCGTTCTCGGAGTCACCGGTGTTGTGGGAGAAGTCGTAGTTGATGGTGTAAGCCCAGTCGGTATACAGCACGCCGGAGAGTTCCAGGAATGCGCGACGGAAGTAGGCCGCATCCGCGGTATCACCGTTCTTGGTGTAGATCCCGTCGAACTGGCTGTAGTCAGCCTGCAAGCGGCCGCCCAGTTTGAAGCTGAATTCTTTGTCGGTGGTGGCGACCTCAAGGCCGCCTTTGGTCTTGACTACGATATCGGCGCCGTCTGTGGTCACGGTGCCAGCGAAAGCCTGGGCGGTCACTGCCATGGCCAGTACGCTGGCAGCAAAACCGGCGAAGTGCTTACGGATCATCGAAGAGTTCCCCTAATTGGTGGTCAAAGCTTGGTTACACGCGGTTCGGGCCCGCTGGTGTTGGGAGGGGATCTTGGCGACGGCTCATTGCAGGCAAGTTGCCATTAGATAAAGATTTGATGACAACGGAACTTTTTTACTTCGAATCGAAATAAATCTGCTACGCGTTGAAAAGCGGGCTGAAAGCCGCGAGATAGAGGGGGTACGAGGGAAGAACCAACAGCTTTCAGAGGAACCTAGGGCTGTGTATTGTGCTTCTGGCGTTCGGCCGACAGACGTTCGGCCAGGTCGTCGACACCCGGTACCGGCTCTTCAGGCATGGCGCGCAAGGTCGCCTGCATCAAGCGCATTTGCCGCACGAAGCGTCGGCAATTGGGGCAAAACATCAGGTGATGGCGGACCATCAAGCGCTCGCGAAAGCTCAATTGGCCGTCGAGATAATCACTGGAGCGTGCCACCTGTTCCTTACACGTCAGCATTGGCCGGTTTCCTCAAAATGCTCAACGGTTGCGAAGACCTTCAGGCGTGCCCTGTGCAACAGCACCCGGACATTGGAGAGCGAGATCTCCAGAAGATTACAGATTTCCTCCAACTCGAGCCCTTGCCGGTCTCGCAGCAGCAGAACGCTGCTCTGCAATTCGGGCAGGCTGAGCAAGGTCTTCTCCATGCACTCGCGCAGTTCGTCTTCGGTGAGCAAGGCCTCGGGCGTGTCCTGATGCCAGGCAAAAGGCGCCACCAGCCAGTGACCGTCGGCGGCTGAAAACCGATCGTCGCCGAGGGTGCCATGGGGTGACGGCAAGTCGTCCAGCAACACTTCCCGACGGTTTTGCTTGTAGCGGCTTTTCGCGGCGTTCGCGGTGATGGTCAACAACCAGGTCTTGAGGCTCGAACGGCCTTGAAATCCCGCCAGGTTACGCACCACCGACAGCCAGGCATCCTGCACCACTTCATCGGCATGGCGCGCACCGACGATGGCATACGCCACCGCCCGCATCGCACCTTGATAGGTGCCGACCAGTTCCTTGTAAGCCCTCTGCTCGCCCGCCAGCAGGCGCTCGAGCAGTTGGTTGTCGACAGTCATCAACGTTTGCGCAAAAGCACGCTGCCGATGGAGTAACCGGCGCCAAAGGAGCTGAGCACCGCCAGGGAACCTGCGGGCAAATCGTCCTGATGCTTGTGGAAAGCAATCACGGAACCGGCCGAGCTGGTGTTGGCGTAGGTATCGAGAATCACCGGTGCTTCTTCTTCGGTGGCTTCACGGCCCAGCAGCTTCCGGACGATCAGGTGGTTCATGCTGAGGTTGGCCTGGTGCAGCCAGAAACGCTTCACGTCGCTGACGTTCAGGGCGTTCTCTTCCAGGTGGGTGGCGATCAACTCAGCGACCATCGGGCAGACGTCACGGAATACCTTGCGGCCTTCCTGCACGAACAGCTTGTCACGGGCACCGATGCCCTCTTCCGCGGCGCGGTTGAGGAAACCGAAGTTGTTGCGGATGTTGTTGGAGAACTTGGTCAGCAGCTTGGTGCTGACCACGTCGAACTGGTGCTTAGAGGTAGCCAGATCGGCGCGCTCGATGATCACGGCCGTGGCGGCGTCACCGAAGATGAAGTGGCTGTCGCGGTCGCGGAAGTTCAGGTGACCGGTGCAGACTTCCGGGTTGACCATCAGGATCGCCCGGGCCTGGCCCAGCTGTACGCTGTTGGCGGCAGCCTGAATACCGAAGGTGGCCGAGGAGCAGGCTACGTTCATGTCGAACCCGAAGCCTTCGATACCCAAGGCTTCCTGGACTTCGATGGCAATGGCCGGGTAGGCGCGTTGCAGGTTGGAGCACGCAACGATCACACCGTCGATGTCCGCCGCGGTTTTACCGGCGCGTTGCAGGGCCTGTTCGGCGGCGCCAATAGCCATCTGGCACAGCACCGACCATTCGTCGTTGGAGCGTTCAGGCAGGCGGGGAGCCATGCGCGCCGGGTCAAGGATGCCTTCCTTGTCCATGACAAAGCGGCTCTTGATCCCGGAAGCCTTTTCGATAAAGGCCGCGCTGGACTCGGTCAGCGCCTCGACCTCGCCGCGCGCAATGGCGTCGGCGTTGTCGGCATTGAACTGGGCGACATAGGTATTGAAAGACTGCACCAGCTCTTCGTTGGAGATGCTGTTGGCCGGGGTGTACAGGCCGGTGCCGCTGATGACGACGTTATGCATGGTCGTTTCTCTAATCTGGTCAGGCAGAAAGCGTTGGCACCGACGTACCAACACATAAAGGGTCTTATCCCGCCAGCGGGAATCGACCTGGCGTCGCATTATTCCGATCCGCCCTTGCCGTCGAAGGCTCAAAACCGCGGGGCCGGCGTTTATAGGCGCGAAGTTTGCCATAAACGCTGAGATTTGACCGCTTTTGCATGAGCAACGGCATAGTCGCTCCCACAGAGCGCCCCTTTCCCCCGTGGCGAGCGAGCTTGCTCGCGCTGGCGCGCACAGCGCGCCCGGACAAGGTGATTGCGGTCTAGCAGAAAGACCTCGGCGACCAGTTGAGGGCTGCTGCGCAGCCCAGCGCGAGCAAGCTCGCTCGCCACGGGGCAGGTGTTCGATACGTTTATCGAGCGATGTGATCGAGACGGTATCTCCCACAGGATCAAGGTTCCACCTGACTCCATTGCTTGCTCAAACGCTTGTCGGAGATCGGCACCTTGGTCCCCAACTGCTGGGCAAACAGCGAAACCCGGTACTCCTCCAGCCACCAACGGTACAACTCGAGCGCAGGATCACGCTTGCCTTCCTGGGCGTGTTTGCTGGCGCGAGCCTGGTATTGCGCCCAGAGCCCGCTCAGTTCGCCACTCCAGACCCGATCCTTTTGCACCTGCGCGCCGAGTTTCTCGAAGCGCTGCTCGACTGCCTTGAGGTAGCGCGGCAGCTCCTTGAGCCATTGCATCGGGGTTTCACGGACAAAGCCCGGGTACACCAGATGACTCAACTGCTGCTTGATATCGTTCAAGGCCACGGCCTGGGCCAGGTCGATCTTGCCCTTGAAGCGCTTCTGCAGCGCGTGCCAGTGCTTGAGAATCTCCAGCGTCAATCGGGCCAGGCGCTCGGCATGTTCGGTCCAGGCGCCACGCTTGCGTTCGGCCAGCGAGGCCAGGCCGGCACCGTCCCGGGGCAGACTGGCTTCACCGTCAAGAATGCAACTGTCCAGGCTCGCCAGCAGGATGTCTTCCACCAGACTGTCGATGCGCCCCAGTTCACGGTACATCAACCCCAGCTCGGTGAGCCCCGGCAGTTTGCCGCGCAGGAACTTCGCCGGTTCGGCCAACTGCTGCATGAGCAGGCGTTGCAAGGCGCGACGGTGCTGGAATTCGGCTTCGGCCGGAGTGGAGAAACGCCCTTCCTTGACCGTGCCCGCCTCCTCCACCAGCGCCGGATAGACCGTCATCGACAGCCCGGCGATCTTCTGTTGGGTTTTCTCGGCCACGGCGGCAAAGACTTTCGCCTCCACCGGCTGCTGGCTTTTCGCGGTTTGCGGCACGGCCAACGCCGCCTGGCTGGCCTCGGCGAAACGCGCCGTCAGCTCGGCCAGGTCGCGGCCCTCGCCGAGGAACTTGCCCTGGCCATCGACGATTTCCAGGTTCATCCGCAAGTGGCTTTCCACCTGCAACGCCGCTTCGGCCCAGGCTTCATCGCTGACCCGCGCACCGGTCATGCGCAACAGCTCACGACCCAGTGCTTGCGGCAACGAACCTTCGGCGAAGGTGATGCGTTGCAACGCGGCCTTGATGAAGTCGGGCACCGGCACAAAGTTCTTGCGCAAGGCCTTGGGCAGGTTGCGCACCAGGGCGATGCACTTGGCCTCGATCACCCCCGGCACCAGCCACTCCAGGCGCTCCGGCGGCAGCATCGGCAGTAACGGTGCCGGCACCCGCAGGGTCACGCCATCACGCGGGTGGTTGGGCTCGAAGTGATAACTCAACGGCAGCGTCAGGTCTCCCAGGCGCAGGGTATCCGGATAATGCGCGGCGGTGATTTCGTTGGCTTCGCGGGCCAGCACGTCCTCTTCACGCATGATCAGCAGTTGCGGGTCTTTCTGGCTGTTGACCCGATACCAGCTGTCGAAGGTCGCGGTCTGATGAATCTCGGCGGGCAGGCGCGCCTCGTAGAAGGCGAACAAGGTTTCTTCGTCCGCCAGAATGTCGCGGCGCCGGGCCTTGGCTTCCAGCTCATCGAGCTGTTCGAGCAGTTGCGCATTGGCCGACAGGCACTTGGCCCGGGACTGGATTTCACCACGCACCAGGGCTTCGCGGATAAACAGCTCGCGGGAAACCCCTGGGTCGATCGGCCCATAGTGCACCGGCCGGCGACCGACGATGATCAGCCCGAACAAAGTGATCTGTTCGTAGGCCACCACTTGCCCGCGCTTCTTCTCCCAATGGGGTTCGAAGTGGTTTTTCTTGATCAGGTGCCCGGCCAGGGGTTCGATCCAGTCGGCATCGATCTTGGCCACCATGCGCGCATAGAGCTTGGTGGTTTCCACCAGTTCGGCGGTCATCAACCATTGCGGACGCTTCTTGCCCAGCCCCGAGGACGGATGAATCCAGAAGCGTCGCTGACGCGCACCGAGATAATCGCCCTCATCAGTCTTCTGGCCGATCTGGCTGAGCAAGCCGGACAACACAGCCTTGTGCAGCTTCGGATAATCGGCCGGCTCTTTATTGAGGGACAGCTGCATGTCGCGGCAGATCAGGCTCAACTGACGATGGGAGTCGCGCCACTCGCGCAAGCGCAGGTAGTTCAGGAAGTTCTTGCGGCACCAGTTGCGCAACGGACTGGCGGTCAGGGCCTGGCGCTGCTCTTCAAAGCCACGCCACAGATTGACCAGCCCGGCGAAGTCCGAGTCCACATCCTTCCATTGTGCGTGGGCCTGGTCGGCGGCCTGTTGCCGCTCCGGTGGCCGCTCGCGCGGGTCCTGGATCGACATGGCGCTGGCGACGATCAGCACTTCCTGCAAGCTGCCGAGTTTCGCGGCTTCCAGCAGCATGCGGCCCATGCGCGGGTCCACCGGCAAGCGCGCCAGTTGACGGCCCAACGGGGTCAACTGGCTGTTGCGGTCCACCGCCGAGAGCTCTTGCAGCAGGTTGAAACCGTCGCTGATGGCCTTGCCATCCGGCGGCTCGATAAACGGGAAATCGGTGATCTCGCCCAGGCGCAGATGGAGCATCTGCAAAATCACCGCCGCGAGGTTGGTGCGCAGGATTTCCGGGTCGGTAAATTCCGGCCGGCCGATAAAGTCCTCTTCGCTGTACAGGCGCACGCAAATGCCCGGCTCGACCCGCCCGCAGCGACCCTTGCGCTGGTTGGCGCTGGCCTGGGAAATGGCCTCGATCGGCAAGCGCTGAACCTTGGCGCGGTAGCTGTAGCGGCTGATGCGCGCCGTACCGCTGTCGATCACGTAGCGAATGCCCGGCACGGTCAGCGAGGTTTCCGCGACGTTGGTCGCCAGGACCACGCGACGGCCCGGATGGGACTGGAAGATTCGCTGCTGCTCGGCCGGCGACAACCGCGCATAGAGCGGCAGAATCTCGGTGTGCTTGAGCTGGGCCTTGCGCAGCATGTCGGCGGCGTCACGAATCTCGCGTTCGCCCGGCAGGAACACCAGCACATCGCCCGGGCTGCGGCGCTCGCTGCGCTCATGGGCGGCGATTTCGTCGAGGGTGGCAAGGATCGCCTGATCCACGGTCAGGTCGTCCTCGACCCGGTTGCCCTCTTCGTCCTGCTCCAGCGTCAACGGCCGGTACCAGGTGTCTACCGGGAAAGTGCGGCCGGAGACCTCGACAATCGGTGCATCGTCGAAGTGCTTGGAGAAGCGCTCCAGGTCGATGGTCGCCGAGGTGATGATGACTTTCAGGTCCGGGCGACGGGGCAGCAGGGTTTTCAGGTAACCGAGCAAAAAGTCGATGTTCAGGCTGCGTTCGTGGGCTTCGTCGACGATGATCGTGTCGTAGCGTTCGAGGTAGCGGTCGTTCTGGGTTTCCGCCAGCAGGATGCCGTCGGTCATCAGCTTGATCAGGGTGTTGGAATCGCTCTGGTCCTCGAACCGCACCTGATAACCGACCAGGGCGCCAAGCGGCGTGGCCAGTTCTTCGGCCACCCGGCTGGCGACGCTGCGGGCAGCGATCCGGCGCGGCTGGGTATGACCAATCAGGCCGTGCTGGCCGCGCCCGATTTCCAGGCAGATCTTCGGCAACTGGGTGGTCTTGCCCGAGCCGGTTTCACCGGCAATGATCAGCACCTGATGCTGTTGCAGTGCCGCCTTGATTTCATCGCGCTTGGCGGCAATCGGCAGGCTGTCGTCGTAACGAATCACCGGCAGGCTGGCACGTCGCGCCAGCACCTGGTCGCAGGACGCCTGCATGCGCACCACCCACTGGGCCAGCTTGGCTTCGTCGGGTTTCTTGCGCAGCTCGAGCAACTGCCGCCGCAGCCGGTGACGGTCGGCGAGCATGGCGTGATCGAGGTTTTTCAGCAGTTTGTCGATGGAGGGCGATTCGTCAGTCATCAGGTACGCAATGGTCGTCTAGTGGCGCAGGGGGGCGATTGTCGCAGATTTGGCGGCATAAATAATGGTGCGGTGCATGACTCCACCGTGTGTAGCCTTTTCGCGGGCAAGCCCGCTCCCACAGGGATCGCGCAGACCCAGTGCGAGCGGGCTTGCCCGCGAAGGCGTCAGTAGGCGCTACTCGTTATCCAGACCTTTGCGCCGATACGGGAACACGTCGATCACCTTGCCGGCGCGAATCGCCTCTTGCAGGCTTTTCCAGTAGTCGGCGTTGTACAGCTCACCGTGCAACTGGTTAAACAGCCGGCGCTGGCCGGCATCGGCAAACAGGAACGGCGGGAATTCCTCCGGGAACACGTCCAGCGGGCCGATGGAATACCAGGGCTCGGAGGCCATTTCGTCTTCCGGGGTACGCGGTTGCGGAATGTGGCGGAAGTTGGCTTCGGTGAGAAAGCAGATCTCGTCGTAGTCATAAAACACCACGCGCCCGTGCCGGGTGACACCAAAGTTCTTCAACAGCATGTCACCGGGAAAGATGTTGGCCGCCGCCAGCTGCTTGATCGCCAGCCCGTAGTCCTCCAGCGCTTCGCGCACCTGGGCGGGGTTGGCGTTCTCCAGATACAGGTTCAGCGGGGTCATCCGGCGCTCGGTCCAGCAGTGGCGGATCAACACCGTGTCGCCCTCCACTTGCACCGTGGAGGCGGCAACTTCCAGCAATTCGGCCAGGCACGCCGGGTCAAACTTGCTCAACGGAAAACGGAAGTCGGCGAACTCCTGGGTATCGGCCATGCGCCCTACGCGGTCGACACTTTTCACCAGCCGGTACTTCTCGATGACCGTCGCACGATCGACGTTTTTCGACGGAGAGAACCGGTCCTTGATGATCTTGAATACGGTATTGAACCCCGGCAGGGTAAACACACTCATGACCATGCCGCGTACACCGGGCGCCATGATGAACGGGTCATCGGTGTTGGCCAAGTGATTGATCAGCGCCCGGTAGAACTCCGACTTGCCGTGCTTGTAGAAGCCGATCGAGGTGTACAGCTCGGCGATGTGCTTGCCCGGCAGGATGCGCCTGAGGAAGCCGATGAACTCCGCCGGCACCGGCACATCGACCATGAAATACGAGCGGGTGAACGAGAAAATGATCGACACGTCGGCTTCATCGGTGATCAACGCATCGATCTGGATGCCCCGCCCTTCGCGGTGCAGGAATGGAATCACCAGCGGCCATTGTTCGTCCGCGGTAAAGATGCGCCCCACCAGGTAGGCGCCCTTGTTGCGATACAGCACCGAAGAAAACAGCTCGACGCTCAATTCAGGATCCTTGCACACCCAATCGGGCAGGTTCTCGCGCAGTTGCGATTCGAGCCGGCGCAGGTCACCCGCGAGGTCGGCATAGTCCTCGCTGAAGCGGTAGTCGGCAAAGATACTCGCCAGCATCCCCGTCAGCTGGCCGTGCGGCTTGTAGGTGCGGGTTTGTGCGGCACGGGCCCGACGCAGGCTCGGCCGGGTGGTGTGAATGAACATGCTGCCGTCGCTGATCAGGTCGTGGCTGAACAGCCCGCAGAAGGTCGAGTTGTACCAGGTCTCGGACAACTCATCGTCGAAACGCAGATCGATCAGGCTGATATAGGCACTTTTGACCAGCGGCCAACTGCTGACATCCAGTAGCGTCTCGGCGGCAAAGGCCGCATGCAGGCGGCCCACCACCTCGCCGACCTTCTCTTCGTAGAGGTTGATCCGCGCCGCCGACGCCACCTGCGCTTCCTGCCACTGCGCCTGTTCGAAGCGGGCCCGGGCGCCATCGGTGATCTGGCGGAAATGCTCACGATAATCATCGAAACCGTCGAGGATCATCTGGGCGATATCGGCGGCGGGCCATGGCTGCGGCATGTGGAGACCTCTGCGGGGTGGTTCTTATCGTTGGAGGCTGAGCTTAGAGGTCAATTGTCAGGCAACGCAACCATTGCCTTGGCCCCGTGCGGCAGCGACACTTGCGCCCCGATAAGGAAGGAACGAGCCGTGAACCCCGTCGATATTCTGCGTTTGTTGTCACTTGCCGCCATTTGGGGTGCGAGCTTTCTGTTCATGCGCATCATTGCCCCAGAGATTGGCACAATCCCCACTGCCTTTTTCCGGGTGTCCATCGCCGCCACCGGCCTGCTGGTGATCCTGGCGCTGATGCGCGTCAGCTGGGACTTTCGCGGCAAGTTCAAGACGGTGCTGTTGCTCGGGGTGATCAACTCCGGGATTCCGGCGACCCTGTACTCGGTGGCCGCCCAGGTGCTGCCAGCGGGTTACTCGGCGATTTTCAACGCCACCACCCCGCTGATGGGCGTATTGATCGGCGGGCTGTTCTTCAGCGAAAAACTCAGTCTGTCGAAGATGGCGGGCGTCGCCCTCGGCCTGCTGGGTGTCGCCATACTGACCCGCGCCGGTCCCATGGCCTTTGATATGGAACTGTTACTGGGCGCCCTCGCCTGCCTGCTGGCGACCACCTGCTATGGCTTCGCCGGGTTCCTGGCACGACGCTGGCTCGACCATCAAGGCGGCCTCGACAGTCGGCTCGCGGCGCTGGGCAGCATGCTCGGCGCCACCCTGTTCCTGCTGCCCCTGTTCGGCTACAGCGTGATCAGCCAGCCGCCCGTGAGCTGGGGCGGCTGGAACGTCTGGTTGTCGTTGCTGGGGCTGGGCCTGGGGTGCACCGCGCTGGCCTACATCCTGTACTTCCGCCTGCTCACCTCGATCGGCCCGATCAAATCCATGACCGTGACCTTCATGATCCCGCCATTCGGGGTGTTGTGGGGGGCGTTGTTTCTCGATGAGCCGTTGTCGATGGCTCATATATATGGCGGTGTATTGATTGCGGCGGCGCTGTGGTTGGTGCTCAAGCCCGTGGCGGCGAAAGCCTCCAGGCAGGCCTGACAACCCTCCGGGCTGGCGGCGCATCGATACGCTCAATGCGCTTGCCCGGACGGCCAGCGCTTCAGCTCAAGGATAGGCCAGCGTAATCAGGTAAGCCCCTGACGTCACCGGCTTGCCGGCACCGTCCACCAAGGCATAGTGCTGGTCGTAGTAACGGCCATCCTGGGTCCTGTCGACCACCCGCTTCACGTCCACGCGGGAACGATCGAGCGCGCTGACCGAGCGAACCGGCTCGACGCTCTGCACACTGACAGAGCCGCCGCCCGCCCGGGTCGGACAGCCGTTGAACTCAAACGTCGAACTCGTCCCCATCCGGGAGGTGCAGCCCGGCTCGACAATACTGCCTTGAAAGCGAATGACGCCCTGGCCCGACGGGGTGGCCGCCAGGCATGTCGCGCTCAGGGCAAACAACAGGCTGATACCGACCGACAAACGCATACCGTTCATAATGAACGCTCCTTAGGGGGTGTAAGGACTACGTCGACAAGTCTGGCTGGAATCTTGAGTTTTTTTAGGGAATGTCTGATGTTTTTTTTCGCGAGACCGTCAAAGGCGTCTCAAATCGCACTGATTACCGAACACAGGACGGCAGCGATTGGCGCATCCCCCGGCACGCTGTCGCCAACATGACGTGAACCGGGTGGCCGGGCCTGGAATACCCGCTATAAAAAACGCGACCTTCGTCCATCACGAAGGTCGCGCCCGCATCAGCCGGATTTGCGGAACACAAACACCAGCCCGACGATAATCAGCACCATCCCCAGCAGGCTCAACGTCGCCAGCCGGTTGCCGAAGATCAGGTAGTCCATCACCGCGGTCACTGCGGGCACCAGGTAGAACAGGCTGGTGACGTTCACAAGGTTGCCACGGGCAATCAGGCGATACAGCAACAAGGTGGCCAACAGCGACACCACCAGCCCCATCCACAACACCGGTACGATGAAGCCGACACTGTGTTCAAAGTGGAACGGCTGGAACGGCACGAACACCCCGCACAACAACAGCCCGGCGAGGTATTGCACCGGCAGCGTGCCCAGTGGATTGTCAGTGATGCGCTTTTGCATGATGGAGCCTGCAGTCATGCTTACCAGCGCCAGCAAGCCATAGAGCATCCCGGCCAGCGACATCCCGGCCAGACCAATGCCCTGATACACCACCATGATCAATCCCGCCAAGCCCAGCGCCAGGCCGAATATCCGGCTCCAGGAACGCTGACGCTCCATCAGCACCACGGTGAGAATCGGCTGCACTCCCATGATGGTCGCCATGACCCCCGGGGTGACGTTGAGGTCCAGCGCCAACAGATAGAAAATCTGATAGGCGCCCAACAGCACCAGACCGGTGGCCGCCGCGTAGCGCAGCGCCCGGCCCCCACGAGGCAGTTTGAGTTTGAACAACGGAACCAACAGCACCAGCCCGCACAGGGCAATGGCGAAACGGATCAACAGGAACGCAAAGGGCGAGGCATGGGCCAGCCCCCACTTGGAGAAAATCGCCCCACTGCTCCAAAGCAGAACAAACAGACTCGTGGAGGCCGCCGCCAGAGCGGTCTTTTTGGAAATGAGCAACATGAAAACCACCTGTCATCAGGCAATACGCCAACTCAGCCGAAGCCGAAATTCAGTTTTTTTGTGTTCAGGCAGGCACAGGGAGCAGCAGAAATGCCGATCAGCCCGAAATGCCGACACCTGGCGGTGGGACCACCGCGCACACTGGCGTGCGACTGACAGGAGGGGGGTAATGACTGATCTGCCCTGGCTGCTGTTTCCCGCACGGCACGACGCCAGCGTTGACCGCTGAATCGACTACCGCGTTGACGTGGAATGCAGGCATGGACTGATCTTTCTTGATGAGAATGAAACGTCGGGCGCAACGCTCGACGAGCGCTGACTATAACCAGCGCTCGATACGTTTAGCAACCACTCAGCCAAACAACCAATAACCCGACGCCGTCAGTACCAGCACCGCCAGTACCGGCCGCAGAACGCGATACAGCAGCGGATGGCGGCGTTTCCATTGCTTGAAGGCCGCGCTGAAGGTGTCGCTGGAATGCTTGCTCCAGGCGTAGATCCGATTGATGCCACCCACGCGTTCGTCATCCAGGTTTTGCGGCGCCGTCGCACGACCCAGCAGGCCACTGACCCAACGGTTGATCCGGGTCATCAGGCCACTGCTCAGCGGGCGTTCGATGTCGCAGAACAGGATCACCCGGGTCATCTCGGTTTCGTTCTTGACCCAGTGCACGTAGGTTTCATCGAACATCATGTCTTCACCATCACGCCAGGCATAGGCCTGGCCATCGACAAAAATCCGGCAGTGATCGGAGTTGGGTGTACACAGGCCCAAGTGATAACGCAGGGAACCGGCGAAGGGATCGCGGTGCGGGTTGAGGTGACTGCCACCGGGCAACAGGGCGAACATCGCGCCTTTGACATTGGGAATGCGGCCGACCAGTTCAACAGTCCTGGGGCACAGGGTCATGGCAGAGGGCAGTGGCTGGTCGTACCACTTGAGGTAGAAACGCTTCCAGCCTTTCTTGAAGAACGAACCGAACCCGGCGTCGTTGTTGTGCTCGGCGGCGCGAATATAGCCCTCGTCAAACAGGTGCATGGCCTCGTCGCGAATGACCTCCCAGTTGTCCTTGAGCACATCCAGTTCCGGAAACCTGCTGCGGTCCAGATAGGGCCTGGAAGGCACGCCGGAAAACAGGTACATCAAGGCGTTATAGGGCGCGAACAAGGCAGAGTGGTTGACGAACTGGCGCAAGACCGGCAATCGAGCCTTGCCACGCCAATGCACATAAAGGGTACTACTCACAAACAGCAGTAATAGTGAGGCCTTGGCGGCGAATGAAAAGGTCATGCAACAGCTCCCTGATAGTAAACGTTACTGCACCTCGCCATTTACCCGACGAGGCAAGTTGCCATTATCCACACTGGCGACCTTGCAAAAAACCACACATCTGAACAATCAGTGTTGAGGATTGCGCAACAAAGCATTTACTAACATCAAGCTGCTGAACGCAGGCTGTCGGGGATCGAGCCAGCCCTTGTGGCGAGAGAGCAGGCTCACTCGCCACACAGACACCCCCGGATTACTGCTGGTTTTCCTGCTCGGTGAACAAGTCGCTGAACAGCATGCTCGACAGGTAACGCTCACCGGAATCGGGTAGGATCACCACGATGGTCTTGCCCTGCATCTCCGGGGTTTCCGCCAGGCGCACGGCAACCGCCATCGCGGCACCACAGGAAATACCGCACAGAATGCCTTCTTCCTGCATCAGGCGCAGGGCCATGGCCTTGGACTCTTCATCGCTGACCAGCTCAACCCGGTCTACCATCGACAGATCGAGGTTCTTCGGCACAAATCCGGCGCCGATGCCCTGGATCTTGTGCGGGCTCGGCTTGATTTCATCGCCGGCCAGGGCCTGGGTGATCACAGGCGAAACCACCGGTTCCACCGCCACCGACAGGATCGGCTTGCCCTGCGTGTTCTTGATGTAGCGCGACACACCGGTAATGGTGCCGCCGGTCCCCACGCCGGCGACCAGCACATCGATCGCGCCGTCGGTATCGCTCCAGATTTCCGGGCCGGTGGTCTTTTCATGAATCGCCGGGTTAGCCGGGTTATCGAACTGTTGCGGCATAAAGTAGCTGGCCGGGTCACTGGCCATGATGTCCGCCGCCTTTTCAATGGCGCCCTTCATGCCTTTGGCAGGCTCAGTGAGCACCAGTTCGGCGCCCAGGGCCTTGAGCACCTTGCGACGCTCGATGCTCATGGAGGCCGGCATGGTCAGCATCAGCTTGTAGCCGCGAGCGGCCGCCACGAAGGCCAGGCCGATGCCGGTATTACCCGAAGTCGGTTCGACGATGGTCATGCCCGGCTTGAGTTTGCCAGTGCTTTCAGCGTCCCAGATCATGTTCGCGCCAATACGGCACTTGACCGAGTAACCCGGGTTGCGCCCTTCGATCTTGGCCAGGATGGTCACGCCACGTGGCGCAATACGGTTGATCTGCACCAACGGCGTATTGCCAATGGAATGGGCGTTGTCAGCGAAAATACGGCTCATGGCTGGGTCCTTGTGCAGCGTTGGAGTAGCCTTCAAGGGTATGCCTCGAGCCACGGTGCGTCCAGTCGGGACAACCCTGCGAGCAGGCGCACGGTCCGTCGTTCTGCACGCTATCCACGGCCCAGGCCCAGGGCGGATCAATGCTTGCCACTGACCTCATAACAACCGGGGGCTTCAGCCACCTGCAACGGGGCAGACGCTTGCAAGGCATCCCAGCCAAGACACGCCAGTGCGAGGGAACGCGGCACGGCTTCACGACCACTGCTGTAGCGGCTGATGCTGCGCCTGCTGATCCCCAAGGCTTCGGCGGCCATGTTCAACGACAATCCGCTTCGAGCGCGCCAACCAATGAAAATCCGGGTGTTTTCGTCCTTGGCATTTTGTGCCAGCGCGTCCAGGTACAAGGTATCGGCACCGATCTGGATGTCCTGCTCGGGCCACTCTACCGTCCAGCCGTCGTCGCCCAGTTGCGCAGCGGCAAACACGTGCTCGTCCTGCAAAGGCTGCAGGCCCGGAAAGCGCAGCAGGTCATCCGTCATGTCCAGTGTCAGTTGCTGACCGTCAATAAAGGTCAATGCCAGTTGCTTGTCCGGCAAGACCTGTACGGCCGACAAGCGTGGCCGCTTCATGGGTGCCATCGTTTCCACTCCTCCAACAGTTCCTCACGGTGTGCCCTTATCCATTCCTGTGCCTCCTGCACAATCAGCGCTGGCGCATAGCCCATCATGACCTCCATGGTTTCCAGGCTGATCATGACATCCAGCCCGCCTCCCATCAGATGAACATGCGGCGGCAGATGGTCCCTTTCCCGCAGCTGAATACGGTATTTGTCGCGAAATCGATATTTGGTTGACATGAATCCCAAGCTATAGCCATTTTGGCCATACATCAATACTGGCCAACAGCCGCGACCGAGTCAACATGTGACGCCCCATTCAGAGACTGAATAAGCCGTCTGCGTTCACAGTCGACCGGGCGCCGCGTTATAGTCGGGCATTACATTTTTTTTCGCCCGCCCCGCCCGGTGCTGGTCGGCGTCACCGTTCGAGGAATTACCGATGAAGTTCGAAGGCACCCGTGCATACGTCGCCACCGATGACCTGAAGCTGGCGGTCAACGCCGCCATCACCCTGGAGCGGCCATTGCTGGTCAAGGGCGAGCCGGGTACCGGCAAGACCATGCTGGCCGAGCAGTTGGCCGAATCCTTCGGTGCCCGACTGATCACCTGGCACATCAAATCCACCACCAAGGCCCACCAGGGTCTGTACGAGTACGACGCGGTCAGCCGCCTGCGCGACTCGCAACTGGGTAACGAGAAGGTCCACGACATCCGCAACTACCTGAAAAAGGGCAAGCTGTGGGAAGCCTTCGAGTCGGATGAGCGGGTGATCCTGCTGATCGACGAAATCGACAAGGCCGACATCGAGTTCCCCAACGACCTGCTGCAAGAACTCGACAAGATGGAGTTCTACGTTTACGAGATCGACGAGACCATCAAGGCCAAGCAGCGCCCGATCATCATCATTACCTCCAACAATGAGAAAGAGCTGCCCGACGCCTTCCTGCGCCGCTGCTTCTTCCACTACATCGCCTTCCCCGACCGCACCACCCTGCAAAAGATCGTCGACGTGCACTACCCGGACATCAAGAAGGACCTGGTCAGCGAGGCGCTGGACGTGTTCTTCGATGTGCGCAAGGTACCGGGCCTGAAGAAGAAGCCGTCGACCTCGGAACTGGTGGACTGGCTGAAACTGCTGATGGCCGACAACATCGGTGAAGCGGTGCTGCGCGAGCGCGATCCGACCAAGGCCATCCCGCCGCTGGCCGGCGCCCTGGTCAAGAACGAACAGGACGTGCAATTGCTTGAGCGTCTGGCGTTCATGAGCCGTCGCGGCACGCGTTAAGCCCTCTGTTCAACAAGAGCGAGGGCGATAGCCATGCTGCTTAACCTGTTCAATGAAATGCGCGCCGCCAAGGTACCGGTGTCGGTGCGCGAGCTGCTGGACCTGATCAACGCGCTGAAACAGCGCGTGACCTTCGCCGACATGGACGAGTTCTATTACTTGTCGCGGGCGATTCTGGTGAAGGATGAGCGGCATTTCGACAAGTTCGACCGGGCCTTCGGCGCCTACTTCAACGGCCTGGAAAAACTCGACGACCACCTGCAGGCACTGATCCCCGAGGACTGGCTGCGCAAGGAATTCGAGCGTTCGCTGACCGATGAAGAACGGGCGCAGATCCAGTCCCTGGGCGGCCTGGACAAGCTGATCGAAGAGTTCAAGAAACGCCTGAAAGAACAGAAGGAACGCCATGCCGGTGGCAACAAGTGGATCGGCACCGGCGGCACCAGCCCGTTCGGTTCCGGCGGCTTCAACCCGGAAGGCATCCGGGTGGGCGATGCCGGCAAGCGCCAGGGTCGCGCGGTCAAGGTCTGGGATCAGCGCGAATACAAGAACCTCGACGATCAGGTCGAGCTAGGGACGCGCAACATCAAGGTGGCCCTGCGCCGGCTGCGCAAGTTCGCCCGCCAGGGCGCCGCGGACGAGCTGGACATCGACGGCACCATCGACCACACCGCCCGCGATGCCGGCCTGCTGAACATCCAGATGCGTCCGGAGCGCCGCAACAACATCAAGTTATTGCTGCTGTTCGACATCGGCGGTTCGATGGATGCCCACGTGAAGATCTGCGAGGAGCTGTTCTCGGCCTGCAAGACCGAGTTCAAGCACCTGGAGTACTACTACTTCCACAACTTCGTCTACGAGTCTGTGTGGAAGAACAACATGCGCCGTGGCTCGGAGCGCACCTCGACCATGGACTTGCTGCACAAGTACGGTGCCGACTACAAAGTGATTTTCGTCGGTGACGCCGCGATGGCGCCTTACGAAATCACCCAGCCCGGTGGCAGCGTCGAACACTGGAACGAAGAAGCCGGCTATGTCTGGATGCAGCGGTTCATGGAAAAGTACAAGAAACTCATCTGGATCAACCCGTACCCGAAAGACACCTGGGGCTACACCAGTTCGACCAACATCGTTCGCGACCTGATCGAAGACCAGATGTACCCGCTGACCTTGCGCGGGCTGGAAGAAGGGATGCGGTTTCTTTCCAAGTAAGCCCCTCCAAGTGAGTACCCCATCTGTGGCGAGGGAGCTTGCTCCCGCTGGGGTGCAAAGCGCCCCCAACAAGGCTGTTGCGGTCTT
>NZ_JBYTBK010000032.1:0-20975 GCF_058789115.1 Pseudomonas sp. FW300-N1A1 | reverse complement strand
CTTTCAGAATGTCCTTGGCCAGCGATTGTGGGGCTGCTGCGCAGCCCAGCGGGAGCAAGCTCCCTCGCCACGGGTTCTGCGGTGTCCAGAGATGATCGAAGACCCGCTGTACCCGCTGACCTCGCGCGGGCTGGAAGAAGGGATGCGGTTTCTTTCCAAGTAAGCCCCTCCAAGCGAGTACCCCGTCTGTGGCGAGGGAGCTTGCTCCCGCTGGGGTGCAAAGCGCCCCCAACAAGGCTGTTGCTGTCTTTCAGAATGTCCTTGGCCAGCGATTGTGGGGCTGCTGCGCAGCCCAGCGGGAGCAAGCTCCCTCGCCACGGGTTCTGTGGTGTCCAGAGATGATCGAAGACCCGCTGTACCCGCTGACCTCGCGCGGGCTGGAAGAAGGTGCGGTGTCTAGATGAATCGCTGCAAATACTCGACATGCTGCCGGTGTGCCGTTTCCTGCACCACCGGCGCCATGCGCACCTGCTGCCCCGGCAAACACTGCGCCAGCCGCGCCAATGACAGCGGCGTCAATGCCCCCAGGCGTGGATACCCGCCAATGGTCTGCCGATCATTGAGCAGCACGATCGGCTGCCCGTCCGGCGGGACCTGGACCGCCCCCAGCGGGATACCTTCGGAGATCATCGGCAGGCCCTGATACTGCAACGCAGGCCCCAGCAAACGAATCCCCATGCGATCGCCGCGACTGTCCAGGGTCCAGCCGCTGTTGAAGGCATCAAACAGGCTCTGGCCACTGAACTGGCCATGTTGCGCCCCGAGCACCAGGTCCAGCGGTTGTTGCTGGGTGAAGTCGGGCCGCTGGTCACGCGGGACCTCACGCAAGGTCTGCCCCTGCCCCGAATAAGTCAGCTCTGCGCCCCTGGCCAAAGGATGGCCAAAACCATCCAGGCCACCCAGTTCCTCACGCACCACTGTTGCACAACTGCCCAGCACCGCCGGGGCGTTGAAACCGCCCGGTGCCGCCAGGTACGCACGGGCACCAAGCAACGGTGAAGTGAACTGCAAGCGCTGGCCCTTGCGCAGGAGGAAACTGCGCCATGGTGCCAGCGACTGCCCCTCCAGCAGCGCCCCAAGGTCAGCCCCTGCCAGCGCCAGGCAGCAATCCTCCTGCGCCTCCAGTGTCAGCCCGCCGAGGGTGATTTCAATCACCGCGGCGTCCATGGCGTTGCCCAGCAAGTTGTTGGCCCAGGACATCGACAGCCAGTCCGCCGCCCCGCCCTGGGTGACGCCCAGGTGTCGCACGCCGAAACGGCCAGCATCCTGCAACAGGCACAGCGGGGTGCTGGCCTCAACGGTCAAGCGGCTCATGCCAACACCTCCAGCGGCGTATCGTCGCCGCCCAGATTGACGAACTCGGCATGGCCGATCGCTTCGAAACGCACCCGATCTCCCGGTTGCATCAGGCTGTAGCCATCACGCCCACGGTCGAACAGTTTGGCCGGGGTGCGACCGATCAGGTTCCAGCCACCGGGAGACTCCACCGGATAGGCGGCGGTCTGCCGCTCGGCGATCCCCACACTGCCGGCCGCCACACGCTTGCGCGGCGTATTCAGACGCGGTGCGGCCAACGCCTCTTCGACCAGCCCCATGAAGGCAAAGCCTGGGGCAAACCCCAAGGCGAACACCTGATACTCACGCCCACTGTGGCGGCGAATCACCTCCTCCACCGCCAGGCCGCTGCGTTGCGCCAGCAGACTCAACTCAGGTCCGACGCTGGAGTCATACCAGACCGGCAGCACATGACACTGGCCACCCGCCTGCGTATCGGGCTTGAGTTCAATCAATGCCTGGCCGATGAGCTCGCGCGCCCGGGCCGGGCTCAACGCCAGCAGATCGTAATGCACCATCAGCGTCGTGTAGGACGGCACCAGATCGATCAAATGCGCGCCGAAACCTTCGCGCAATCGCGCACAGGCCGCGAGCATCCAGGGCATGTTGGTTTCGGCAATTTCATCGAACAAACGCACCATCAGGCAATCGATCGCTACCACTTCAACCCGTGGCTTCATAGCGCGTCCTGCTGATTCAAGGCCTCGCGGATACGCCGCACGGCCGCCACGGAACTGGCGTTGTCACCGTGGACGCACAAGGTATTGGCCTGCAACCGCAAGGCACTGCCGTCGCTGGCGACAAGGTCGCCACCACGGGCGATGGTCAGTGCCTGCTCGATAATCACCGCAGGGTCGTGATGCACCGCGCCTGGCTGTTGCCGCGACACCAGGCGTCCGGCGCTGTCATAGGCCCGATCGGCGAACGCCTCGAACCACAGCGTCACGCCATACTCGTCACCGATCAACTGTGCCGCGCTGTTGTCGCGGGTCGCCATCAACATCAACGGCAGTTGCCGGTCATACGCGGCGACCGCCTGAATCACTGCCCGCAACTGCGCGGGGTTGGCCATCATGTCGTTGTACATCGCACCATGGGGTTTGACGTAACTCACGCGTCCACCCTGGGCACGGCAAATGCCGTCCAGTGCGCCGATCTGATAATGCAGCAGGTCCTGCAGCTCTTGCGCGCTGTACGCCATCGAGCGCCGACCAAATCCCACCAGGTCCTGATAGGCCGGATGGGCACCGATTTGTACGCCATGGCTCAATGCCAGGCTGACGGTCTTGCGCATGATGCTAGGGTCACCGGCGTGAAAACCGCAGGCAATGTTGGCGCAATCAATGAATGGCATCACTTCTGCGTCCAGACCCATGGTCCAGCTGCCAAAGCTTTCGCCGATGTCGCAGTTCAATAACAGGCGGCTCACGGTGAGTGCTCCTGTGGAATTTTGTCATTTTAACCGAGGGGGCTTTGCAGCAGCCCCCGTCGATTGACCGTTACTGCGCCTCGAGTTGCTTGCCACGGGTTTCCGGCAGGCTCAACGCCGCCAGGATCACCACGCCGTAAGACACCGCCGCGAACGCTCCGATACCGACACTCAGTGGCACGGTCTGGCTGAGCAGGCCGATCAACAGCGGGAACAGTGCCGCCAATGCACGCCCTACGTTGTAGCAAAAGCCCTGGCCTGAACCACGAATCCGGGTGGGGAACAGCTCGGTCAGAAATGCGCCCATGCCGCTGAAAATCCCGGAGGCAAAGAACCCCAGCGGAAAGCCCAGCCAGAGCATGACACCGTTGCTGACCGGCAGCTGGGTGTAGAGCAGGACAATGGTGAACGAGCCCACGGCGAACAAAATGAAGTTCTTTTTGCGCCCGAGAATGTCAGTCAGGTAGGCGCTGATCACATAGCCGACGTAAGACCCGACAATCACCATCGCCAGATAGCCGCCTGTGCCCAGCACGCTCAGTCCGCGTTCGTTTTTCAGGAAGGTCGGCAACCAGGAGGTAATCGCGTAGTACCCGCCCAGGGCACCGGTGGTCAGCATGGACGCACGCAAGGTGGTGCTGAGCATGCCGGGGGCAAAGATCTCGTAGAACTTCGACGGGTTGCTCGGTTCCTGTTTGGCCTTGGCTTCGCGGTAAATTTCCGGGTCCTTGACCAGGCGGCGAACGAAAATCACGAACACCGCTGGCACGATGCCGAGCAGGAACAGCGCGCGCCAGGCATCTTCCGGCGGCAGGATCGAAAACAGTATCGCGTAGAGAATCGCCGTCAGGCCCCAGCCCAGGGCCCAGCCTGACTGCACCATGCCCACCGCCTTGCCGCGATCCTTGGCGCGGATCACTTCGCCGATCAGCACCGCGCCCGCCGTCCACTCACCACCAAAGCCGAAGCCCATCAGGGTCCGGGCGATCAGCAGTTGTTCGTAGTTTTGCGCAAAGCCGCAGAGGAAGGTGAAGAAGGCAAACCACAGCACGGTCAGTTGCAGGGTGCGCACGCGACCGATACGGTCGGACAGAATCCCGGCCACCCAACCACCAATGGCCGAGGCGATCAGCGTACTGGTGTGGATCAGCCCGGCTTCGCCCGTGGTGATCCCCCACATGGCGATCAGCGTCGGGACCACGAAGCTGAGCATCTGGGTGTCCATGCCATCCAGGCCGTAACCGATCTTGCAGCTCCAGAACGTACGCCGCTCCTGCTGGTTGATATTGCGGTACCAGTCAAAGGGACCGGGGCGGCTCAAGGCCTTGTCCTGGGCGACAGAGGTCGTGTCGGGCGCACTCATGGCGAATCTCCAGCTGATTTTTATTGGTATTGTGATGAACGCCAACGACGCATATCGTGGGTCTGGCGCATTTTTCGACGACAGCCCCCTGCCCGTCCAACTAATAAAACCCCCGCCAAGGCATAAGAAAAAGTTGATCCCATGAACCTCAAATTCCTTGAAACCTTTGTCTGGGTCGCCCGGCTGAAAAGTTTTCGCCTGACCGCCGACAAACTCTTCACCACCCAGGCCTCGATTTCCAGCCGCATCGCGGTGCTGGAAAGCGAGCTGGGAGTGAAGCTGTTTCTGCGCGACTCACGGGGCGTGAAGCTGACGCCCGAAGGCTTGAAGGTGCTCGACTACGCCGAGCAGATGATGGACACCATGCAAGCGCTCAAGCAGTCTTTGGAAACCCGCTCCAGCAAGGCCGGGCGGGTGCGCATCGGCGTGATGGACACGGTGATTCATACCTGGCTCAGCCCACTGGTGGCGCAGATCACCGATCACTACCCGCAGCTGGAAATCGAACTGGTCGCCGATACGTCACTGAACCTCTGCGACCAGCTGCAAAAAGGCTTTCTGGACCTGATCCTGCAAACCGACCTGTTGCGCCAGGAAAGTGTGCGCAGCCTGGACCTGGCCAGCCACCCGATGGGCTGGATCGTCGCCAGCCACTCGATCTACAACCGCGACTACACCAGCGTGGCGGAACTGGGCCACGAGCGCATCATCACCTACTCGAAAAACTCCCACCCCCATCAAGACGTGCTCAGCCTGATGCAAGCCAACGGCGTACCCAGCCCACGACTCAGTTGTGTGAACTCGGTATCGGCGATCACCCGATTGCTGCGTGATGGCTTCGGCATCGGCGCGCTGCCGCCGGTATTGGTCAGAGAAGAACTGGCGCGCAGCGAATTGACCTTGCTGACCATCGAGCAGCGGCCACCGAATCTGCAGGTGGTGGTGTCCTGGCGGGTCGGCGCGGAGTGGGTCGAGGAAATCGTGACTTTGTGCCAGCACGTGGTGGAGCGCTATGCGCAGGAGGTGGGTGAGCAATACATGGTGTTGAGCAAACCCCTGGACAGAATCTGAGAGGTTTACCCTGCATACAATTAGGAATTGATATCATTTGCATTAATTTTTTAATTCGGTATTCTCAGCGCGCTTTCAGTCAACCACAGCCTCAAGGAACAGGGCCTGATGCGCGCCTATACGCAAAATCAACAGCAGTTGCTCTCTCGCTGGAGCGAAGCCCTCGGCACCGAGGCGTTCCAGTCCCACCGCATCACCCTCGATCATTTGTGCAATGCCCTGGATCCTGCCGCCCAACGCAGTTTCCAGCGCCTGATCCAGGCGCTGTTTCGCGAAGGCCTGATCAACCCTGATGTTTGCAGGTTCGACGACAATAACCGCTGCTGGCTGCCGCTTGGCGACGGTTCGCAACTCTGCTTCGATCACCTGTCCGGTACACGGATGAACAGTTGGGACGTGCGCGGCAGCATCGTCCTGCACACCCCCGACCGCCAACCGCACAAGATCCAGCTACCCAGCGAACTGCTCGCTCTCCTCGGCACGCTGCTCACCCCGTCCGCCTCCCCGCAGGTCCTGGAACGTCTGGCCCTGGAACTGGATGACAGCTTCAGCAACGACACACTGTGCCTGGCGTTCCACCATGGCTGGACCGAGCGCCTGAGAGAGCAAATCGGCGCTGGGTACGACAACAATCTGCTGGCTTGGCTCCACGCCAGTCCCGGGCATCCGAACCCGACGTCGCTGCTCGAACAGTGGGGCACACTCGGCCATCCGTGGCACCCGAACTACAAGACCAAACTGGGCTTGAGCGCCGCTCAGGTCATCGCGTTCTCGCCAGAGTTCGAAGCAAGCTTTCCGATCGTGTTGTGCGCCCTGCACCGCCAGTACGCCCACGTTGAAGCGCTGGCCGGCACCGCCGATTACTGGGACTGGTGGCAAGGCCACTTCCCCCAGGCCGCCGAACAATTACAGCACCACTTGCACCAGCGGGGCCTGGACGTAGCCGACTACCTCCCGCTGCCGTCGCACCCCTGGCAAGCCCACGAGGAACTGCCGCACTCGTTCGCCAACGAGATCGCGGACAACCTGCTGATCATTACGGACATCGTCGCCTTCACCGGCCACCCGACCATGTCCTTCCGTACGGTTGTACCCGAGGCCAGCCGCGTTGCGCCGATGGTCAAGCTGCCCGTGGCGTTGCGCCTGACCAGCGTGCAACGCACCGTGTCGCCACGCTCGGCCCGGATGGGACCGCGCATCAGCCAGTTGATGCTGCAGATTCTCGACCAGGAGCCACAGATTCAGCGCCTGCTGAACATCGTGCCGGAGCGCATCGGCGTGCACTACGCCGCACAACCGGTAGACGAGGAACGTTCCCGGCATGCCGGCGTGTTGTACCGTGACAACCCCCTGACGCTGCTGCAAGCAGGCGAGCTGGCGATACCGGTCGGCAGCCTGTTCGCCGTCAACGAATTCGAACAACCGCTGCTGCGTGATTGGGTACAGCTGGCTCAGGGTCGCGATGACAGCGAGGCCATGCTGGCGTTCTTCGATGATTACCTGTCGATTGCCGTGCCGGCGCTGCTGGGCATCTACCTGATGTATGGCGTGGCGTTCGAAGCCCACCAGCAAAACAGCTTCATGGTGATGGGGGCTGACGGTCAGCTGAATCGTCTGTTGCTGCGTGACTTTGGTGACATTCGCATCGATCGCAAAACCTTGCACGCCCAGGGCCTGGATATCCAGTTGCACGATCCGAAAATGACCCTGTACGACGACGCAGGTTTTGTCCGCGACAAGCTCCTGCACACCACGTTCATGTGCCACTTGGGTGAACTGACATTGCTCTGTGCCCGCCACTGGAATGTGTCGGAAAGCATCCTTTGGGATCGCCTGGCAACGCAGGTTGCACAGTGTTTCGACAGCGTGCGCGAGCGCGTCGAACCGGCACGCTGGGAAAGCGAACGCCAGGCCTTGCTGGAGCAGGACTGGCCGGCAAAGTCGTTCATGCGCATGCGCTTGCTCGACAGTCATGCCGACATTGTCGGACGCCTGAGCAACCCACTGCGAGCAAGCGCCGATGCTCGCTGACGGGCGCGCATTACGACTGCTGATCGTCATCCAGTTTGTCTCCATGGGCGCCATGGAAATGAGCGGTCCGTTCTGGCCCTTGCAGATCCAGCATCTGCTCGGGCCAGAGGGTGCCGGCTACACCGCGCTGCTATCGGCACTGGTGTATGCCGGCCCGATGCTCGCGGCCATGCTCCTGACGCCCATGTGGGGTCGCCTGGGCGACCGCACCGGGCACAAGCCGATGATCATTCGTGCGTTGCTGGCGCTGGCGCTCTGCCAAGGGCTCGCGGCCATCACCGATGATCCCTGGCTGCTGGTGGCCATTCGCGTGATGCAAGGCGCGCTGGCCGGCTTCCTCGCAGCGGCCCAAGCCTATGCCCTGGCCTGCTGCGACAGTTCCCGGCGGGGCCATACCCTTGCGCGCCTGCAATCGGCGACCGCCGTCGGCTCGTTGATCGGCCCGGTACTGGGTGGCTGGCTGATGGACGTCTCGGGCTTCGCCTTGCTCTGTTACGGCGCAACGGCGATTTGCCTGTTATGCGCGCTGGGTAGTTTTTTCCTGCCGGCGGACAAGGCGCGGGCCTCGCAGAAAAAAACCGCTGCGCCCGTCGCCCTGCCCAAAGGCTGGCTGAGTGCAATCTTGTTGGTGATCGTGTTGATCCAGGCCGCGAAGATGATCCCGCAGCCGTTCTACGCCCTGTACGTCGCCAACATCCTGCACGCTCCGGGCTGGCTGATCGGCGCCACCTACGCCGCTAGTGCCGCCACCCTGGCGATTTCCGCACCGCTGTGGGGACGTTTGTTCGACCGCTGGCAACCGGCCTACACCCTGCGCGTCATCGAGGGTGTTGCCTGGTTGTGCGCCCTGACGCTGGCCGCCACGGCACTGGCCAACGAATGGCTGGGCTTTCTCGCCAGCCGGCTGGTTTGGGGCATCTGGCAAGGCGCCCTGCTTCCCGTCGCCTATGCATTGATCGCCAATACCGTTTGCGCCAGCCAGCAGGGTTTTGCCCTCGGCCTCGGTAACAGTGCGGCCAAGGCCGGTGCCTTGCTCGGCACTGTGCTCGGCGGAATCGGCATGGGCGTTATCGGCCTGGCCCACAGCTTCTGGCTGGTGGCCCTGACCTACGCACTGGCCGCCCTCGGAATCCGTTGGGTGCGGGCATTCACCGTGACACCTGCTCCCACACCTTTATCTACCCACGCTCATCAAAAATAGAAAAAGACGACCTCATGACCCGAACCAAACTCTCATTGCTGATTCCGTTGCTCGGTGGCTTCAGTGCCCACAGCTGGGCCGATGACACCGAACAGCAGTCCGGTGCCCTGAACATGCAAGCGACTGTCGTTTCCGCGACACGCAGTGAAGCGAGCATTGCCTCGATCCCGGGCTCGGTCCAGGTGATCGACGAACAGCAAATCCGCGAGCAGAGCGGCGCGGGTCGTCGGGTCTCCGACATTCTTGGGCAATTGGTTCCCGGCCTTGCACCGTCCACCGGCGGGATGAGCAACTACGGCCAGACCTTGCGCGGGCGCAGCGTGCTGGTCTTGATCGACGGCGTGTCGCAGAACGCCACGCGCGACAATTTCCGCCAGCTCAACAGCATCTCCCCGGCCAGCATCGAGCGCATCGAAGTGGTCTCCGGTGCCAGCAGTGTCTACGGTGCCGGCGCTTCGGGCGGCATCATCAACATCATCACCAAGCGCAATCAGGGCCAGGACGCTGCCTACAGCAGCAAACTGGGCATGACCACTGGCAACAACTTCAACCGCAAAGGCTTCGCCTACGAAGCCTTCCAGAGTGCCACCGGGCGCAAGGATGCCCTGGACTGGTATGTGTCCGCGGACCTGACGCAACGCAACGATCAGTTCGACGGCAACGGTGACCGCATCCCCCAGGACACCTCCCAGGGCAGCAACATGGACACCGAGACCTATGACCTGCAAGGTCGTTTCGGTTACGAGCTGGACGAGAACAAGAAAGTCAGCCTGTCGCTGCAGGACTACAAGGACGAACAGGACACCGGCTACACCAAGGACCCGAAAAACAAGCAGGAAGCCGTCGCGATCAAAGGGCTGAACCTCGACGACCAGCCCTATACCCATAACCAGGCCGTCAATCTCAATTACACCGACAAGGACTTCCACGGTCAGGGCCTGCAACTGGAAAGCTACTGGCGCCGCGCTGACGCACTGTTTTTCCCTGACGTGTCGCGGGGCTACGCCGGCGTCTCCGACAACAACAGCGTGCAGAATGTCTATGGCCTGCGCGCCGCCATCGATACACCGCTGCCGGCCATCGGCAGTGCCACGGGCAACCTGGTCTGGGGTGCCGACTACGATAACGAGCGCTCCACCCAGCGAGGCGACCAGTACAGCGTCAATGGCCTGGACTACACCAAGACCGGCACCACCTTTGAACTGGGCCCGGATACCGAGACCACCACCAAGGCCATCTACGGGCAAATGTCCTGGGACATCGCCGACTGGACCGTGCGCGGCGGTATTCGCCGTGAATGGATCGAAAGCGACGTCTCCGACAGCATCGCCTATGGCGAGATCGTCCAGACCGGCAATTATGCGACGCTGCCCGGCGAAACCCTCAAATACGACGCCACCCTGTACAACCTGGGGGCGGTCTATCACCTGAGTGAGAACCAGGACGTTTTCGTCAACTACAGCCAGGGTTTTTCGCTGCCGGATATCCAGCGTTTCCTGCGTGACGTGAACAGTTCCTTTAACATCCAGACCCTCGACGCCCAGGCCATCAAGGTCGACAGCTACGAGCTGGGCTGGCGTGGCGACTGGGACCAATGGCAAGCCGACGTCACCGTGTATGAAAACACCTCGGACGTGACCCAGTTCTACGATGCCAATGAGCGCGTGTTGCGTCTGATCGATCAGAAAGAACGGGTTCGCGGCATCGAAAACAGCCTGACCTACCGCGCGACCGATCGCTGGTCAGTGGGGGGGACTTATGCCTGGGCCAAGGGCGAGACCCAGCAGAACGGCAAATGGATCGACCTGCCGGCCACGCGTATTTCACCCGCCAAGACCACGCTGTTCGTCGGTTATACCGAGGACGATTACACCCTGCGCCTGCAAGGCATGCAGCTGGCCAGCTACGACGCGGCCCTCAAGGATGACAACGGACGCGACATCGATGGCTACACCCTGGTGGACCTGCTCGGTTCCGTGGAACTGCCGGTCGGCCGTCTGGAAGGTGGGGTATTCAACCTGACCGATCGCAACTACCAGAACCTGTACGCCCAGTCCAACGCCAAGGCCCCCTATGCCAACGCCGAAGGCCGTACGTTCAGCATGAGCTACTCGCTCGACTGGTAAACCTTCGCCCGTGCAGGAACTGCTTCCTGCGCGGGCGACTGGCTGTTCTTCGGCATTACAAGCCGCGTAAATCCCGCTCTTCGATCGGCCGGCTCTGGCGCAGGCGCTTGCCGCCCAGCACCACCCAGTCGATCAGTCGGAACAGGCATTCCAGGCCGAACGACAGCAGCATCGCCCCACCCAACCCCCAGCCCATGGCTTCGGGGGTCAGCAGGATCTGGTAGCTGTAGCCGTTCCAGGTTTCCTTGCGAATCTCCGGATCGGCGGCCAGGACCACCTGCAGGAAGCGGATGTACCACGGGCCCTGCATGGCCTGGAACTGTTTATCCAGCGCCAGTTGCCGGGTCAACAGGGTGTTCAGGCTGTCGGCATCGCTGCGAAATACCGGGTCTTCACTGGCGCGGTAATGGGCCACCAATGCTTGTAGATCACCCTTGAAAAACTGCTCGGCCGTGCCCTGGAAACCCCGCAGGCCGGTCTGCGCTTCGATCAGGTGCGCCTCGACCCGCTTGGCGTAATCATTGATGAACCCCGGTACCTGCACCCCCACCAACAGGCCGACGGCAAACAACACCAGGCGCACATAACTGAGCAACATATCGGCTGTTCCTTATTCGGTCTTGCCCTGGCTGACGCATTCACCGCGTCGCCACAGGCTCCATTGGCCCGGTTCGTAACGGGTCCAGGTTTCGTTTTCGGTCAAGGGTTCGGTGGCAATCACCGTTACCACATCGTTGGGCGTGGTTTCGGCCTGGAAGTCGACGATCACGTCCACGTCCTTCAAGCGTGCCGGACCAAAGGGGGCGCGCCGGGTGATCTGGGCCAGCTTGGTCGAGCAATAGCAGAACAGCCAGTCGCCGTCGCTCAACAGGCAATTGAATACGCCCTGGTTACGGTACTCGGCGCAGGCCGCCACCAGGCTCGGCAGCAACTGTTCGACCGCCACGGGCTCCGGGAAGGCTTCGCGCACTCGGTTGAGCAGGTCGCAGAACGCCGCTTCGCTGTCGGTGTCACCGATCGGCCGGTAGAAACTCGCCACTGGCTGGAAATCGGCGAGCTGGCCGTTATGGGCAAAACACCAGTTCCGCCCCCATAGCTCGCGCACGAACGGGTGGGTGTTGGACAGGCAGACCTTGCCGACGTTGGCCTGGCGGATATGCCCGATCACCACTTCGCTCTTGATCGGATAGCGTTGCACCAACTGCGCCACTTCCGAGTCGCAACTGGCGGCCGGGTCCTGGAACACGCGCAGGCCGCGACCTTCATAGAAGCCGATACCCCAACCGTCCCGGTGCGGGCCGGTCCGACCGCCGCGCTGCATCAGCCCGGTGAAGCTGAACACGATATCGGTCGGTACATTGGCGCTCATGCCCAATAATTCACACATGCCGGGACTCTCGCTTCAATGCCGGGGCCATCAAAGGCGGGGTTCGACTCGCGAACGCTGGGGATTGCTCGGCACAGGGGGGCGACCGTAACGATCATCGCCGGCACCGCCGAAGGGTTGGTCATCGTCGGGGTCAGAGGCCCGGGCGGCGGCGTTCGCGGCGGCGGCCTGTTCCTTGCGCGCGTTGGCGGCGCGCTCGATGGGGAAACGGATGAACACGAATATCAGATAGATACCCAAGGTGATCATGCCGTACATGAACAGGTCGGAGATGGCCCGCCAGGCGTTGTTCCCCACCTTGAACAACAAGTCCAGGGCGGTGATGGCGATGGCCGGGGCGAACTTTTCCTTCACCGGGTCAATGATGGTCGGGCTGAACAACAGCACCACCATGACCAGGCGCAGCGGCTGGCGCAGCCAGCGCCACATCCAGCGGGTCATGCGCATCCACACCAACAGGCAGCCCAAAGCGGCAAAGGCGTAAAGGCCCCAAGCGATCAGATAGTCGTTCTCGGTCATGGTGTCCATGGCATGGCAGGCAAAGAGGCGCTTATGATAACGGCTTTTCGCGGATCAAGCTGCCCCGCTGTCCGTGAAGCCCCTTTTGCACACCGTCCGAGAGCCCCACATGCCCCGATCCGCCCACGTTTGCAGCGCCCCGATTGCCCGCAAGGCCGACGGTGATGACCCGTATGCCTGGCTGCAGGAGCGGGACACCGCCCCCGTGCTGGATTACCTCAAGGCCGAAAACGACTACCAGGAAGCCCAACTGGCCGATCAGGCCGGGCTGCGCGAAACCCTGTTCAATGAAATCAAGGGCCGGATTCTCGAAACCGATCTGTCGCTGCCGTCGCCATGGGGGCCGTACCTGTACTACACCCGGACCATCGCCGGCGACGAGTATGCCCGGCACTACCGCTGCCCGCGCCCGGCCGACGATAGCCTGCAGGTCGATGAAAGCCGGGAGCAGTTGCTGCTCGACCCCAACGAGCTGGCCAATGGCGGCTTCTTCTCGCTGGGCGCCTTCAGCATCAGCCCGGACCACCAGCGCCTGGCTTATAGCCTGGACACCATCGGCGACGAGACCTACACCTTGTTCGTCAAGGAGCTGTCCAACGGCAAGATCAGCGAACTGGCGTTCGAAGACTGCGATGGCAGCATGACCTGGGCCAACGACAGCCTGACGCTGTTCTTCGCTGAACTGGACGAAACCCATCGCCCGCACAAACTGTTTCGCTATCGCCTCGACGGTACGGCTGCCGAAGAAGTCTTCCATGAACCGGACGGGCGGTTTTTCCTGCACTGTTATCGCTCAAGCTCCGAGCGCCAGTTGCTGCTGTCCCTGGGCAGCAAGACCACCAGTGAAGTCTGGGCCCTGGATGCCACGCAGCCGCAGCAGGCCTTCACATGCCTGGCGCCGCGGATTGAAGACCACGAGTACGACGTTGACCACGGCAAGCTCGACGACCAGTGGACCTGGCTGATTCGCAGCAATCGCGACGGCATCAACTTTGCCCTGTACCAGACCGTCGACACCGGCGTGGCGCCGACCCAGGACGACTGGCAAAACCTGATCCCCCACAGCGACACGGTGATGCTCGACGGCATGAGCCTGAACGCCACGGCCATGACCCTGAGCCTGCGTGAAGGCGGGCTGCCGATCATCGAGGTTCACCCTCAGGGGCTGCCGACCTACCGGGTGCGGTTACCGGACGCTGCCTACAGCCTGCACGTGCACAACAGCCTGGAATTTGCCAGCGAGCGGATCCGCCTGCGCTACGAGGCGTTGAATCGCCCGGCGCAGGTGCGCCAGCTGGAACTGGCCAGCGGCGAGCAGAAAGTCCTCAAGGAAACCCCCGTGCTCGGCCCCTTCGATGCCGATGCCTACATCAGCCAGCGCCTGTGGGCGACTGCGCCCGACGGTACGCAGGTACCGATCAGCCTGGTGGTCAAGCGCGACCGGCTCGGCCAGCCGACGCCCCTCTACCTCTATGGTTATGGCGCCTACGGTGAAAGCCTTGACCCCTGGTTCTCCCATTCGCGCCTGAGCCTGCTCGATCGCGGCGTGGCCTTTGCCATTGCCCACGTGCGTGGTGGTGGTGAGCTGGGCGAAGCCTGGTACCGCGCCGGCAAGCAGGAGCACAAGCAGAACACCTTCAGCGACTTTATCGCCTGCGCCGAACACTTGATTGCCAACGGCTACACCACCTCGTCACAACTGGCGATCAGCGGTGGCAGTGCCGGCGGCCTGTTGATCGGCGCGGTGCTCAACCAACGCCCGGAGCTGTTCGCGGCGGCCATTGCCGAAGTGCCCTTCGTCGATACCCTCAACACCATGCTCGACCCGGACCTGCCACTGACCGTCACCGAATACGACGAATGGGGCAACCCGCAGGAGCCGCACGTGTATGAGCGGATCAAGGCCTATGCGCCCTACGAAAACGTCAGCGCCCAGGCCTACCCGGCCACGCTGGTGATCGCCGGCTACAACGACAGCCGCGTGCAGTACTGGGAAGCCGCCAAGTGGGTGGCCAAATTGCGCGCCAGCAAAACCGACGACAACCTGCTGCTGCTCAAGACCGAACTGGGTGCCGGCCACGGCGGGATGAGCGGGCGTTATCAAGGATTACGTGACGTAGCCCTCGAATACGCATTTGTCTTCAAGGTACTGGGGATTGCCTGAGGAACTCCGCCCGCTGGCGCTGATCCGAGATCATTTGCCGATGTGGGGGCGGGCCGGGAAGGCCCTCGCCCACAGACGATAGAGGGTTATCCCCTGATCAAGCCCCGCAACAGACACAAGAAAAGACATTGACGACATGCCAGAACCACGCTCACTGAACACCGAAATTCGCGACTGGCTGATGGACTGCGGCCTGTTCGATCAACTGCAACTGGCCGACTTCACGGCCGCTGCCGGCTACTTCAGCATCAGCACCATTGCCCAGGGCGAAGAAATCTTCCACGAGGGCGATGCCGGCAGCTTCATGTGCATCATTCACTCCGGCCAGGTGGCCGTGCAGAAAACCGGTCATGACGGCCAACAGGTCACCATCGCGACCCTGCGCAGCGGCCGGGCATTTGGCGAGATGGCCGTGCTCGACGGCGAGCGGCGCTCGGCCAGTTGCGTGGCGGCGAGTCATTGCCAGTTGCTCAACCTGGGCAAGGACTCCCTGGAAAAGATGCTCAACGACGCGCCGAAGATTGCCGCCAAGATCATCCGCGCCATTGCCGTGTCATTGTCCAGGCGCCTGCGCATGGCCGACGGCCAGCTGCTTTCCCAGCAGATCTAGACGCCTGGGGTCTTGGGTTTTGGCGCAACCTGCTCAAGCCCCGGCAGGGGTTGATCCTTGGGCGGGCCGGGGTTCTTGATCGGCGGCAAAAAGGGAGCTCCACCACTGCCGCCACCGGCCTTGGGTGCTGCGGTCGGGGTAATTTGCGGGTAGGGGGTGGGTGTTGCGGTTCCCGGCGAACCGGGTGCCGCCGAGGGTGTCATCGGGACGGCTTGCATCGCTTGCGCCTGTGCCGCACTTATCGAGAGCGCGGCCAACACAATGACCGTTAGAATGGTGCGCTTCATCAATGGCTCCGTTGCCCTGGCTTGTGGCCTCAAGGCTACTCCCAAGCGCGCAGGATTGCCCTGATCAATGACAGCTTTTCCCTTCTCAATGAGAGTCCCATGAAACGTTTCGTTCTGCTCGACACCACCCCGATCCCCGAAAACGGCGGTGCCTTGTGCCTGTTCGAGTACGGCGAAGATTTCGTCATCAAGATCCAGGGCGGTGATGGCGGGCAACTGATGAACACCCGCATGCACGGTTCCGAAGACGCCCTGGCCGAAATCCCCTGTCGCAAAGTGGCCGGCCGGCCGAACTCGCGGGTACTGATTGGCGGGTTGGGCATGGGCTTTACCCTGGCCTCGGCCCTCAAGCACCTGGGCAAGAGCGCCGAAGTGGTGGTCGCCGAACTGGTACCGGGCGTGGTGGAGTGGAACCGCGGGCCACTGGGAGAAAAGTCCGGGCGCCCGCTGCTCGACCCACGTACCGTGATCCGCATGGAAGACGTGGCCAAGGTGCTGCAAGCCGAACCGCAGGGATTCGACGCGATCATGCTCGACGTCGACAACGGCCCCGAAGGCCTGACCCAGAAAGCCAACAGCTGGCTGTACTCGGCGGGCGGCCTGAGCGCCTGCGCCAAAGCCCTGCGCCCTAAAGGCATACTGGCGGTATGGTCGGCCAGTGCCGACCGGCAGTTTTCCGACAAATTGAAAAAGGCCGGCTTCAAGGCCGAAGAAGTGCAGGTGTTCGCCCACGGCAACAAGGGCACCCGTCACACGATCTGGATTGCCGAGAAGCTCAAGGGCTGAGCTAAACTTGGGTCATAACCGTCATTAGTCTTTTACAAAGGTGAACCCATGAGTTCGTCAACACCTCCATCCAATACCGCCAAGCTGGACCGCATCCTCGCCGACGCCCAGCGCGACCGGGAAATGGGTTACCGCGACAAGGCCCTGAAGATGTACCCCCACGTCTGTGGACGCTGCGCCCGTGAATTCTCCGGCAAACGCCTGAGCGAGCTGACCGTGCACCACCGCGACCACAACCACGACAACAACCCGCAGGACGGCTCCAACTGGGAGCTGCTGTGCCTGTACTGCCACGACAACGAACACTCACGCTACACCGACCAGCAGTACTTCGGCGACGGCTCCCTGAGCACCCCGAAAATCGCCAAGGCGACCCACAACCCGTTTGCCGCGCTGGCCGGGTTGATGAAAAAAGACGACGAGTAACGTTGATTTGATCGCTCCCACGCTCCCGCGTGGGAATGCATCCCGTGACGCTCTGCGTCACATCCAAAGCGCAACGCGGAGCGTCCCTGGCAGCATTCCCACGCAGAGCGCGGGAACGATCATCTGACCGCCCTCCCCCAATCCCCGTATAATCGCGTTTTTTTCCCGAAGGCACCCCGCTCGTGGCAGACAAACGGTACAGCTGCATTGGTTTGTATAACCCCAAATCACCGGAGAACGTTGGCTCGGTGATGCGCGCTGCGGGCTGTTATGGCGTGGCCTCGGTGTTCTACACCGGTAAACGTTATGAGCGCGCCGCCGATTTCGTCACCGACACCAAGAAGGTCCACTACGACATTCCGCTGATCGGCATCGACGACCTGAAAAAGATCCTGCCCCTGGGCTGCGTCCCGGTCGCGGTCGAACTGGTCGAGGGCGCCCGCTCCCTGCCGGAATACACCCACCCGGATCGCGCGCTGTACATCTTCGGCCCGGAAGATGGCTCTCTCGACAAAGAGATCCGCGAGTGGTGCGAAGACGTGGTCTACATCCCGACCACCGGCTGCATGAACCTGGCCGCCACCGTCAATGTGGTGCTCTACGACCGACTGGCCAAGGGCAACAACACCCGCTCCGGTCCGAAATTTCGCTGACCGGTTGCACCGCCAACGGAACAAGGCGACTGCCTGCGCAGTCAGCTCTCTATCCAGTGCCCCCTGAGGAGACAGATCATGAGCGAGTTCAAACGCGTGGAACCTATCGACCAGGCACCCTCCACACAGAATGTCCAGGGCTGGGAGCGCATCGGCTCGTTGGCCGGTGGCGTGGTGATGGTGGGCAAGGGCCTGCGCCGTGGCGGGCTGTTCGGCCTGGTCCAGGTCGCACTCGGCGGCGTGGCGCTGGCACGGGGTATCACCGGCCACAGTTCGGCGAAAAGTTTCCTGGAACAAGGCCGCCGGGACCTGGACAAGGCGCGGGCGAAAATCGAGCGCACCGGTGACGAGCTGAAATCCCTGAAGACCCATGCACAAGCGCCCACCCACACCGCAACGGTCACCGGCAACGACTCATTGAAATCGCCTGAAGCCGGGGCTTAAGCAACACCACATCACCCTGTGGCGAGGGCGCTTGTTTCCGCCGGGCTGCGAAGCGGCCCTGAACCTCTTGCGAGCGCTATGCGCTCGAGCGGGAGCAAGCTCCCTCGCCACAGGTGTTTGGCTCAGGCTATCTGAGCAGCTCGGTATCGAGCACCTTCGACGGCTCGCCAATCACACTTTCGGCGAGCGCCACGAACGAGCGGGAGCAAGCTCCCTCGCCACAGGTGTTTGGCTCAGGCTATCTGAGCAGCTCGGTATCAAGCACCTTCGACGGCTCGCCGATCACACTTTCGGTGAGCGTCACGAACGGGCGGGAGCAAGCTCCCTCACCACAAGTGTTTGGCTAAGGTTATCTGAGCAGCTCGGTATCGAGCACCTTCGACGGCTCGCCGATCACACTTTCGGCGAGCGCCACGAACGAGCGGGAGCAAGCTCCCTCACCACAGGTGTTTGGCTAAGGTTATCTGAGCAGTTCGGTATCGAGCACCTTCGACGGCTCGCCGATCACACTTTCGGCGAGCGCCACAAACTCCTGCGTACTCACCCGTTCCAGGCGCATGACACCTCGAAGCATGTCGTCCAGCGAACGCTTGTTACGGGTTTTCAGGCGAATCTCGCGATCCAGTTCCTGCAGCAGCAACACCGCCCTGGCGACCTGCGCCGGACTGGCCTGTTCCCCGCGCAAGGTGCCGGCCTTCTGCCCGAGCAAATGCATCGAGTTCTCCAACACCTGATACCGTTCATCGCTCATGCCACCGGCACGGCGCAACAACTCGATGGCGTAGTACTCGGCAAACCCTTCGCTGATCCAGTCACTGCGGTCCTGGTCGCTGATCCGCCCGAATGTCTGGGTCAGTTCGCGGATCAGCGGGCTGCTGCCACTTTCGCTGATCACCGGCAGGCGGCTGTGCAGGTAGATCGACTCATACCCGGCCATGCTGCCGCGCCACATCGGGTCCGACGCGCCAACGATCAACAGTTTGCCGGGATGGCGAGGGTAGAGCGTCTGCACTTGCGGCCAGACAAAGGTCAGCATCGTCAGTACGTCCATCCGGCGCATGCCCTGCCCGCGTGGCGAAGCCACCGTCACGTCGGTCTCCCCCAGGCGCGTTCGGCGGCTGCCCAGGTTGCCGGCGAGCATCCAGCCGGTGGGCCGGTCAAACAATCGTGAAACGTTGTCGATGCGAAAGCGGTTCTTGCCGATGCGCGGCCAGGCGGTCTCGACACTCTTCCAGCCGGACGGCAACTCGAACTCCAGGCGCGCCACCAGTTCAACACCGTCACGCTGATCCAGGCGCGCAGCCGGCACCAGTTCGTCACCGCGCATCAACGCCCAACCCGGCGTCATGCGAGTCTCGAAGGCCGCATTCTTGCGTGTATGGCTGATGCGTACGCGGTAGGTCAGGCTGGTCTTGTCGGCCGCCGGGCGCCAGACGCCGCGCGCGGCTTTGCCGGGCGCAAGCTGCCACTGGCCATCGGCCTTGAAGTCGCTGTAATGGCTGCCGTCACCCAGGTCGAAATCCAGGCTGCGCACGGCCGAGCCCTGGGCCAGCGTCAAGCGCACTTCGGCCTGATCGCTTTGCGGCAGCAAGCGCACGTGGTAATCCAGATTGACCTTCTCGACCGCCCACACTGGCGACCCCAGCACCAACAGCGACAATGCCGTCGGCAATCGCACCCCTACCGCCATACACACTCCCTCGTGATTCATTCGTACAACACGCTGGTCTCAACCTGCGCGGAAAATCAGATGATCTTCCCAATCATCTTCCGGCACGCTGCCCTCGGCGAGCATGCGCCCGGACTGCGAGATTCGCTCGTGGTGCACTGCGTCGCGATCACCACACACCAGGTGGTGCCAGAGCGGCAGGTCCTTGCCCTCACTGACCAGGCGGTAGCCGCAGGTCGGCGGCAACCACTTGAATTGATCGGCCTTGCCCGGCGTGAGCTGGATGCAGTCGGGCACCGAATCGCGACGATTCGGGTAGTCGGTGCACTGGCAGGTTTTCAGGTCCAGCAGTTTGCAGGCGATGCGTGTGTAGTAGACGCTGTTGTCGTCTTCATCCTCGAGTTTTTGCAGGCAGCACAGGCCGCAGCCATCGCACAACGACTCCCACTCCTGCTGATCGAGTTGTTCGAGGGTTTTGCGTATCCAGAAAGGTTCGACTTTGGCGGCCATGGCTCAAGCATCTACATCAGGAGGAGAAAAGGCCGCCAGTCTAGTGCCCGCGACCCCTTGGGCCAAGCGCTGGCGACTGCCGGTACGAGAGCACTTGTCAGTTTTCAGCCGGCGCAGTAGCTTGGCGGGTCGCAGCGGCCCATGCCAGGGTGCCATTAACGCGCTAGCGCGTTGCATCACGGTGAATTGCCAAGGGTCGGAAAACCTCACTGCCCAGCTCAACGGCATGCGCCGGTTTTACTCAACTGCCCATTCATAAACGTTGCCAGGAAACTTCTTGATGAGCGCCAATCCCCGCGTTGCCGAATACGCCATTGCCCCACAGTTCACCGACCGCTGGTCACCGCGCGCCTTTACCGGCGAAACCATCCCTGAAGAAACCCTGCTGAGCTTCTTCGAAGCCGCGCGCTGGGCACCGTCGGCCTACAACTCGCAACCGTGGCGCTTTCTGTACGCGCGCCGTGATACGCCGAACTGGGAGCGTTACCTGGGTCTGCTGAACGAATTCAACCGCGGCTGGGCGCAACACGCCTCGGCCCTGGTGATCGTGATCTCGAAAACCACCTTCACCGCCCCGGGCGCCGAGGAAGAGACCCCGGCCCTGTGGCACACCTTCGACACGGGCTCGGCCTGGGGCCACCTGGCCCTGCAAGCGACCCTCAGTGGCTGGCACACCCACGGCATGGCCGGTTTCGACCAGGAGCTTACCCGCAAGGAGCTGAACATTCCGCAAGGCTACGCGCTGCACGCCGCCGTCGCGATCGGCAAGCTGGGTGACAAGGCCACCCTGGCCGAGTACCTGCAGGCCCGTGAAGTGCCAAGCCCGCGCGTGCCGCTGAGTGAGCTGGCGGCTGAAGGCGACTTCACCCTGTAAGTCGCGTCCGCCCCTGTTTGGACCGGGGACATGGTGGACACATGTTCGGAGACATGGTGGACAGTTAACGAAGCCGTTTACCTGATATTA
>NZ_JBYTBK010000031.1:0-61480 GCF_058789115.1 Pseudomonas sp. FW300-N1A1 | reverse complement strand
CTCCCGCTGGGGCGCAAAGCGGCCCTGTTTTGGGGCTGCTACGCAGCCCAGCGGGAGCAAGCTCCCTCGCCACGGGTTTCGTGTTCGGCTTTATTTCTCTTAACTGACTGGCATTACGCAATCTGCGGGCGTTTTTGTGTGTCAGGCGGCGCTGACTTTCAAGCCGACCAACCCGGCAATGATCAGTGCGACGCTGGCCAGGCGGAACAACGCCATGGACTCACCGAACAGGATGATCCCGGCGATCACCGTGCCTATGGCGCCGACACCGGTCCAGATCGCATAGGCCGTTCCCAGCGGCAATTCCTTCATCGCCAGGCCCAGTAGACCAAGGCTGATAGCCATGGCGATAACGGTCAGGGCAGTGGGAAGAGGGCGCGTGAAGCCGTCGGTGTACTTCAGGCCAACGGCCCAGCCGACTTCAAACAGGCCAGCGAAAAACAGAATGATCCAGGACATGGAAACCTCCATCGATTGATGGGGCCGTCCCCAGATTAATGACTCGATCGAGCCGCAAGGTCGTCCTCGCGATGCGCAGTATAGTGCCCATTATTAACCTGGTGATCAAGTTACGTGCGCAATCTGTTGCCGGTTATGTGCAAACGCCACCGAAGCGGTGGCGTTTGCACGGGTCCTGTCAGGCTTCGTCTGTATCGACGATTCAGATGCCTTGCGGAGTCTCTTCACCGCCTAGTGCTTCAACCAGCGCCGGGAGGAAATCGCCGAAAGTCAGCATCATCAGGGTGAAGCTGGCATCCAGTTGGCCAAGGGCCTCATCGCCGCCGTCCTGTTCAGCCTGGTCCTGCAGCAGGTCTTCGAATTTCAGGCGCTTGACCACCATCTTGTCGTCAAGCACGAAAGACAGCTTGTCCTGCCAGGCCAGGGACAACTGAGTCACCACTTTGCCAGTGCTCAGGTGCAACTGGATTTCTTCGCTGGTCAGGTCCTGGCGCTTGCAGCGCACGATGCCGCCGTCTTCGTGGGTGTCGCGCAGTTCGCACTCGTCCAGCACGAAGAAGTCGTCCGCAGCTTTCTGGGTGGTGACCCACTCTGTCATGGTCGCGGTTGGGGACATCTTCACGGTCAGTGGGCGCACGGGCAGCGTGCCGATCACTTCGCGCAGGGTGGAGAGCAGGTCTTCGGCACGTTTCGGGCTGGCCGAGTTGACCAGGATCAGGCCCTGTTTCGGCGCAATGGCGGCGAAGGTCGAGGAGCGACGGATAAAGGCGCGCGGCAGGAAGGCCTGGATGATTTCATCCTTGATCTGATCACGCTCCTTCTTATAGACCTTGCGCATTTGCTCGGCTTCGATCTCTTCGACCTTTTCCTTGACGGCGTCACGTACGACGCTGCCTGGCAGAATGCGTTCTTCCTTGCGTGCGGCAATCAGCAGGAAATCGCCGCTGATATGCACCAGTGGGGCATCTTCGCCTTTGCCGAACGGCGCGACGAAACCGTAGGTGGTCAACTCCTGGCTTGCACATGGACGCGCCAGTTTGGTGGCCAGTGCAGTTTCCAGCGCCTCAGCATCAAAAGGCAGATCTTGGGTCAGGCGATAGATAAGCAGGTTTTTGAACCACATGGGGTGAGTCTCTCCTTTATACAAAGGGGGGCATTATTCTCCGCGCGGCGTCATAGGCCAACCCTTCGCTAAGCCTTTGGAAGGCCTGAGAAAATTATTTAAAAAAGTGCTTGCCAGAGGTGGGGCTGCTCCGTAGAATGCGCGCCACACCGAAGCGAAGGGTGATTAGCTCAGCTGGGAGAGCGTCTGCCTTACAAGCAGAATGTCGGCGGTTCGATCCCGTCATCACCCACCATTCGTTTCAAGTGTTACGCGCAGCGGTAGTTCAGTCGGTTAGAATACCGGCCTGTCACGCCGGGGGTCGCGGGTTCGAGTCCCGTCCGCTGCGCCATATTCGGTAACCTGGAACGCTGAACGCCAGGTCACCACGGAAAAGCCCGCTCACGCGGGTTTTTTTCTGTCTGTTGTTCCTGCAGGATGCATCGTTTCACCGGTTTTCAGATTTTTTGAAAAATATTTCAATTAAATCAACACTTTATGAAAACCTGTGGCATAATGTGCCCCGCAACGAAGGTAAAGGGTGATTAGCTCAGCTGGGAGAGCGTCTGCCTTACAAGCAGAATGTCGGCGGTTCGATCCCGTCATCACCCACCATTTACTTTCAACGCTACGCGCAGCGGTAGTTCAGTCGGTTAGAATACCGGCCTGTCACGCCGGGGGTCGCGGGTTCGAGTCCCGTCCGCTGCGCCATATTCGGTAACCTGGAACACTGAACGCCAGGTCACCACAGAAAGCCCGCTCAATGCGGGCTTTTTGCTGTCTGGGGTTTGCTCAATGCAAGCGCTTGCCGCCAGTTGAGTACCCCGCAACGGCCTGTTTTCTGCCTTCTTCCAATTCTCGCACATGCCTGGTCATTCGATTGTCCGGCATACACGCTCGCCAATGATTCATGTCAACGGCCACCCCCACCAATTCCTATAGAAACAAAGTGGGACCTGCAGGTCCCGGTTCTTGCCTGATGAGGCGATAAAAACCAATAGGAAACTGGCCAACGGGACGACCCGTCGCCAGACCCAAAAGGGGTGTTTCAATGGATTTGAATTTGCCGCGACTGGCCATGCTGGTCTCGTCGTTGTTGTTTGTGCATCAACTCAACGCCAGTGAGCCGGCTTCGGTAGCGGCAACCCAGCCAGGTACGCAGATCGAGCAGGGCAAGTATGTCGCCCAGCTCGGCGACTGCATTGCCTGCCACACCGCCAAGGGCGGCGCGGTCATGGCCGGTGGCCTGGAGTTGAAAACACCGATGGGCACGCTGTATTCCAGCAACATTACCCCGGACCCGGAGACCGGAATCGGCCGCTACACGTTCGAGCAGTTCGACCGTGCCATGCGTGAAGGTGTCACGCCGGCGGGCGATAACCTTTACCCGGCGATGCCTTATCCGTCCTACGCGAAAATGAGCGAAACGGACATGCGGGCGCTGTATGCCTATCTGTTGCAAGGGGTCACCCCCGTCAAACAAGTCAATCTACAGGCGGACATGAGCTGGCCGTTCAACCAGCGTTGGGGGCTGTGGTTCTGGAATCTGTTGTTTGTCGATCACACGCCCTTCGTACCCGACCCCGTCAAGGATGAGCGAGTGAACCGCGGCGCCTATCTGGTGCAGGGCCTGGGGCACTGTGGCGCTTGCCATACGCCACGGGGCATCGCCTTTCAGGAGAAGGCCATGAGCGATGCCGGTTCCAGCGGCGAGCACTATCTGGCCGGGGAAACCGTGGAACAGTGGCGCGCGCTCAGCCTGCGTAACCTGTGGACTGTCGACGACACGGTGCAATTGCTCAAGACCGGGCAAAATCGCTTTGCCACGGTGTCAGGCAACATGGCGGAGGTGATCCATCACAGCACCCAGCACTTTACCGACGACGATCTGATCGCGATTGCGACCTACCTCAAGTCCTTGCCGGCCGGCAAAGATGACCTGCCGCCGCAAACCCTGCCGCTTGCCCCGGCTGAACCTCCGGCGACGCTGTTCAGCAGCCGTGGCGGCTTGGGCTACACGCAGTTTTGTGCCGACTGCCATCGTCCGGACGGTGGCGGTGTGAATGCGATGTTCCCGCCGCTGGCGGGTAATCCGAGCGTGGCCTCGGCCGACCCGGCGTCGTTACTGCACATCACCCTGACGGGCTGGAAAACCGCCGAAACCCTGACCCACCCCCGGGTCTATACCATGCCCGGGTTTGCCCGGCTGTCCGATCAGGAAATCGCCGAGATCCTCAGTTTCGTGCGCGCAAGCTGGGGTAACAGTGGCTCGGTGATCAGCGCCGCCCAGGTCAAACAGATGCGCGGGCAACTCAAGCCGGTCACCGACTCTTCAACCTTTGAAACGCCTCGCCTGGCCGACATGCTGGTCGCGCCCAATGCGCAGCAGGTGGTGCGTGGCATGCGCCTGCACCTGCAAACCAAGGCACTGTTGCCGGACAACGTGGGCAACGCCCTGAACTGCACCAGTTGCCATCTCAACGCGGGCACCGTCGCGGACGGCTCGCCCTTTGTCGGTGTGTCGGCATTCTTCCCGGGTTACGCGCCCCGCGCGGGCCGGCAGATCACCCTGGCTGACCGGATCAATGGTTGCTTCCGGCGTTCGATGAATGGGCAACCGCTTCCCGTACAGTCGGCGGACATGCAGGCGATGATTGCCTACTTCGACTGGATGAAGCGCAACACCTTGCCTGGGGACAAAGTCGCCGGGCGTGGCGTCGGCAAAGTCGACACGGCGATCAAGCCCGACCGGGAGAACGGTCAACGGGTGTATGCCAAGCAATGTGCGGTGTGCCATGGCGCAGCGGGCGAAGGCCTGAAGCGTGCCAGTGGAGAATGGGTGTTTCCGCCACTCTGGGGCGACGAGTCATTCAATATCGGCGCGGGCATGGCGCGGACCTACACCGCCGCGGCGTTCGTCAAGCGCAACATGCCGGTCGGCTTTCATGAGCAGTTCCCGCTAGGGCAGGGTGGGCTTTCCGATCAGGAGGCGGTGGACGTCGCGGAGTACTTCTCGCATCAGCCACGTCCGGACTTCCCGGACAAGGTCAAGGACTGGCCTGAGGGTGGCAAGCCGATTGATGCGCGCTACTGAGTCTTGATGGGGCTGAAGCCGGCTCTGTGGAGAGGCCGGCTTCAGGTAGCGCTATTGTTCGGCGTTGCGCGCGTGTCGGTAGTCGCTGACGGCTTCATACACCGCTTTGCGCAATCGGTTGATGCCGCCAATCGGACGATGGGCTTCAAGGCCGAACCAGGGGTTGAATGACAGGTTGTCGCATTGCAGGTTCTGCGCCGGCGTGTCGAAGTCCTGGGCGGGAATCCTGATCCGTGCCACGGTTTCGAACGGTGCATCGCTTTCGCGCCATTCAATGCTGGTGTCTTCGATCGGCATGTACTGGCTCGGGTCCTGGCGCTGGATCTGCAGGACAAAGCAGGCCGGAACCCGATCCGTCGACAGTTGTTGGGTCAGTGCGCTGCGCAGGAAGTTGGGCAGTGCCTGATTCTGCGGGGGCAGGGTGTAGACCGGGCAACTGTCCGGGTCCGGCGCGACACGAAATTTCGCATTGGCGCTGCCGAACTTGTAGGGCGACACCGAAAAGTAGGTGGTCTGGGTCGGGCTGGCCGGTGCGGGCGCCAGTGTCGCCAGGGCGATGAACAGGTGGCGAACCTGCCAGGTCCGGGGATCCCAGCCGGGGAAAAACGCCATCACTTTCTTGCCGTCAGCCTGCGCGGCGACGTTCTGACGGTATTCGGCGACATCGCTGACGAAGAAGTTCGGGTGATTGAACATCACGAAATCCTGTTCGCCACGGCTTTGCCGATCCTTGAGCAACTGCGTACCCGGCACATCGAGCAATTTGAGCGCCATGCCCCGGGCATCGCGCAGGCTGTCGAATTGCGGGTAGGGGCTGCCGTTGGACAGGCGCAGGGTGGCTTGCCAGGTCTTGCCGGCCTCGCTGAAAACACCCTGGCGCAGTTCGGGCGTCAGGTCTTGTAGGACCTGAACTTCAGCGTTCAGGCAGCCGTGAGCCTTGGCGTGGGCATCACGCAAGTAGCGGGTGTTCTCCCGGTGCGAGTCGACGATGCGCACGGCAGTCTGAATGACATCCCGGGTCATCGCCGCTTCGTCGGTGGGTATCTGCTCCTGGGCAGGCACGGGCCCGCGGTGCTGCCAGGCCGACCAGGCGGTTGCCACGGCCCAGCCCAGCAGGCCGAGGCCCACCACAAACAGCACGGCCTTGCCCAGCAGAACGCACATGCGCAACCACAGTGTCATCAACATGCAAAACTCCTTGGGTTCGAGTCGGGGGTCATGGCAGTTGCGCCTCCAGCGGACCGCCGAGCACTTTCAGGTACTCCAGCAGTGCCCAGCGCTCCTGTGGTTGCAGCAAGCGTCCGATGACCCCGTTGCCACGTTCGCCGGCACGGAATTCGTGACCGCTGTTGTGGTTGCCGGTGATTCGCGTGTCGAACTCAAAACCGTTGGTAAAGGCTTGCGTGCGATACCCCAGATGCTTCGGGTCGTACTCGAAGGTGCCTTTATAGAAGGTGGTTGCCCGTTCATCCTGGGGTGAGAGCAGCTGGTAAATGCTTGGCACCGATCCGTTATGCAGGAAGGGCGCCGTTGCCCATACGCCCGCCAGGGGCCGGGCTTTGTAGGCAGTCTTTTCGCGCACCCCGATGGGCAGGCCAAAACCGTCCATGGCCGGACGTTCCTCGGGCGTGACAGCGGCCTCGCGATAAGCGCGGCGCTCAACGAAAGCGGTGACGTAGGCCAGGCCTTTGGCGACCGAGAGCTGGCTCAGGTCCAGCGGTTCCTCGGGCGCGGGCTGCAGCTTGACATCGAGGTTGGCCAGTTCCGCCGGGTCCCATTGCAGTGAGCGGAGGTCGAACCGGTGGTTGGCAATGTTGTTGGCCGCTCCCGGGTCGGTGCCAATCACCTCGACCGGGAGCATTTTCAGCTTCTTCTCCGGTCGACCGTTGGCCTGGGCCACGCTCGGAACATGGCAGCCGGCGCAGTTTTCGGCGAACAGTGCACGCCCCTGGGCCGCCAGCGGCTTGTCGATGTTGCCAAACAGTGCTTCGGGCCAGGCGGGCGGTTGGAGGCGTTTCAGGGTTTCTTCGATCAGGTGCAAGTCGCGCACACGGACGCTGGAGGGGTAGCGGTCGTCGCCCTTGAGCGGTTGGCCATTGGCATCGAAGAAGTTCAGCGTCGCGCCGACCCCCAGGGCTTCACCGACATTGCGTGCCATCGGTTGCTGGGCCGAGCCGTTCCATTGCACCCAGTCGAAGGTCCAGATATCCCAGAGCTGTGGATAGTCCACCGGGGCGTTGGCGACGCGGTAGTTGTCGGGGGAAATGGCGTCGCCGAAGGCGGCGTTGGCGATACGTCCGAACGCGTCGGTGCGCCCGGGGCCTTCTTCGGTCGGGTAGAGACCGCGATGGGTATCGTTCCAGGCGACGCCCAGGAAGATGTCCAGTGACGCCTTGACGTCCTGGCGCAGTTGCGAGTGCCCGGCGTCGTAGTCCTGGCCCAACACATTGCGGGCGAAACGCTCGAATTTCCATGGGTTGTAGTAGGTCGAGGCCAGGCTGGCGACCAGCGCCTGGCCGAAGCTACCGCCGCGCAGTGTCGGTACGCTGGAGGGCAGTACATGTTGGGCGGTACCGCCATCGATGCGTACGGCCTGGCCCTTGAACCGCAGTTCGCCGGTGTGGCAGGCGGCGCAGGTAATATCCAGAAACTCTTCTTTGCTGCCGGAATTCTGATGGCGGGTGAAGCCTACCGGCAGATTTCCAGGGTTGCCTGGCGTGGCTTTTTGCGCCGGATCCACCAGGAAACCGAAGCGCGCCAGGTACTCGGGCGCGGCGAAACGTTGCTGCGAAAACGGCAGTTCAAGGGCGTTGAACCAGGTGTAGCGCAAGCCCTTGACCTGGGTGCCCTGGGGCGTGAAATAGAACGTCTGACGGTCGTCGGCGCTCCATTGCGGCAGGTAATGCACCTGCTGGGCAGGCGTATAGGTCGGTAGTTTCGGGTTGGCAACGTAGTACAGCACCACGGCCAGCGCGACCAGCAGCAGGGCCGCGATCAGTAACAGCACACGGAATAAGAGGCGCAAGATAAACATCCTTGTCGATTAAGTATTTTGTTATGCCTGAGGCGCAGTTCAGCAGCAAGTAGCCATTACGCCAGATGTCGTGCGAATCGGCATCCGCAACCATGGGGGTAGGCTGACAGAAATTTCATGCTCACACCTGAGTAAAACGCGTTAAAAGACCTGAACTTATCGGACGTTTACTGCTCTCATGCCGGTAGCCATTGGTCGTGGCGGCCTGATAAGCTCGCGGCTTTACTCGATTGCCCTTTAGGCGCATGAACAAGGAAATAGCATGAAACAGCATCGGTTGGCGGCGGCGGTGGCCCTGGTTAGCCTGGTACTCGCGGGTTGTGACTCGCAGACCAGCGTTGAGCTGAAAACCCCGGCGCAAAAAGCTTCCTACGGTATCGGCCTGAACATGGGCAAGAGCCTGGCACAGGAAGGTATGGATGATCTGGATTCCAAAGCTGTAGCCCAAGGCATCGAAGATGCTATCGGCAAGAAAGAACAGAAGCTCAAGGATGATGAACTGGTCGAAGCTTTCGCTGCGCTGCAAAAGCGCGCTGAAGAGCGTATGGCCAAGATGAGCGAAGAGTCGGCTGCCGCCGGCAAGAAATTCCTCGAAGACAACGCCAAGAAAGCCGGTGTGACCACCACGGCTTCCGGCTTGCAGTACGAAGTCGTCAAGAAGGCCGATGGCGCTCAGCCGAAGCCGACCGACGTGGTGACTGTTCACTACACCGGCACCCTGACCAACGGCACCGTTTTCGACAGCTCCGTCGAGCGTGGCAGCCCGATCGACCTGCCGGTCAGCGGCGTGATCCCGGGTTGGGTTGAAGGCCTGCAACTGATGCACGTCGGCGAGAAGTACAAGCTGTACATTCCTAGCGAACTGGCCTACGGCGCACAAAGCCCTAGCCCGGCAATCCCGGCCAACTCGGTGCTGGTATTCGACCTGGAACTGCTGGCGATCAAGGATCCTGCCAAGCAAGACGCCGAGAAGTAATCAGCGTCTGGTATGACAACAACGCCCCGCTTATCCGGGGCGTTGTTGCATCTGGTGTCCGGTGGCCGGGCATTCGATTGAACGGATGCCCTGGGCTGGCGTGATAGCACTGAAAGTAGTGCCGATAGCCCGGAAGGTTGCCAAGTCAATGAAATATTGGGTTTTTTTATGTGAGTAAAAAACGCCCGATCTGACTGGGGGCCTTGTAAAACGGGGCTTTGAGGCGTGAAATAGGGCTCTGTTCACAAGGTTATCCACAATTTGTGTGGATAACATTTCAGTGGAGGGATGATGAAAGCACCCTGGAGTTTCGCTCGGTTTCTGCCGCTGGCCGGTCGATTGATCAGTCGTGGACGTTTGCCGACACTGCTGTTCGCGGTGGCCCGCAAGGGCGCCAATCAAGGCTGGCGGCTGGGTAAGCTCAAGGATGACCTGCGTTTGCTGCAGGCACTGTGCCTGGCGTACTGGCGTGGCGAGTACCGTGCCATCAGCCCCAAGGCGTTGGTGGCGGTGGTGGCGGGGCTGATGTATTTCCTTAGCCCGATTGACGCCATTCCTGATTTCCTTCCCCTGTTCGGCATGTTCGATGACATCGCCGTGCTCGCCTGGTTGATGAAAACCCTGGCCGATGAACTGAATGCTTTCCGTGTCTGGCGCAGCCGTCAGCGGCCGGAAAAGCTGGCCGTGGTGGAGCGGTTGCCCGATACACCGGAGCAACTGCAACTGCAGGGCCCGAAAAAAACCTGAGCCGAATCAGGTTCATCTGCAGATTGATCCCCCCTCGCGACCTTGGCGGCTGTTAGGATTACACTTCTAAGGAAAAGTGCCGACTCGCTAAGTGTTGTTGTCCTACGGGGTAGTCATGGATATTCAGATCATTGCACGTGATGGCGAGCCCGAGTATGCGGTGTTGCCATGGGCTCAGTATCAAGCGTTATTGAAAGCAGCAGGCGTTAGCGAATCACCTGCACGTGAAGCAACAGCTCGTCACGTGTCCTCCGCAGACCAGGAACTTCCAGGTCTGGATCAACTACGCAGTTTGCGTGAAGCAAAGGGCATCGCGATCGAAGCGCTGGCCCGCACGGTAGGCATCAGTCCTTCTTACCTGGCCCTGATTGAAAGTGGCGAGCGTCAACCTGACGCTGCGATCCGCCGCAGCCTGGCCTGGGAGTTGAAGGTGCAGGGATGGAGGGATGAATCGTGAGTGTGCGAATCAGTCGTCAACATTGGGACGGTTTACTGGGCGAGCTGGACCAGGCCCGTCGACAGCGCCACCTGCTGACTTATCGTGCGTTGCTCGAGCGCTTGCAACTCCCCACGCCGGCCATGCAAACCCTCACTGCGGCCCTTGAACACCTGGCGGCCCTGGATGCCAAGGCCGAGCAGCCCTTGCGCAGTTCGCTGGTGATCAGCCAGGGCGCCAGTCGCCTGCCGCGCACCGGTTTCTTCGAATGTGTCGAGCGCCTGGGACGGTTTTCCGGGCCGTCCGATGGCGTCGCGGCGGCATCCTGGCACGCCTCGGAAGTGGTTCGGGTGTTTGAATACGAATACCCTGAATCCGCGGAGGCCTGAGTGTTTCTACGACTCAAGGCGCATGTCGGTTACTGGCTGGCACGCCGGTTGTTTCACTGGTCGTGGTTCGTGCGCCAGCCGCGCGGCTGGCACTGGCTCGAAGGCCAGTTCGCACGCATGGCCAACCTGGGAGATGTCGGCGCCCAGAGCTTCTATGGGCACATCCTGGCGTTTCGCGGCGTCGGCCTGGGTGCTCGTGAGGAGGGCGTGCGCTTGCTGCGCCTGGCAGCCTTGGCGGGCGATGGCAAAGCAGCCTATCAGGTAGGCGTGATCAGCCTGGCCGGAACGCCGGGCAAGGCCCCGGACGCTGCCGAGGCGGCGCGCTGGTGGCGGATGGCAGCCAAGGCCGGGCATCCCCTGGCCGAGCACAAGCTCAAGGCGCTGGAGCCCGGTTCGCACTAGCCGTGCCGGCGCTGGCGATCTTGCGGGCGCCCGGTTTTTCAGGCGCTTGCCAGGCTATCAATCACATGCACGCTATACCCCGGCACATGCTTGGCGTGGTGCTTGGCATGTGACGCCAGCTCCGCCAAGCGGCTGGCATCGAGTTGCCCGCAGGCCTGTGGGTGCAGATGCACGACGCCGATGGACAGGGACAACAACGCATATTCCTGGCTTACACCCTGGCGATTGACGGCGATAAAACAGCCGGCCTCCAGGTGATCGGCGCGGTAGAAGCGCCGGCACTGACGGTGGAAGTCGTCGTGCAATTGGTTCAGGCGTTTTTGCCAGTCTTCCGGGCCCAGTACCAGCAGGAAGTCATCGCCGCCGATATGGCCGACGAAGTCGCGGCCGGGATCGATACATTCGTTCAGGCATTGCGCCAGGCAGAGCAGGACTTCGTCGCCACGCCCGTAGCCATAGATATCGTTGAACGGCTTGAAACTGTCGATGTCGACGTAGCAGATCACTGACTCGCGGCGCTGTTGCAGCAACCGGGTCAGGCACTGCTGGATGGGCACATTGCCCGGTAGCAGGGTCAGCGGGTTGGCGTATCGGGCCTGCTGGATCTTCAGTTCGGTTATCAGTTTAAGCACGTCGATCACCCGTCCCAGCCCCAGGTAGCAACCATTGAGGGTGATGATGAAGTCCTCTTCAATGCGTTGGCGAGCGCGGCTGGTGATCAGGCGGCTGACCTGTTGCAGCGACTGGCTGAGCTCCACGGCGAGGAAATCATCGTTCATCAGGCGGCTGATGGGTTTACGGGCGAACAGATCGGTGGCAAACGGCTTGAGCAGTGCGTCCGAGAGCGAGTGACGGTGAACGATGCCGCAGGGTTGGCTTCGCTCGTCGAGCACCGCCAGCGAGTTCAGGTTGGCTTGGCGGCGAAAGGCTTCGAGCACGTTGGCCGTTGGCGTGTCGTGGCGCACGGCGGGTTGCTCGTTGAGCAAGGCGCTGAGGTCGCGCAGTTCATCGTTGAGCGTCACGGCGCTGCTGTCATGCCTGGGCAGCAGGTTGCGGGCTTCCCGCGGCGGATGTTCCTGCGGGCGGCACAGCAGGTAGCCCTGGACCAGGTCGACGCCCATTTCGCTCAGCACCGCGAGTTCTTCCGGCAGTTCGATACCTTCGGCAATCACCTGGGCCCGCGAGGCTTTGGCGATTTGCAGGATCGAGCCGACGAACTCGCGCTTGAGGGCGTCCAGGTGAATGCCGTCGATGAAATGCCGGTCGATCTTCACATACTCCGGACGTAGTTCCGACCACAGCCGCAGGCTGGAATAGCCAGCCCCCAAGTCATCGAGGGCAATCGAAAACCCCATCGACCGATAGTGATGCAGCGCGTTTTGCAGCAGCTGGAAATCATCGGTCGGTGTTTGTTCGGTCAATTCGATCACCACCTGGCTCGGCGGGATACCGAGTTCCTGGAGCATGTGCAGGGTTCTGCCGGGTTGATGGTCGGTTTCGAGCAGGGTTTCAGGGGAGACGTTGAGAAACAGCTTGCCTGGCAACCGTTGTTCACTGAAACGACGGCAGGCGCTGTGCCTGCAGGCGATCTCCAGTTCGCTGAGGCGCCCGGCCTGACGGGCCACGGAGAACAGGGCGAGCGGGGAGTGCAGGGGGTTGTTGGAGGGGCCCCGGCTGAGGGCCTCGTAACCGAGAATGCGTCGTTCAGAGAGCGAAACGATGGGCTGGAACAGGCTGTGCAAGGCCCCTTGAGCCAGAATTGAACTCAAGGCACTCAGCTGTTCGGTGGTGGTCATGGCAATCTCTGGCGATAAAAAAGGACCGGGTCCGCCCTGTGTTGGAAGGCGGACCCGGTCCTGTATTTCACGACAGATTGATGACTGTTTGATGACGCTCCAGGGGGGAGCGTAAACATTAAATTGCCATCACTTCTTGGCGCTGGCGACCGCCGTGTTCAGCTTCAAGTAATCCAGGAGAATCCGCCCGGTTTCGCTGAGGTAGGCGTCGTCTTCCGGCTTGGTCTTGTCTGGCTCGGCGGCGATGGCGTCTTCGTCTTCTTTCTTCAGTTCTTTGAGCGGCGCTTCACCCTTGGCCTTGCGACGAAGGTTTTCCATCGCCAGCTGCTTGGCCTCGATGTCGGCGTGCTGAGCCCGGCGCTCGGCTTCGTTGAGGCTGACGGTTTTTTCCGCCATCAGCTTCTGGGCCAGTGCCAGTCTGTCACGGATGAACACGAACTCTGCGTCCTTGTCCGTGCGCGCGTCATGCTCGGCCTTGAGTTGGGCGAGGAATGGTTTGAACGGATCGACGGCAGGCTTGATCGCAGGCCGAATGGTGTCCCACGGCATCGCTTCGGGCAGGGCGCTTTCACCGATTTCCTTGGTGTCGATCAGCGATGGGTAGTCGATGTCCGGCAGTACGCCCTGATGCTGGGTGCTCTGGCCGGAAACCCGGTAGAACTTGGCCAGGGTCAGTTTCAGTTCGCCATGGTTCAGCGGCTGAATGGTCTGCACGGTGCCTTTGCCGAAGGTCTGGCCGCCGATGATCATCGCGCGGTGGTAATCCTGCATGGCGCCGGCAAAAATCTCCGAGGCGGATGCAGACAGGCGGTTGACCAGCAACACCAGCGGGCCTTTGTAGAAGGCGCCGGGGTTTTCGTCTTCCAGCACGTCGACCCGGCCATCGGCATTGCGTACCAGCACGGTCGGGCCCTTGTCGATGAACAGGCTGGTCAGCTCGGTGGCTTCCTGCAGGGATCCGCCGCCGTTGTTGCGCAGGTCGATGACGACGCCGTCGACTTTTTCCTTCTGCAGTTCGGTCAGCAGTTTCTTGACGTCGCGGGTGGTGCTCTTGTAGTCCGGATCACCGGCACGGAACGCCTTGAAGTCCAGGTAGAAGGCCGGGATCTCGATGACGCCCAGCTTGTAGTCCTTGCCGTCCTGCTTGAGGTTCAGCACCGACTTCTTCACCGCCTGGTCTTCCAGCTTCACCGCTTCGCGGGTGATCGGCACGATCTTGCTGGTCTGGTCGTTCGGTGCGTTGCTGGCCGGAATCACTTCCAGGCGCACCACGGTCCCTTTTGGCCCGCGGATCAGCTTGACCACTTCGTCCAGGCGCCAGCCAACCACGTCGACCATCTCTTTGTTGCCTTGGGCAACGCCGATGATCTTGTCGGCCGGGGCGACCATCTTGGTCTTGTCGGCCGGACCTGCCGGCACCAGGCGCACGACTTTTACCTGATCGTTGTCGCTCTGCAACACGGCGCCGATGCCTTCGAGGGACAGGCTCATGTTGATGTCGAAGTTTTCCGCGTTATCCGGTGACAGGTAGTTGGTGTGCGGGTCGTAAGACATGGCGAACGTATTGATGTACGCCTGGAAGATATCTTCCGCACGGGTCTGCCCCAGGCGCGACAGCTGGTTCTTGTAGCGCTTGGTCAGGGTTTCCTGAATCTGTTTCGAGTCCTTGCCGGCGATTTTCATGCGCAGCACTTCGTCCTTGACGCGTTTGCGCCACAGGTCGTCGAGCTCGGCAGTGGAGGTGAGCCACGGAGCGTCCTTGCGATCGATCAGCAAGGTTTCCCGGGTGGTGAAGTCGATCTTGTCGACCCCTTTGTTCAGCTCGACCAGAGCGAATTCCAGACGCGCTTTGACGCGGTCCAGATAACGCTTGTAGATCGTGAACCCGGCGTTCAGGTCGCCGCTTTTGAGGAAGTCGTCAAACTGGGTTTTCCATTTGTCGAATTCGGCGATATCGCTGGCCATGAAGTAGCTGCGCGACGGGTCCAGCAGCTTCAGGTAGCTGTCATAGATGATCAGCGAACGGGCGTCATCCAGGGGCGGCTTGCTGTAATGATGGCGCTTGAGCAACTCGACGACGTTCAGGCTGGCAATCACCTCGTCACGACCGGGCTGAAGCTTGTCCCAACTATTGGCTGCGAACGTATCGGGCGCGAGCGACAAGCTGCCCAGGCCAATGAATAGAGCGAGTGCGGTGCTGGAGAACAAATGCTTCATGCCGATTCGACGCGGGGACAATTGATAACGCATATTAGGCCGTCTTTGAAGTCGCCGGTTCCACAAGAACCGGTCGCATAATGCAAAAAACCCGGCGCTATAGCACCGGGCTCAGTCCAGACTCACTATGGAGGCACTGTGAAGGCATTGCAAGGCGTTGACGGACATGTGGCGTGGGTTGAAGCGCCGACACCGGTCTGTGATGTGGGGCAGGTTCGCATTCGTGTGGCGGCTGCGGGCTTGAATCGGGCGGACTTGTTGCAGAGGGCCGGGCTCTATCCTGCGCCCCCCGGGGCCAGCCAGGTGTTGGGGCTAGAGTGTTCCGGGGTGATCAGCGAGGTCGGCCCGGGATCTGCCTGGCAGGTCGGTGATCGCGTGTGTGCGTTGCTGGCCGGTGGCGGGATGGCTGAAGAGGTGGTGGTCGACGCTCGCCACGTATTGCCGGTGCCAGAGGGCCTGTCGCTAACCGAAGCGGCAGCCTTGCCCGAGGTGTATAGCACGGCCTGGTCGAACCTGTTTCAGCTGGCGGCACTCAAGCCGGGTGAAAAGGTGTTGTTGCATGCCGGGGCAAGTGGTGTTGGTTCAGCCGCCATTCAGCTGTGCAAGGCGTTTGGCAACCCGTGCTGGGTCAGTGTCGGTTCCACCGACCGCCTGGCCTACTGCCAGGCACTGGGCGCGCAAGGCGGGGTGGTGCGCACCGATGGGCTGGAGGGTTTGAGCGAGCTGGGGCCCTTCGATGTGATTCTCGACCCGGTGGGGGCCAGCTATGCCGAGTTGAACCTGAAGGTATTGGCGCGTGATGGGCGTTGGGTGTTGATCGGCTTGATGGGCGGTCGCGAGACCCGGCTGGACCTGGCGCAAGTACTGGCCAAGCGGATCCAGTTGTTGGGGTCGACCTTGCGCAATCGTGACGATCAGTTCAAGGCTGATCTGTTCAGCGATCTGAGCGTGCATGTCTGGCCACTGTTCACCGAAGGGCGCCTGAGCCCGCAACTGGCCAGGGCCTTCCCGATCCAGGACGCCGAAGCGGCGTTTGCCGAGCTGGCGAGCAACCAGGTGTCGGGCAAGCTGGTGCTGGTGATCGACGAGAGTCTGGCCTGAAGGTGGCGAGGGAGCTTGCTCCCGCTGGAGCGCGAAGCGCTCCCAAAACCGGCGCGCTGCGCGACCGAGCGGGAGCAAGCTCCCTCGCCACAGGGTTTGTTTGCTTACTTCCAGAGATGGATCGGCCAGCCGGCCTTTTCGGCGTGTTCGTGCAGTACCGGATCCGGGTTGACCGCATGGGGATGGTCGACCTTGAGCAGCAACGGCAGGTCGTTGCGTGAGTCCGAATAAAAGCTCGCGCCTTCAATGTTTTCCTCTTCGGCGTCCAGCCATTCCAGCAGGCGCGTGATCTTACCTTCGCGGTAGGTCAGGGTGCCGACGGTTTGGCCGCTGTAGACCCCATGCCGGACATCCAGCTCGATGCCGAGTATCTCGTCGATACCCAGGCGCTCGGCAATCGGCCCGACCAGGTGGGTGCCCGAGGCGGAGATGACCAGGATCCGGTCGCCGGCCTTGCGGTGAGCGGCAATGGTCCGGGTGGCCTCGCTGAAGATGATGGGCTCGATGAAGTCCTCCACCCAGGGCTCGACCAGGTGCCGGACTTCTTCCGGTGTCCGGCCGATCAAGGGTTCCAGGCTGAACGCCATGTACTCCTCCATCCGCAGCTTGCCGTGACTGTAGGCGTCCATCAGCGCGTTGTTCTGGCGCATGAACGACTCAGGGTCGACCCAGCCCAGGCGGCCCATCTGTTCACTCCAGAGGGTGGCGCAGTCGCCATGGATCAGGGTTTCGTCCAGATCAAAAATTGCCAGGGCCATCAGTGCAACTCTCTCTTCAGAATCGGTGGGCGCCGCCAGAACATCAGGCTACCTCACACAGGGCAGTGGGATCGATGGAAAGTGCCAGGCGCTGACCGTCGGCATGCAGGTCGGCCGCCGAGCGGTTCAGCACATCCACCACCAGTTCCACACCGCGCGCTTCGATCCGATAGCGAATCACATTGCCCAGCAGGCTATGGCTGCGGATCAACGCATCCGGCTGGCCATCGAGGCTCAGCTCGATGGCTTCGGGGCGAATCGCGATGCGGCTGTTGATGGGCCGTTGCAGCAGTTGGCTGGCGCTGGCCGCGTCGAGCAGGTTGTAGTTGCCAATGAAGCCGGCGGCGAACGCATCGACGGGTGCAGTGTAGAGCGTCTCGGCATCGCCGCTCTGTACGATCTTTCCCTGGTTCATCAGGAAAATCCGGTCAGACATCGTCAGGGCTTCTTCCTGATCGTGTGTGACGAAGATGGTAGTCAGCCCCAGTTCGCGCTGGATCTGCCGGATCTGCTCGCGCAGGTGTTTGCGGATCCGCGCATCCAGCGCCGACAACGGCTCATCGAGCAGCAACAGGCGCGGGCGGGTGACCAGTGAACGGGCAAGGGCCACGCGCTGGCATTGGCCGCCGGACAGTTGATGGGGGTAGCGCGCGGCGAAGTCGGTCAGTTCCACCAGTTGCAGCACCTCCAGTACGCGCTTGCGACTGTCGTCGGCGTTGACCTTTTGCATGCGCAAGCCGAAGGCGACGTTCTGTTCCACGGTCATGTTGGGGAACAGCGCATAGCTCTGGAACACCATGCCAATCCCGCGCTTCTGAGGGCTGAGGGGCACCAGGTCCTGGCCCTCGAGCAGGATCTTGCCCGCGTTCACCTCGGTCAGCCCGGCGATGCAGCGCAGCAGGGTGGATTTGCCGCACCCGGACGGACCGAGCAGGGTGACGAATTCGCCTTTCTGGATTTCGCAGTTGATGTCGCTGAACACGGCGGTGCCGGCGTAGCTTTTTTGCAAGTGTTGGACGCTGACGAAGCTCATTGGCTTTTGTCCTTGTTCAAGATATTGGCAGCCCAGGTCAGAACCAGCACAAAGAAGAAGTAGGAGATCACCAGCGCGCTGGTGAAGTGACCGCTGCTATTACGCATGTTGTTGAGGTAGACCTGCAGGGTTTCGTAGCGAGTGCCGACGAGGATGTTGGCGAACACGAACTCGCCGAACAGGAACGAGAACGACAGCAGCAGTGCCACCATCAGGCCTTTGCGCAGGTTCGGCAGCACCACCAGGAACGCCGCCTGCCAGGTACTGGCGCCCAGCAGTTGGGCGGCATCCATCAGGTCGCGCAGGTTGATCGCCTGCAGGTTGTTGGTGATCGCCCGGTACATGAACGGCAAGGCGACGGTGAAGTAGCACCCCACCAGAATCCACGGCGTACCGACCATCGCGAAAGGCCCCGAGCCATAGAGCTGCAACAGCCCCACCGAAGACACCACCGGTGGCACGGCAAAGGGCAGCAGGATCAGGATGTTCATCAACGGGTCGAGTCTTGGAAAGTGGTAGTGCACCACGAACAGCAGCGGCAGAATCAGCACCACCGAGAGTATCAGCGCCCCCACGCACACCAGCAGCGATTGACCGAAGGCCGCGAGAAAGCGCGGGTCGCTCCACAGCTGGATATACCACTTGAAGGTAAAGCCGCTGGGCAGGATTGTCGCCGACCAACTGCTGGCGATCGAGTAGATCAGGGTGCCGGCCAGTGGCAGCAGCAGAATGGCAAACAACAGGTAAACCACCACGCGGTGGTACACGGCGACAGAGCCGGATTCAACGCGAGACATGGTAGCTCCTCTTCAACAGCAACTGATGGACCACGGTCACCAGGGTCATCAGGCTCACCAGCACGACCGCCAGGGCACTGGCCATGTTCGGGTCCAGGGAGATGTCACCCGAGACCATCGCCGCGATGCGGATTGGCAGCACGTTGAAGTTACCGGTGGTCAGGGCGTAGACAGTGGCGTAGGCCCCCAGGGCATTGGCCAGCAGGATCACGAAGGTCCCGAGCAGGGCCGGGGTCAGTACCGGCAGACCGATGTGCCGCCAGAATTGCCAGCCGTTGGCACCCAGCAGCGCCGCCGATTCACGCCAGTCTTCGCGTAAGGCGTCGAATGCCGGATACAACAGCAAGACGCCCAGGGGAATCTGGAAGTAGGTGTAGAGAATGATCAGCCCGGTTTTGGAGTACAGGTTGAAGTCCTGGATGATCCCGGCTTGCTTGAGCATGATGGTGATGCTGCCGTTGAAGCCCAGCAGAATGATGAAGGCAAAGGCCAGGGGCACGCCGGCGAAGTTGCTGGTCATGTTGGCGAAGGCGTTGACGAAATTGCGCAGTTTCGAGTCGACCCGGCGCAGCGAGTAGCTGCCCAGGATTGCAATGACGATGCCGAACACGCTGGACCAGAAGCTGATCTCCAGGCTGTACTGGATCGCTTGCAGGTAAAACTTCGAGCTGAAAATCTTGCTGAAGTTGGCCAGGCCCCAGCCGAACTCCTCCGATTGCAGGCTGTTGATCATCACCCAGGTCAGCGGGGCGATCTGGAACACGATAAAGAACAGCGCGAAGGGCACCAGGCACAGGGCGGCCAGCCATTTGCCGCGAGTCATGGAGTTCACTTCAGCAGCTCCCTGCACACAGGTTTGTCGTGGGCCACACCCAGCAGTTCGCAGACGGTGCCGCAGATGTCGGTCTGTCTGGGGGCGGCGCCGGCATCGAGGCTGAAGGCATCGCCAAGGACGAACAGCGGCACTTCCCGTTCCTCGGCGAGCAGGCCGTTGTGGGAGCGGTCGTTGTTCATGCCGTGATCGGCGGTTACCAGCACCTGATAGCCGGCGTCGAGCCAGCCTTGCAGGTAGTCGGCCAGGATGATGTCGGCCGAGCGGGCGCTGTTACGGTATTGCGGGGTATCGAGGCCGTGCTTGTGCCCGGCATCGTCGATGTTCATCGGGTGCACCAGCATGAAGTTGGGTGCATGGCGCAGGCGCAGGTGTTCGGCATCGGCGAACAGGTGCGAGTCGGGGTAGTGATCGTTCCAGTAGAAGTGACCGTGCTGGATCGGCAACGCCGTGTCGTCGGTGTGTCGGTCCCGTGCCGCCACGAACGGCGAGCGGTTGTACAGCTCACTGACCCAGTGATAGGCCGCCGCAGCGGTCGTGAGGCCGGCCTCGGTGGCGTAGTGATAGATGCTGCGCTGATTGGACAGGCGCGAGATGTTGTTGTGGACAATGCCACTCTCGATCGGTGGCACGCCGGTGAGGATGCATTCGTAAAGCGGTCGGGACAGGGAAGGCAGTTCGCACTCCAGTTTATAGAGTGCCGCGCGTCCTGCGCCGATGTAGGCCTGCAAGTGCCCCATGGCGTGCCGGGCAACCTCGTAGTTGAGGCCGTCGAGCACGACAAGGATGACGTTGTGCTTCATAGGGGCGATGACTCCGAAAGCGAAACTGGATCAAATCGTCGTAGACGCTGCCGCAGCCTGCGGCAGCGCCTACAGTTTCAGCATTACTGCATGTTGATAATGACTTCTTCCTGCCACATCTGAGGAAGAGCCTTGGAGGTCTTTTCCCATGCATCTGCGTCTTTGATCGGGGTCACGTTTTTGTACTGCTCGTTAGGCAGCAGCTTGGCCTTCACGTCTTCCGGCAGCTTGATGTGCTCGGCGCGAATTGGACGGGCATTGCCTTTGGCCAGGTTGATCTGGCCGGCGTCGCTGAAGATGTATTCGCGGGCCAGTTTGGCTGCGTTCGGGTTCTTCGCGTACTTGTTGATGATGGTGGTGTAGCCGGAAATCACCGAACCGTCGGATGGGATCAGCACCACGTAATCATCCGGATTGGCCATCTTGGCCTTGTAACTCAGGCCGTTGAAGTCCCAGACCACGCCGACTTCGATTTCACCCTTTTCCATGGTGGCAATCGTCGGGTTGGCCATCGACAGGCGGCCTTGCTTGGCGATATCGGCGAAGAGCTCCAGCGCCGGTTGAATGTTCTTCTCGTTGCCGCCTTTGGAAATAGCGGCGGCCAGCACGCCGTTGGCCGCTTGTGCGGCGGTGCTCACGTCACCGATGGATACCTTGTATTTACCCGTCTTGAGGTCAGCCCACTGGGTGGGTGCTTCGGAACCGTGCAGCAGCTTCTTGTTGACGATGAAAGCGATAGTGCCGGTGTAGGCCAGTGCCCAATTGCCGTCCTTATCCTTGGCCCAGGCCGGAACCTGATCCCAGGTGCTTGGCTTGTAAGGCTGCACCACGCCTTGCTTGACCGCGATCGGACCAAACGCCGCACCGACGTCGCCGATGTCGGCGCTGGCGTTGTCTTTTTCGGCGGCGAACTTGGCGATTTCCTGAGCCGAACTCATGTCGGTGTCGATATGTTTGAGGCCGTAGGTCTTGGCCAGGTCTGCCCAGGTGCCTTTCCAGTTGGCCCAGTCATCGGGCATGCCGACGCTGTTCACGGCGCCTTCCGCCCGCGCAGCGGCTTCCAGGGTTTTCAGATCGGTATCAGCGGCCATGGCACTGGTGCACATGGCAATGGTCGAGCCTAACAGTGATGCCAGGAAAAGCTGTTTCATCGAAAGCTCCTTTGGGCGTATTCAACGCTGCGTTTTATCGATCGTTTGCGGTTGGGTTGGTCTAGGTCAGCAATACCTGAGCCAATTTAGGTGCGCTGGATGACACTTTGATGTCGGCCTTGCGCACTCCCGCTTTTCTTTCGCTTGGGCGCAATGCTCGCGAGGTAAGCGTAGACCATGGTTACGGTCCCGGTTTTCAAGGACTTGGCCGTTAATTTGCACAGACCTTGCGTCGCCATCCGGCGGCTTTGTCATGGATCAGTCATATGGAATGCCTAGGCTTGCGCTACGTTTGAGGAGGCGTCTTTTGGCGCGTTCCGGCCCCGAATCAGTGCTGGTCTAGTCCAGATAGGTAACGTTGATGCGTGAAGAGGCAATCAAGGCGGTGACAGCCATCGGTCAGGTCCTGCAGGAACAGATCGATCATGGCTTGCTGGCACCGGCGAGCAAGTTGCCGGCCGAGCGCAAGCTCAGTGAGCTGTTCGGCACCACGCGCATCACTGTGCGTGAGGCGCTGTTGCAGCTCGAAGCCCAGGGGCAGATTTATCGTGAGGAGCGTCGCGGCTGGTTTGTATCGCCCCCGCGCCTGGCCTACAACCTGATGCAACGCAGCCATTTTCACGCGATGGTCAGTGCCCAGGGGCGGGAGCCATCGACCGAGGTGATCTCGGCGCGTTTGCAGCCGGCGTCGGCGGCGGTGTGTGACTGGCTGCAGTTACCGGCGCTGTCGAGTGTGATTCAGATCTGCCGGTCTCGGCGCATTGATGGGCGGTTGGTACTGTATGTGGAGCATTACCTGAATCCGCAGTTTTTTCCGGGGGTTCTCGAGTTCGATTTGAATCAGTCGATTACCGAGTTGTATGCGCGGCATTACGATTTGCATTATGGGCGGGTGCGGTTCGAGATTGTGCCGACGTCGTTACCGGTGGATGCGGCGGCGGCGTTGCGGGTGTCGCTGGGGAGTCCGGGGTTGCGGATTGCTCGCGTTAATTATGATCAGTATGAGCGGTTGATTGATTGTGATCTGGAGTTCTGGCGGCATGATGCGATTCATGTGGGGGTTGATGTGGTTTGAATGATTACGGGGGGGGGGCGTGATGGCGGCCTGGCTCTTGCGGGGGTACATATCCGTTGCTGCGGTCATGGCGACTTATGGTTTCGCCTGACGGCGACTCACTTTTTTTACAAGCGCCTAAAAAAAGTAAGCAAAAAAACGCTTCGGTATGACTCACCCACATAGGTAACAAAACAGTTCAAGCACATAGGTAACAGTCTTTAACTGGCACTGGTCGATTCCGAGGATCTGACCATGCCGTGGCGAGGGAGCTTGCTCCCGCTGGGCTGCGGAGCAGCCCGCTTTGGTTGTTTGTGGCTGGTGGGAATGCGGCCCTGAACGCTTCGCGTCCGCTTGTAAGGCTTACTCCTTCTCTTGCCCGCCACCGGCGGTCATCACTTGAATGTTCATCCTCGGTGTTGCCAGGTCCAGCCCGGCTTCGTCGAGGTGGCGTTTGAGGGACAGGTTGAAGGCTCGCGACACCTCCCACTGCTTGATCGGTGCGGTTTTGAATCGGGCGCGGAGGATGGCGTTGCCGGATTCGAAGCTTTCCACGCCCTGGATTTCCAGGGGCGACCAGATGTTGCGTCGTTGCAGGGGGTCGGTGCGTATTTTCTGGCCGACTTCGCGCATCAGTTTGATGGCGTCGTCGATTTCCATATTGGAGGGCACGGCCACGCGGAAGATGGCGTAGCCGAATTCCCGTGAGTAGTTCTTGATGCTTTTGATTTCGCTGAACGGGATGGTATGGACGATGCCATCGATGTCCCGCAGGCGCACGGTGCGGATGGTCAGGCCTTCGACGGTACCCAGGTGGCCGCCGACGTCGACGTAGTCGTCGATGGCCAGGGAGTCTTCGATGATGATGAACAACCCGGTGATCAGGTCGGCCACCAACGACTGCGCACCGAAACCGATGGCCAGGCCGATCACGCCGGCACCGGCCAGCAGTGGCGTGACGTTCATGCCCATATTGGCCAGGGCCACGATCAGCGCAACGATGAAGATCGCCACGAACAGCACGTTGCGGATCAGCGGCATCATGGTCTGGGCGCGGGCGTTGGCCAGGCCCTTGCGCGAGCGGGTGAGGGCGTGGTGCACGGCGGTGTCGCTGAGGATCCAGATCAGCCAGGCGAAGATCAGGGTGCCGGCCAGGCTGAACAGTTTGACGCTGACATCGTGGCCTTCGCCTTCGGTGAAGCGGATCAGTGACAGGCCCCAGACCCGCAGGCCGAGTTCGATGAACGCCAGCCACACTATCAGGTGCACCAGGGTGTAGCAGAAATTCTTGAGGCGCTCCGAATACAGGGCATGGCGCTTGGCGCCGCGTTGTGGCTTGAGTGCCTGGCGGTGGACCAGGCCGTTGACGACCATGCACACCACCAGCAGCACGGTGCAGATCAGTGATTGGCGCAACGCTGTGCTGGTATCGCCGGCTGACAGGAAGGTGGCAAACAGCGAGACCCCCACCAGTACCAATGCAGGCAAGTACCAGAAGGTCCCGAGAATATCGATGGTGTCGCTCAATGCCCGGCGGGTCAGGCGCCTGGACAGTGGCTGGTTGCGGATCAGGTGGGCGATGGGCCGGCGAAAACGCAGGATGAACAGGCCGGTGAACAAGGCGGCCAGCACATTGGCCACGGTCGCGGTGCTGTGGGCCAGGTGGACGCCGAGGCTGGTGACCAGTCGCGGGTCGTTCAGGGCTTCGCCGAAGGCGGCAAAGCTGCCGATCAGCCACAGTGGGCGGAAAGCCTGATGCCGCAGGATGTACAGGGCGCGGTGGCGGTGCGGGCCGTCGAGCAGGGAAAATGCGATGACGCAGACAGCCGAGAAGCAGGTGCCGACCACCAGCGCATAGGCCAGCACCATGGCCAGGTATTTCCCCAGCGACGACGGTAGCGCATAGCTCATGTACACGGTGATTAGCAGGGCGATCAGCCAGGGGCCGAGTTTGCGCAGGGCGAACCGCAGCAGGTCCCAGGTCTTGGGGTGTTGCGGTAATTCTTCGGTCAGGCCGAAGCGCGTGCGTAAACGATGGCTGAGCCAGATCAATGCGGCCGCCAGCAGGCTCCAGAGCATCAGGATCAGGGCGAAGGCAAAGACGATGGGCAGCCATTCACTGGCGGGCAGTAGCAACGCGTTGAATTCTTCCTTGGCCAGGTCGAACTCGGCGGACCAACGTGCGAGTGGACTGGCGTCGCCGTAAAACTGTTTTTCGAGGTTACCCAGGGTACTGCCGATCAGGCCGAGCACCCCATCTTCGACGGGCGGCTGGGCTTGTTTGGTGGCGTCGCGCAACTTCTTCAGGTCAGCCAGCAGCCGGGTCCGTTGCTGATCGTTTTCCAGCGACTTGATCACCTCGTCCAGCGATTGCCCCAATGGTTCCGTGGCCTCGGGCTGGGCCTTGGCTGAGCCGCCGAGCAGGCCCGGCAAGCCGACCGCATGGGCGGGTGCCATGGGCAGCCACATCAGCAGGCAAATCAACAGAGCGGATGGCAGGGCAAGCAGGCGAGCGAACACGGGGGCGGTCAACCTCGATAGGTACAGGTTGACCGAGTGTACGAGGGGGGCAATACCAATGCGAGCGCAGTGCGCTTTTATTCGTTGAGTTTGGCGAGGATCTTGATCACGACGGTGGCGAGGATGGTCAGCATTCCGACCCACATTGCAAACACGCCGGCGTTTTTGTCGCGAAAATTGAAGCCGATGGCCAGCAGGATCATGCCCGTCAGGATAGGGATGAGCAGGGCGTTGAACAGAGACATCGAGATCATGGCGATGGCCTTAGAAATGTACAGGTTTGAGTTTAGGTGGCTTTCGTGCGGGACAGATTGATGTTTGTCACTGATGGCTCAAGTAGCCCGGGTGCCGGATGGGGCGAGGGAACACGGTCCCTCGCCACCCCCAGGCTCAAGGCAATTGGCGAGAGGCGTAGAACGCGCTGAGCACTTTCACCAGGTGGATCAGGTCATGGCTGCCGCACAGTTCACGGATCGAGTGCATGGCGAAGGTCGGCAGGCCGATATCCACGGTGCGCACACCCAGGTGGCTGGCGGTGATCGGGCCGATGGTCGAGCCGCAGCCCATGTCGCTGCGGACCACAAAGCTCTGCACCGGGACTTCTTCGGCCATGCACAGGTGGCGGAAGAACCCAGCGGTTTCGCTGTTGGTGGCGTAGCGCTGGTTGCTGTTGACCTTGATCACGGGACCGGCGTTGAGTTTCGGACCGTGGTTGGCGTCGTGCTTGTCGGCGTAGTTGGGGTGTACGCCATGGGCATTGTCGGCCGAAATCAGCAGGGATTTCTGAATGGTGCGTACGAACTCTTCGCCTTCAGGCAACAGGCGCCGCAGGGTCTGCTCCAGCATCGGGCCGTCGGCACCGCAGGCCGAGCAGGAGCCGACTTCTTCGTGGTCGTTGGCGACAAACACGCAGGTTTCGTCGGTCTCGGCATTGAGCAATGCTTGCAGGCCGGCGTAGCACGACAGCAGGTTGTCCAGGCGCGCGCCGGCAATGAAGTCACCATGCAGGCCGATCACGGCAGCGCTCTGGGTGTCGTAGAAGCTCAGCTCGTAGTCGAGCACCACGTCGGCGTTCAGGCCGTGCTCCAGGGCGAGCTGATTGGTGAGCACCGCGCGAAAGTCCACGCGCTCGTCACCGGCAAACTGCGCGAGGATCGGCGGCAGTTCGGTCTGTGCATTGATGGCCCAGCCCAGGTTGGCATCACGGTTGAGGTGGATGGCCAGGTTGGGAATGGTGGCAATCGGTGTCTTGAAGTCAATCAGCTGGCTTTCGACCTTGCCGTCACGGCGGAAGGTCACACGGCCGGCCAGCGACAGGTCGCGGTCAAACCACGGGGCGAGCAGCGCGCCACCGTAGACTTCGACGCCCAACTGCCAGAATCCCTGGCGTTGCAATTCAGGTTGCGGCTTGACCCGCAGGCAGGGGCTGTCGGTATGGGCGCCGACCATGCGTATGCCGTCGTACAGTGGGGAGTTGCGGCCCATCTTGATGGCAACGATCGAGGAGTCGTTGCGGGTCACGTAGTAACGACCGTTGGCTTCGGTGGTCCAGGGCTCGCGCTCATCGAGGCGCTGATAGCCCGCCGCTTCCAGACGCTGGACAAGGCTGGCAGTAGCATGGAACGGGGTAGGGGAGGCCTTGAGGAAGTCGATCAGGCCTTGGTTCAACTCTTCGCGCATAAGTAGCTCCAGACAGCAGTGTCGCGAGTTTAACGTATTGGCCCAAGGCTTTGGGCAAGTGCTTTGGGGGCACGGCAACGGACTCGCGACAGGGGATCAATGTGTCAAACGCTTGCGCAGATAGGCAATGATGGTCTGTTCATCGGCCGACTTTGCAGGCTTGGGCAAGTGTTTTGGCCAGCGACCTTTTCCGTTCCCGAAGAATTTTTTCTGCGTGCTTTCGTCCCAGCGCAGAATCTCCCGGGAGGCGGATTCCCACCACTCATGCCGACAGACTTCGTAGTACGGGTGATCGGGAGCTGCGCTGCCATACAGCAGGTCGCGGCCGACTTTTTTCACGCCGCCACGCGTGTTGCGCAACTTCCATTTGATCCGCAGGCGCTGCCAGGGCGAGGGAAAGGGTTTGCAGCGTGGCACTTCGGTGCAGAGCACCGGGAGTTCGGGGCGAAACGCTTCGCCATGTCGGGTGAAGAAGTGCTTTTGCATGGCATGGAAAAAGCGTTTCTCGGCGAAGTAGTGATAAATGAACTTCTTCGCTTCTTGAACCGGCTTGCCGCGCATCGCGAATGACAGGGCAATCTGCTCGATCGTATGGATATCGAACGAGTCCCGGGTCCATTCGTCGATGAGCTGGACGGTCGTTTCAAGCAGCGGGGTATCGGCGTCGGTAACGCCACACAGGCCGCTGTTGTATAGCTTGAAGCTGTTTTGCGCGCAGATGCCATGGGCGAGCAGGCACTGGCCCAGCTTCACATAGTCCGGGCGCTCGCACACGTAGCTCCAGTCGTACTCAAAGCGGTCCATCACATACTGTCCTGGCCCGATCCGCTCGAAGAGGCGATGGGGGTTTTCCAGAAACAGGGTGTCGGTGTCGACGAACAGGGTCTTTTGCGCCAGTTTCAGCCCTTCGGCGATGGCGCAGGCCTTGCGTCGGTGGTGATAACCGTTTTCACCCTGCCAGGCGGTGAGGGTCTGCTCGCTCAAGGCGATGGTGTCGACCGGCCAGCCCGCATAGTCCTGCGGGCGATCGGTCATGACCCTGATGCACAGTGACTCGCCCCGTTTGAGTTGGGACAGGGCGGTGAGCATGCTGAACTTGGCTTCGCGCCGGTACACGTCTTTGTCGCCGTAGACGAGATAAAGCAGCTGTTGCGGGGCTTTCTCGAGGGGTGTCGACAATGGGAGTGAGTTAAGCGTCATCGGTCCGGGGTCCTTCAGGTGTCGATGGGTTACACGAGCAAGGTCAGGCACTTAAAACGGTGCCGGGCACTCAAAGCGCAGGCGTTCGCCACTTTGCGGGTGGGTAAAGCTGAGCATGCTGGCATGCAGGCATAACCGCGGCCAGGCCGCCAGGGCCTGAGGGTGGGCATAGAGCCCGTCGCCCAGCAGCGGATGACCGATGGACAGCATGTGTACCCGCAACTGGTGCGAACGGCCGGTGATGGGCGTCAGCTCCACGCGGCACCAGTCGCCGCAGCGCTCCAGCACGCGCCAGAAGGTCAGCGCATGTTTGCCGAACTCATGATCCACCACATGCCGTGGCTTGGTCGGCGGGTCATAGCGCAGTGGCAAATCGATGCTGCCACTGTCCAGTTCCGGTTGGCCCCAGCACAGTGCGGTGTAGGCTTTTTCGGTTTCACGGTCATGAAACTGCCGAGACAGTTCGCGATGGGTATCCGGGTCGCGTGCCAGCAGGATGATCCCTGACGTTTCCCAATCCAGTCGATGGACAATTCGGGCTTCCGGGTAGCCGTTTTCTTGCAGGCGGGTGATCAGGCAGTCCTTGTTGTCATCGGCGCGACCGGGCACCGAGAGCAGCAGCGTAGGCTTGTCCACCACCAATACGGCGGCGTCCTGATGGATGATGCGGATATTCGACAGCGGCATTAAAACAGCCTCGTAACAAACGCCAACGGCGGCTCAGGCCCTTTCCTGTTCGGAAAGGGCCTGAGCCGCCGTGGCTCCAGCCGGATCGACTCAGCGATCTGGCAGGGTGATATTGAGTTCCAGAATCGAGCAGCTGCCCTGGTTTTCCAGTGCGACATGCACATCATCGGACCCGATATTGACGTACTTGCGGATCACCTCGACCAACTCCTTCTGTAGGGCTGGCAAGTAATCAGGGGAGCTGCGTTGGCCGCGTTCGTGCGCCACGATGATCTGTAGACGCTCTTTCGCTACCGATGCGGTGTTTACTTTTTTGTTGGCACGAAAGAAGTCAAAAAGGTTCATTATCTACCTCCAAACAGGCGCTCGAAGAATCCCTTCTTCTCGACATCAAGGAACCGGTGTTCGCGGTCTTTACCCAACAGGCGATCAACGGTATCGCTGTAGGCCTGGCCAGCATCGCTCTGGTCATCGAGGATCACCGGAACACCCTGGTTGGATGCCTTGAGCACCGCCTGGGATTCAGGGATCACGCCGAGCAAGGTCACCGAGAGGATGTCCTTGACGTCTTCGACGCCGAGCATTTCGCCCTTGCTCACGCGCTCTGGATGGTAACGGGTGATCAGCAGGTGTTCCTTGATCGGGTCTTCGCCTCTTTCGGCGCGACGGGACTTGCTGGCCAGCAGGCCCAGCATGCGGTCGGAGTCACGTACCGAGGACACTTCCGGGTTGGTCACGACGATCGCTTCATCGGCGAAGTACATGGCCAGGTGGGCACCTTTCTCGATACCGGCCGGGGAGTCGCAGACCACGAACTCGAAATCTTCCTTGAGTTGCATCAGGACTTTTTCCACGCCTTCGACGGTCAGCGCGTCTTTGTCGCGGGTCTGGCTGGCGGCCAGGACGTAGAGGTTCTCAAGGCGCTTGTCCTTGATCAGGGCCTGCTGCAGGTTGGCTTCGCCGTTGACCACGTTGACGAAGTCATACACCACGCGACGCTCGCAACCCATGATCAGGTCGAGGTTACGCAGGCCGACGTCGAAGTCGACGATGACTGTTTTGTGACCACGCAGAGCGAGGCCGGTACCGATAGCGGCGCTGGTGGTGGTTTTACCCACACCACCCTTGCCGGATGTAACCACGAGAATCTTGGCCAAGGTGTTTTACCCCTAAGGAAAAAGGACGTTTAGCCCCGAAAAACATCTCTTGAAAACTACTGCAGTCGGACAGCCTTGGCTGGAATCCGGCCTGGGGCGGGGTTTACCTCCGGTAAACACAGCCTTGTGCCTTTTCCCTACTTCGTTTGAGCCGTTTTCACTACGTTTTAGAGATGCTTGGAAAATGCGGCAGTATCCGTTAAAGCCGAATGATGTTCAACACGTCGCCCGACAGGCTGACTTGTACGCCAGTGCCCCATAGCGGATCACGGCGCAGGTCCTCGGAAACCTTGTAATGGCCGGCGATGGACAGCAGTTCAGCGCTCATTTGCTGACAGAAAATCCGTGCCTTGGTGTCACCTTTTACACCGGCCAGCGCACGACCGCGCATCGGGCCGTATACATGGATGTTGCCATCGGCGAGAAGTTCCGCCCCCGGGCTGACCGAGGAAACCACTACCAAATCGCCACCCTGGGCGTAAATCTGCTGGCCACCCCGTACTGGCGAAGTGATGATTCGCGTCGGTTTTACCGTGGGCTCCGGCGGTTTTTCCGGTTTTTTCCTGATTTCGCCTTCCAGCGGGTCGAGCGGCCGTTCACGGGCGCCGGACGGTGGCAAGACTGGCAGGTCGACCGCAATCGCCGCCGCAATGTCTTCGATGCGGCTGGCGCGGATGGCCAGTGTGCGCAGGCCATGCTGGCGACAAACACGCATCAGCGCGGGCAGGTCCACGGCGCCTTCGCTGGCCGGGAGCTTGTCCAGGGCCAGCACCAGCGGGGCATTGCTGAAGAAATTGGGGGCCAGAGCAACCTTCGCCGCCAGTTGACGGTCGAGGTTTTCCAGGTCGTTACGGGCCAGTTCCAGCACCGTAATGGCGAGCATGCTGCCCTTCAACTGGAACACGGGATCTTGGTCTAGCGGGTCGATTTGGCTCATGGTCGGCATAAAACGGCTTGTCACTAAAAGTGCCGAGACTTATAACGAGAACGCCCGCAGGCCGCAAGCCGGGTCGAACCGTTGTAGAATGCGCGGCCATTGTCTTTCCGGAATCGTTAATGGATCGCCCGCAATTTCGAGCTGCATTTCTTTCGCCACGTTTTTGGCCGCTATGGTGCGGTCTAGGGCTGCTGTGGCTGGTCGTTCAATTGCCGTATCTGTGGCTGCTGCGCATCGGTCGCGTGCTCGGTGCCGGCATGTATCGGGTCGCCAGCGACCGCCGCCGCATTGCCAAGCGCAACCTTGAGTTGTGTTTTCCGGAAAAAACACCTGCCGAACGCAAGCGGTTGCTCAAGGAAAACTTCGCCTCTACCGGCATCGCCTTCTTTGAAATGGCCATGAGCTGGTGGTGGCCGCGCGAGCGTCTGGCGCGCCTGTCCCACATCGAGGGCCTGGAGCACCTCAAGCAGGCTCAGCGCGAAGGCAAGGGCGTGATCCTGATGGCCCTGCACTTCACCACCCTGGAAGTCGGTGCGGCCTTGCTCGGCCAGCAACACACCATCGACGGCATGTACCGCGAACATAAAAACCCGCTGTTCGATTTCATCCAGCGCCGGGGCCGCGAGCGGCACAACCTCGATTCGTTGGCCATCGAGCGCGAAGACGTGCGTGGCATGTTCAAGTTGCTGCGCTCGGGCAGGGCGATCTGGTATGCACCGGACCAGGATTACGGCGCCAAGCAGAGTATCTTCGTGCCCTTGTTCGGGATCATGGCGGCCACGGTTCCGGCCACCAGCAAGTTCGCCAAGCTGGGCAAGGCATTGGTGGTGCCGTTTACCCAGGAGCGTCTGGCCGATGGCAGTGGTTACCGACTGGTGATCCATGCGCCGTTCAACGATTTCCCCGGGGAAAGCGACGAAGTGGATTGCATCCGCATCAACCAGTGGATCGAACGCGCCGTCAGTGCGTGCCCGGAGCAGTATCTCTGGGCTCACCGACGCTTCAAGAGCCGCCCGCCAGGCGAGCCGAAACTGTACGACAAGCGTGGTTGAGCCAACCCCGCTGGATTGAAGCCCCCAGGCACCATGGAGTGTTGCGATGAGTTCAGCTGAGCCGGTTACAGGACTGATTCTTTCCGGCGGTGGGGCTCGTGCGGCATATCAGGTGGGGGTGCTGGCGGCCATTGCCGAATTGCTGCCCCCCGGGGCTGCCAACCCGTTTCCGGTGATCGTCGGCACGTCGGCCGGGGCCATCAATGCGGTGAGCCTGGCCAGCGGGGCGACGGACTTTACCGCGGCGGTCGAGCGCCTGACCGCATTCTGGCAAGGCTTTCGCAGCCGACAGGTACTGCGCAGCGACTGGCCAGGGGTGATCCGCCAGGCCAGTCGCTTTGTCATTCACAGTTTGCTGGGGATCGGCGCCAAGGTCCCGGTGGCGCTGCTCGACAGTTCACCGCTGCGGGAACTGCTCAACGACAAACTGGATCTGTCCGGGATTAACCAGGCCATCGCCCAAAAGCAATTGCACGCCGTGGCATTGACCGCGTTCGGCTACGAGTCCGCGCAGGCCGTGACCTTCTATCAGGGGGGCCGAAGCATCGATGCCTGGCTGCGCCATCGGCGCATCGGCGTGCCGACGCAATTGACCGTTGATCATTTGCTCGCCAGCTCGGCGATCCCGTTGTTGTTTGCCCCGGTGAAAATCGAAAACGAGTATTTCGGCGACGGGGCCGTGCGGCAGTCGGCCCCCATCAGCCCGGCATTGCACCTGGGCGCCAACAGGGTGCTGGTGGTGGGGGTCAGCGGCAATCCGCGCGGTGTCGACCCGGATAACCCCTTACAACGTACCTACAGCGGACAGCAGCCGTCACTGGCGCAGATCGGCGGGCACATGCTCAACAGTACATTCATTGACAGCCTGGAGAGCGACATCGAGTTGCTGCAGCGCTTGAACCAGTTCAGCCATGTGATGCCCCCGGGCAGTTCGGCCCGCAAGCTGGGGGTGGCGCCCGTGGAGGTGCTGGTGATTGCGCCGAGCCAGCCGATCGACGAGATCGCCGCGCGTCACCGCCAGGAGCTGCCGGCGGCGTTGCGCCTGTTCCTGCGCGGGCCGGGTGCGACCAGGACCAGCGGTGCCGGGGTGTTGAGCTATTTGCTGTTCGAATCCGGATATTGCAGTGAACTGATCGAGCTTGGCCGGCGCGATGCCTTGGCCAAGCGCGATGAGTTGTGCCGGTTTTTGCGGTTGCAGGAGCCTGCCATCCCGGCTTGAGTACCGTGCGCGGCCATCGCTAGCTGGCTCGCGATGGCTTGGTTGCAGGCGTGGAGCACCTCAGGCGGTCAGCCGGTCATCACGAAAGTCCCGGAGCGCCTGTTCGATCTCGTCCCGGGTGTTCATCACGAATGGCCCGTACTGCACGATCGGCTCACCCAGTGGCTTGCCAGCCATCAACAGCACGCGGGCTCCCGACTGGCTGCTCAGGTGAACGGTTCCTTTATCCGACAAACGGACCAGTTTACCGGCGCCCACACTGTGCGGATGGCCCGGCAATTCGATGCTGCCTTCGTAGACATACAGCAGCGTCCGATGCCCGTCCGGCAGTTCTGGCGTGATGTGGCTGCCCGCTGGCAGGTGCAAGTCGAGGTAGTGGGGTTCAGTGTCTGGCCGTTGTACCGCGCCAGCCTGTTTGACCACACCCTCTTCGAACAGGCCGGCGATCACCAGCACCTCGACACCTTGCGCGGTTTTCACGCGTGGCAGTTCGGCCGGTGCAATGTCGCGATAACCGGCCGGGTCGAGTTTGTGCTTGCCCGGCAGGTTCAGCCACAGCTGGAAGCCACGCATCACGCCTTGTTCCTGCTCCGGCATTTCGCTGTGGATGATGCCTTTGGCCGCCGTCATCCATTGCACGCCACCGCTTTGCAGCAAACCGACGTTGCCCAGGTGGTCTTCATGGCGCATCCGGCCTTCGAGCATATAGGTCACGGTTTCGAAACCACGGTGCGGGTGAGGTGGGAAGCCCGCGATATAGTCGTCGGGATTTTCCGAGCCGAATTCATCAAGCATCAGAAACGGATCGAAGCGCTCGACCCCCGGGCCACCGAAGACGCGAGTGAGTTTGACCCCGGCACCATCAGAGGCGGGTTGGCCGGCGTGCAGGCTGAGAACTGTACGAAATGAAGTCATGGGTGCACTCCCTTGAAAGAATGGAATGGCACCATGCTATGCCAGTCATATCGATCAATGGTTGCGAATTTTTTGATGGTTTAATCAGTTTTTTAGATGTAGATCATTCCCGCGCAGCGCAGGGGAATGATCCATCACCGCCGGCATGGCCCCTTGCACTCGATGCGCTCGTGCAGGGGGCGGCCGGAGACTCGATCGGGTTGAACCGGATCAGAAGTGCACTTTCACCAGGAAGCTGGTCACGCTCTGGTCGGTCTTGAAGCCTTGGCTGTCTTCGATACCGTACTTGTTTTTCCAGTAATCGTATTCGACACCCACGTACAGTTGCTTCTCGCCAAAATGCAGCGCCTTGCCCAGGTCGTACTTGATCTGTGGGTTGAAGTGCAGGTTGGCGTGGTATTCGCCTTTGTCGTTCACGTCGTTGTCGACTACCCAGTCCATGAAGCCGTCGATCAGTACGTCAGAGCTGCCCACTGGAATGGTGTAGGACCAGACCGGAGTGACCTGCCAGACATCATCACCCGGGCGGCCCCCTTCGGTGTGGCGGTTGTAGAAGTTCAGCTGGAAGTAGTCAAAGCCCGGAATCGCCAGGTCGAAGCCTGGACCAATCAGGTAGGACTCGGTGTCGTCTTCGCCAAACTCATAGGTCATGGCCAGCAGGACGTCCTTGATCGGGCCGAATTCAAATTTCTGGTCGAAGATCTTGCCGAACGACAGGCGCGGCTGGAGTTCGCCGTAGTGGCTGTTCTCACCCGCGAAGGCATCCTCTTTACCGTTGTAGAAAATCTTGTCGATGAAGAAGAAGTTGTCGCCGTACTTCCAGGCATCGGCGTGCTCGAACGTCACGGTCTGCTGGATACGCGGATTGACTTGAAAGTCTTTGCCGTAGAGATAACTGAGGCTGTTGTTCTGCCACAGCAGCAGATCTTCGGCCATTGCCTGGCCCCCTGCCAGCAAGGATCCCGCGAGCATCAGGCTAGCGCACATACGTTTCATTCGGTTGCTCCCAAAGTAGGTGGTTCCACGTTTTTTTTGTCAGACGGCGCTCTGGTGTGGCGCCTTTTCTCGGTATTGCAAAAATCATCCAATCGGTCAGCTTCAGAGCACCCGGCAAACGCTGGGCCAAGGCTTTTAAAAAGCAAAAGAACGCCTGCCCGCCTGTTCGAAAACAGTCGGTCAAGCGTCCATTCGGCTTTTAGTTGACTCTGCCTCGTGACCGTCCAGAGCCGGGATAAGTTGGCTTTCTGGTCAGGATTTAGATCCGGGCTTTTTTTTAGACCAGATTCAGACGGCCGCGGAGAATACTGGCTCCCGCGCCATGGCTCAAGCGCCCCGCAACGGAGCACCGGAAACAGACCTGGGGCATCGTTGCGGGCCATTCTAGAAGTGCACCTTGACCAGCAGGCTGGCGGTGTTTTGGTTGGTGTCCAGGTTCGAGCTGTGCTCGACGCCGTACTTGTCTTTCCAGTAGCTGTACTCGGCACCGACATAGAGTTGTTTCTCGCGGCCGCTCAGCGCCTTGCCCAGGTCGTACTTGATCTGCGGATTGAGGTGCAGGTTGGCGTGGTACGTGCCGCGCGAGTTCTGGTCGTTGTCCACCACCCAATCGAGGTAGCCGTCGATCAGGACGTTGGAGCGGCCAACAGGGATGGTGTAGGACCAGGTCGGCGTAATCTGCCAGACACCGTCGCCAGGGCGTGGGCCTTCGGTCTGGCGGCGGTAAAAGTTCAGCGTGACGTAGTTGAAGCCAGGCACGGCGAGATCGAAGCCGGGACCGATCAGGTAGGCCTCGCTTTCGCCTTCGCCGTATTCATAGGTCATGGCCAGCAGCACATCCTTGATCGGGCCGTATTGCAGTTTCTGATCGAAGATCTTGCCCGCGGACAGGCGTGGGCTGAACTCGCCGTAAAAGCTGTGGGGACCTTTGTTGGGGTCTTGCTGGCCGTTGTAGAAAATCTTGTCGACGAACAGAAAGGTGTCGCCGTACTTCCAGCGGTCGGCGTGCTCGAACGTCACCGTCTGCTGGATCGAGGGATTGATCGCAAAATTCTTGCCGTACAGGTAGCTCAGGCTGTTGGTCTGCCACAGCAGCAAGTCCCCGGCCATGGCCTGGGTGGCCGCGAACAGTGTGCCGCTCAAGAGCAGGCTTGAAGGTGTACGTAACATGGTATTGCTCCCTGATTATTCTTATTTTTAAAGCGCAGGCAGCCGCCGACTGCGACCGGATCGGCTGCCGGTCTGCCTGTCATGCGTGTACGTCGTCTTGCGGGTCGAGCGGTGAAAAGGGCGGCCATTGCGCCGCCCGTCAATCGATCAATGGGCGTTTGCGTGACAATCGTTGATGGCCGCGCGTTCGCTACCGCCGAGGATGTTGAACAACAGGTTCAGCGTCAGTGCGCTGAGGGTGGCCATGGCAATGCCGCTGTGGGTGATCGGGCTCATCCACAATGGCAGGTGAGCAAAGAATTCCGGGCGAACCACGGGAATCAGGCCCATGCCGATACTCACCGCGACCAGCAGTTGATTGCGACGGTCGGCGATGTCGGCTTCCTGGAGTATCTTGATCCCGGTGGCCGCGACCATGCCGAACATGGCAATCGCCGCGCCGCCGAGTACCGCCGGTGGAATCGAGGCGACCAGAAAGGCCGCTTTGGGCAGCAGGCTCAGCAGAATCAGCAACCCGCCGGCGACGATGGTCACCGAGCGGCAACGCACGCCTGTCATCTGCACCAGGCCGATGTTCTGGGCGAACGAGGAGTGGGTAAAGGTGTTGAGGAAGCCGGCAAAGAAGGAAGCGCCGGCATCACACAGCAAGCCGCGGCGCAGCATGCGGGGGCAAACTTCCTGGCCAGTGATCTTGCCCAGCGCCAGGAACATCCCGGTGGATTCGACGAAAATGATCACCACCACCAGGCACATCGACAGGATCGGCGCCAGGTGGAACTGCGGCATGCCAAAGTGCAGCGGCGTGACCACCTGAACCCAGGGAGCCTGGGCCATGCCACTGAGGTCGACCATGCCGATCAGGCCGCAGAGGATGTAGCCCAGGCCCATGCCGATCAGCACCGAAATGTTGACCCAGAAACCGCGCATGAAGCGGTGGATCAACAGGATGGTGCCCAGTACCAGGGCGGCGATGGCCAGGTAAACCGGAGAGCCAAACTCTGCCGCGGCATTGCCACCACCGGCCCAGTTGACGGCGACGGGGAACAGCGACAAACCGATCGAGGTGATGACGGTGCCGGTCACCAGGGGAGGGAAGAGGCGCACCACTTTGGACATGAACGGTGCGATGAGCATGCCGAAGAACCCGGCGGCGATGGTTGCGCCGAAGATTCCCTGCAGACCTATACCAGGCATGCCGGCCATGGCCACCATGCTGCCGACGGCGGCGAAACTGGCGCCCATCATCACCGGCATGCGGATCCCCATGGGGCCTATCCCCAGGGATTGCACGATGGTGGCAATACCGGCGACGAGCAGGTCGGCATTGATCAGGAAGGCGATTTCCTCACGACTCAGGCCGGCGGCCTGTCCGATGATCAGCGGAACCGCAATGGCTCCGCCGTACATCAGCAGAACATGTTGCAGACCCACCAGGATCAGTTGCAACACAGGCAATCGCTGAATGGCGGGTGCGTCGGGGATGCGCGCTTCGGGTGACACGGACATGCAACACCTCGGATCTTTTTTATTCTTGTGATTGAACAGCGGCGGGGGTGCGAGCCACTGTCTTTGCATCATTTCTTGTGGCGAGGGAGCAGGCTCCCTCGCCACAAAAGCCCGCTAATCACGTAATGCTGTTCAGTTAACGATAGGGTTGCTCAATACATCCCCGTGGCGAGCGAGCTTGCTCGCGCTGGGCTGCGCAGCAGCCCCAAAAACTATCGCCGAGTTCGTTCAGAAAGACCGCAGTCACTTTGTTGGGTGCGCTTCGCGCCCCAGCGCGAGCAAGCTCGCTCGCCACGAGTCTCTCACTCGCTTCAAGCGTTTCTTAACTGAACCGCATTACGCTAATCACGGGCTTTTGCTGCATTTATTTGGTCCGCGCGCCCTGTGCGATCCAGGCGCCGATCAGGTCACGCTCCTGCTGGGTCATCTGGGTGATGTTGCCCAGTGGCATGATCTGGGTGGCCACGGCCTGGGCCTGAATGCGCGCGGCGTTCTGGCGGATCTGTTCCGGGGTATCGAACATCACGCCAGCCGGTGCCGCGCTGAACAGCGGGCTGGTGGGCTTGGCCGAGTGGCAGACCGAGCAACGTTCCTGGATCACGCTGTGCACCTTGTCGAAGGCAGGGCCTGCATTCGATGCCTGGGTCGGCTCCGGCGCAGGGGCAACGGCTGGTGCGGCTTCAGCGGGTTTCGCGCCACCACCGACAGCGGTTTCCGGCAGCGGCTGGTACTCGATCTTCGCCGCAGACTTGGCCACGTCGGGGTTCATCATCGGCGCAGGACCGGTGACGTACGCCAGGCTGATCATGCCCACGGCTGCCACCGGCAGGGTCCAGGCAAACTTGTGGCTGTCGTGACGGGTGTTGAAGTAATGGCGTACCAACACGGCCAACACGGCGATCCCGGCCAGGATCAACCAGTTGTACTGGCTGCCGTAGGTGCTCGGGAAGTGGTTGCTGATCATGATGAACAGCACCGGCAAGGTGAAGTAGTTGTTGTGACGCGAACGCAGCAGGCCTTTGGCCGGCAGGGCTGGATCCGGCGTGCGGTTCTCGGCGATCGCCGCTACCAGGGCACGCTGAGCCGGCATGATGATGCGGAACACGTTACCCACCATGATGGTGCCGATGATGGCGCCAACGTGCAGGTAGGCACCCCGACCACTGAACACTTTGCTGAAGCCGTAGGCTGCGCCGATGATCAGTACGAACAGGATCCCACCTAGCAGGGCAGGGCGTTTGCCCAGGGCCGAGTCGCACAGGAAGGAGTAGACGAACCAGCCGACGAACAGCGAGCCGAGGCCCAGCAGTACCCCTTCAGGACCGCTCAGGCTGCTGCCTGGGGCCAGCAGGTACAGGGTCGGGTTGGAGTAGAACACCACGCACAGCAGTGCGACCCCCGATAACCAGGTGAAGTAGGCTTCCCATTTGAACCAGTGCAGGTTGTCCGGCATGGTCGGTGGAGCCAGCTTGTATTTTTCCAGGTGGTAGATCCCTCCACCGTGAATCGCCCAGAGATCGCCGGCCAGGCCGCTCTTCGGGTTGACCCGGTTGAGGTTGTTCTCCAGCCAGACGAAATAGAACGACGCGCCGATCCAGGCCACGCCAGTGATCATGTGAACCCAGCGCACGCTCAGGTTCAGCCATTCCAACAGATGTGCTTCCACAGTCTTTACCTCTCGCCTGTCACTCTGTTATCGAGTGATCAGACCTTCTCTTATTGGTGGGGGGCAAGGATCAAACGCTCATCCTCTTTGAAAAAATGCTCATCGCAGTTATTGCCTGTGCCACTGCGATCAACCACCAGGAAGTCATCCCGCTTTTCGATCGTCAGCACCGGGTGGTGCCAGACGCCGCGATGGTAATTAATGCCCTGCCTGCCGTTGGTGACGAAGGCGCGGACCAAGCCTGATACAGGTTCATCGCCAAGTGGCGCGACCACGATCAGAAAGGGGTTGCCGAGCAGCGGAATGAAAGCCTGGCTGCCCAGCGGATGGCGCTCCAGCATGCAGACGGTCAGCGGCATGTCCTGCGCGTCGGCGCGGAAGATGCTGATGATCGCCTTATCCTCTGGCGTGGCGGTTTCGACCGTCGCCAGTTTGTGAAAGCGCATGGTCGAACCGTTGTTGATCATGAAGTGATCGCTGCCGTCGGTTTCGATGACGTCACCGAAAGGGGCGAAGGCTTCTTTGGTCAGCGGTTCAATCGTCAATGTGCGCATGCTGGTCTTCTTACCTTGAATTCGTTGTTGTCTGTTCTGCTGTTTGTGGCGAGGGAGCTTGCTCCCGCTGGAGTGCGCAGCGCTCCCGTTTTTTTGGGGCCGCTTCGCAGCCCAGCGGGAGCAAGCTCCCTCGCCACAGGTTCAGTGCTTACTTGGCGACCTTGCCCAGTACGCGCAGGCGACTCACACCACCGTCCGGGAACACGTTCAGGCGGATGTGGGTGATCGGGCCCAGGGCCTTGATCTGCTCGGCGAAGGTGTGTTCGGCGTGCATTTCCAGCTTCTGGCTTGGCAGCAGTTCACGCCAGAACAGCGACTGGGTTTCGATCTGGCTGTCGGTGCCGCCCTTGACGAACGCGCCCTGGATCGAGCAGGTGTCCGGGTAGTTGCCCTTGAAGTGCAGGGTGTCGACGACGATTTTTTCGATCTCGCCCGGATGGCCCAGCGCGACGATGACCCAGTCATTGCCCGGGGTGCGACGACGGGCGGTTTCCCAGCCATCGCCCATGTTGATGCCACGGCCCGGGTTGAGGATGTTGCTCATGCGGCCAAAGTGTTCATCGGAGCAGGCCAGGGCGCGACCGCCGTTCAGGGCGGCAGCCAGGTCAACCTGCTCGTTGTCGCCCACCGCCGACCAGTCGCGGAACGGAACGCCATACACGCGCAGACGGGCTACGCCACCGTCCGGGTAGATGTTGAAGCGCAGGTGGCTGAACGCCTGGTCGTTGTTGATTTCGTGGTAGTGGTGGCTGTTGCCTTGCAACTCGACGGCCGACAGCACTTCAACCCACTGGGTGCTTTCGTTCGGCTCGCCGCTCGCCAGGAAGCAGGCTTCCAGGGAGGCAGACGGCGGGAAGTTGCCGGTGAAGAATGAAGTATCGATGTCCACGCCCTTGATCGAGCCCGGTACGCCCAGGCGGATCACCGCGCTGTCGTAGCCTTCGAAGCGCTTGCGGCGCGACTCCCAGCCGTCCATCCACTTGCCGTTGTCATCGAACACGCCCTCCTTCCATACGGCCGGGGTCGGCTGGAACAGACGGTTGGCATCGGCGAACCAGTCATCGGTGACCGAGATGATTTTGGTGCCCAGACGGGCGTCGGCCAGGTTGACGAACTTCTCGAAAGGTACGGCGTAAGCTTTCATTCTTCTTGTCTGCCTTTAAGTAAGTGGCTTGGGATGCTTGCAGGGCCCGGAGTGAATTCGGCGTTCATGAATTCACGAGGGCCAGGCTTGCTATAGGGTCAGTAATCGGAACAGGGCGATCTTGTTGATCTCCGCCAGCGCGCATTTGAACTCGATGTCGACCGGGTTGTGGATGCGCGTTTCGAACGCTGCGAGGATCTGATGCCGGTTGCTGCCTTTTACCGCCATGATGAAGGGAAACTTGAACTTGGCTTTGTAGGCATCGTTCAGCTCGGTGAAGCGTTGAAACTCTTCGGCCGTGCATTGGTGGATACCGGCGCCGGCTTGTTCATTGGTGCTGGCTTCGGTCAATTGGCCCTGGACGGCCGCACGGCCTGCCAGGTCCGGGTGAGCGTTGATCAGGGCCAACTGGCGGTCATGATCGGCGCTCAACAGGATGTCGCTCATGCGCTGGTGCAGGGTTTCGATCTCGTCGATCGAAGCGTCCTGGCCCAGGTCGAAGGCCTTTTCGGCGACCCATGGCGAGTGTTCATAGATATCGGCGAAGGCATTGACGAACGCGTCGCGGCTCAGGGTCGATGGCTTCAGGGTTTGGAAGTGGCTCATTGTGCAGGCCCTTGGTACGGGTGGGTTTCATGCCAGTGACGAGCGATGTCAACGCGACGGCTGAACCACACCTGTTCATGACTTCTAGCGTATTCGAGAAAACGCTTGAGCGAGGCCAGGCGCGCCGGACGGCCGATCAGGCGGCAGTGCAGGCCGATCGAGAGCATCTTCGGGGCCTCGGCACCTTCGGCGTACAGCACATCGAAGGCGTCCTTGAGGTATTCGAAGAAGTCGTCGCCCTTGTTGAAACCCTGGACCTGGGTAAAGCGCATGTCGTTGGTGTCCAGGGTGTACGGGATCACCAGGTGCGGCTTGCCAGTCGGGTTGTTCGGTTCCCAGTAGGGCAGGTCGTCGTCGTAGGTGTCGCAGTCGTAGAGGAAACCGCCTTCTTCCATCACCAGCTTGCGGGTGTTGGGGCCGGTACGACCGGTGTACCAGCCCAACGGACGCTCGCCGGTGATTTCGGTGAGGATGCGGATGGCTTCGAGCATGTGCTCGCGCTCTTGCGCTTCGTCCATGTACTGGTAGTCGATCCAGCGGTAGCCGTGGCTGCAGATTTCGTGACCGGCCTCGACCATGGCGCGGATCACGTCTGGATGGCGCTGGGCGGCCATGGCGACGGCGAAGACGGTCAGTGGAATGTCGAATTCCTTGAACAGTTTCAGGATCCGCCAGACGCCGGCACGGCTGCCATACTCGTACAAGGATTCCATGCTCATGTTGCGCGCGCCTTGCAGCGGCTGCGCCGAGACCATTTCCGAGAGGAAGGCTTCCGACTCCTTATCACCGTGCAGGATGTTGCGCTCGCCACCTTCCTCGTAATTGAGCACGAAGGACAGGGCGATGCGGGCATTGCCCGGCCAGTGTGGGTGGGGAGGGTTACTGCCGTAACCGATCAGGTCGCGTGGGTAATCAGCGCTCACTGCAGTCTTCCTTCTTGTTCGAGTTTGCTTATTCGCGATAAGGGTGGTGTGGCGGCCTGGTGGTGAGGTGACAGGCTGACGTCACAGCGATGGAATGATTGTATACAACTTTATGTGCGCTTTGTAAGCCTGAATTTTTGCATTTTTCACCAACTGTCATCTTCAGGTGGTACTGCAATAAACCTGCCTGAGTGGTCAGCTATTAGATGATGGGTCGTTGCAGCGCATGGTTTGGCGGATGATTGGTATGAAAGCCCGGTTGGTCGGGGTGCGTAGAAAAATGTCGTTTTTATTGTGTACAATTTTTTTGAAAAGTGTCTTAATCAGTCGCTCGCCGCCGCTTTCGGTACTCCGAAAGGGTGCGGTCTCCTTTTTAACTGACTCCGGGAGGCGCGAAGCCTGGCTGCTGTGCATGCAAGCAGGCGCGCAGAATCAATGGGACGTTTGACTACACACGTTTTGGACGCAGCACACGGTTGCCCGGGCAGCTCGATCAAGGTCGAGTTGTACCGCGTTGAAGGTTCGCAGCTGGAATTGGTCGCCAGCGCACTGACCAACAGCGACGGCCGTTGCGATGCGCCTTTGTTGCAAGGCGATGACTACCGCTCCGGGGTCTATCAGCTGCAGTTTCATGCCGGCGACTACTACCGCGCTCGTGGTGTGCAGCTGCCGGAACCTGCGTTTCTGGATGTGGTGGTGCTGCGCTTCGGCATCTCGGCAGAGCAGGATCACTACCATGTGCCGTTGCTGATCTCGCCGTATAGCTATTCGACCTACAGAGGAAGCTAGATCTCCCCCAAGAATCTGCGCAAAAAGCTTCTTTGGTCTTTCGCCCGCTCACACTGCGGGCTTTTTTTCGTCTGTGGAAATGTAGTGCCTGGACCGTCGCTTTTGCTGGCAAGCCAGCTCTACAGGTATTGCACAGGTCCTGTAGGCGTTGGCTTGCCAACGATGCTCTTAGCGGCTCAACAGCGATGCAGCACCCGCTCCGCTGAACAACCCGGCACTGACCCGGTTGAACCAGCTCTGACCCTTGCCGCTCCGCAGGTAGTGCGCCGCGCCGTGGGCACCCAGGCCGTAGGCCAGCTTGCAGCACAGGTCGAGCACGGTCCAGGTAAGGATCATGATCAGCAACTGCGGCAGGAAGGGTTGTTGCGCCGTGAGGAACTGCGGCAGGAAGGCGGCAAAAAACAGGATGTCCTTCGGATTGCTCGCGCCCAGTACAAACGCGCGTCCGAACAGCGCCCGAAAGCGCGGGACCGCTGCCGCTTGCGGGACTTCAGTGGCGTGAGCCGGTTGCCGTGACTGCTGCCAGCTTTGCCAGGCGAGGTAGAACAGGTACAGCGCACCGACAATCTTCAGGGCGCTGAACAGTTGCTCCGATGCCAGCAGCAGGGCGCCGAGGCCCAGCGCCGATGCGCTCAACAGGCAGATCGAGGCGAACACCCCGCCGAGAAACGCCGGGTAGGAACGGCGCAAGCCGTAATTCAGGCTGTTGCTGATCATCAGCAACGACAAGGGGCCCGGGATCAGGATGACCACCAGGGCAGCGCCGCTGAACAGCAGCCAGGTTTCCAGACTCATTACTTTCCTCCTTATGTGCAAAAGCCCCACCCGACCGGGTGAGGCGTTTAAAGCACCAGGCTGCGAGCGTTTCGCCGCAGCCGACAGTGCGTCCTACCTACAAGAAAATGAACTTGGCGATGAAGATCGCGCACAGGACCCACAGGCTGACCGAGATTTCCTTGTGTTTACCGGTACCGGCCTTGAGCACCACGTAGGTGATAAAGCCCAGGGCGATACCATCGGCTACCGAAAAGGTCAGCGGCATCATGATTGCGGTGACGATCGCTGGAATGCTGTCGGTGGCATCGCTCCATTTGATGTGCTCCATGCCGCCCATCATCAGCATCGCCACATAAATCAGTGCGCCAGCGGTGGCGTAGGCGGGAATCATCCCGGCCAGCGGTGCGAAGAACATCGCCGCAATAAATAGCACGCCAACGGTTACCGCGGTAAGACCTGTCCGACCACCCGCAGCCACGCCCGCGGCGCTTTCTACATAGCTGGTGACTGGCGGCACACCGACCACCGCGCCAAATACGCTGGAAGCACTGTCGGCTTTCATGGCTCGGGAGAGGTTTTCGATCTTGCCGTCTTCACCGACCAGATTGGCACGCTGGGCCACGCCCATCAGGGTACCGGCGGTGTCGAACATGTGCACGAAGAGGAACGCCAGCACCACGCTGATCATGCTGACGTTGAACACGCCGGCAACGTTCATGGCCATCCAGGTCGGGGCCAGGCTGGGTGGAGCGGACATGATCCCTTCGTAATGCACCAGGCCCAGGCCCCAGCCGGCCAGGGTCACAGTGATGATACTGATGAGGATTGCACCGAACACGCGGTGGTAGCTCAGTACGGCGATCATCAGGAAGCAGATGGCCGCGAGCAGCGGGCCGGGCTCGCGCAGGGAGCCGAGTTTGATCAAGGTCGCCGGGCTGTCGACAACGATGCCGGCGGTTTTCAAACCGATCAGCCCGAGAAACAGGCCCACACCGGCACCCATGGCGAAGCGCAGGCTGACCGGAATACTGTTGAGCAGCCATTCACGGATCCGGGAGAACGTCAGAATCATGAACAACACACCGGACACGAACACTGCGCCCAGTGCGGTTTCCCAGTTGTAGCCCATGGTGCCGACCACGGTGTAGGTGAAGAATGCGTTCAAGCCCATGCCCGGCGCCAGGCCGACCGGCCAGTTGGCGTACAGGCCCATCAGCAGGCAACCGAGTGCCGCGGCGATACAGGTCGCGACGAAGGCGGCGCCGTGGTCAATCCCCGCATCGGCCATGATGTTGGGGTTGACGAAAATGATGTAGGCCATGGTGATGAAGGTAGTAAGACCTGCTATCAGCTCGGTCTTCACCGTGGTGCCATGCAAGCTGAGTTTAAACAGGCGCTCCAGCCAGCCAGTGCGTAAAGGCGGCGAGAGATCCAGCGTCGATGCTTCGGATTTGCGGCTTTCCACAGCGAGTACTCCTCAAGAGTTTTATTGTTATTTCCAGAGCCGGACACGCAAGGAGGGCAGCGGCTCTTTGAGGCACTTGCGAATTTGTTGACTATTAGGTCAGGAACTCGCACGAAGCGAATTATGCTTTTGTATACAAAGAAAGCAAATAATGTTTTTGATTTTGTCGACGAAAAGATCGGCAATAGGGATATATCGCCGGTCTAGACGTGTTTGCTGTGGGGGCGGGCGGCGCTTCGGTGCCCGCGAAAGCGCCAGAACAGGCGTCAGAAATGCTCAGTCTATCGATGCTGGTGTTTTCCCCGGCGCCAGGCCCAGGCTGCGCAGGCGGCTGAGGGGAGGGCGGAAACGAATAAACCGGCCAAAGGGCTAATGCCGATCAGTTAAGTCAAAGACCAGCCGAACATAGGACCGTGGCGAGGGAGCTTGCTCCCGCTGGGGCGCAAAGCGGCCCTCTTTTGGGGCTGCTACGCAGCCCAGCGGGAGCAAGCTCCCTCGCCACGGGTTTCGTGTTCGGCTTTGTTTTTCTTAACTGACCGGCATTAGGCCAACGGACCGGTTTATTGTTGTCTGAAATGTGCGGTGTCCGGGCCGTCCGGCCGATTCCCGCAGACGTCAGTGCACCGCAGCGTTATCAGGCTGCCGCGAATCGCTTGTCCAGATACTCGATGATCACCTTGGACTCATACATCCAGGTGGTCTGGCCGTTTTCTTCGATACGCAGGCACGGCACCTTGATCTTGCCGCCTTGATCCAGCAGGGCCTGGCGATCCTGTTCGTTGTTCTTCGCATCACGCAGGGCCACCGGCACATTCAGGCGGCGCAGGGTGCGGCGGGTTTTCACGCAGAACGGGCAGGCGTGGAACTGATACAGGGTCAGGCCTTTGGCGGCCTTCTCGACCTGGGCTTGAGCGGCAGCCGGGCGCTGCTTCTTGCTTGGGCGGGTGACGAAATCGATGAAGATGATCAGCTGGCCGAGGCCGACACGAAGCGCTTTGACTAACACGGGACAAGCCTCACGGGGCGAAGTAGAAAGGCGCGCAGCTTACCTGATTTTTCGCAGGCGAAAAAAAACCGGCGATGAATGCCGGTTTTCTTCGTGCTGCGCGTTACTTGATCAGGCTGAGAAACTCGCTGCGGGTGGCCGCGTTTTCGCGGAACTCGCCGAGCATTACCGAAGTGATCATCGTCGAGTTCTGTTTCTCCACACCGCGCATCATCATGCACATGTGTTTGGCTTCGATCACGACGGCAACGCCCAGGGCACCGGTGACCTGCTGGACCGCATCGGCGATCTGGCGGCTGAGGTTTTCCTGGATCTGCAGGCGGCGGGCGTACATATCGACGATCCGCGCGACTTTCGACAGGCCCAGTACCTTGCCACTCGGAATGTAAGCGACATGCGCCTTGCCGATGAAAGGCAGCAGGTGGTGTTCGCACAACGAGTAGAGCTCGATGTCCTTGACCAGCACCATTTCGCTGTTGTCGGAGCTGAACAAGGCACCGTTGGTGACTTCTTCAAGCGATTGTTCATAACCGCGGCAAAGGTACTGCATGGCTTTGGCGGCACGCTTGGGCGTGTCGAGCAGACCTTCGCGGGAGACGTCCTCGCCCAACTGGCCGAGGATCGCCGTGTAATTCTGTTCCAGGGACATGAAACTACCTGTGGGATTTTACGCAAAGGGCAAGGGTACGGTGGCCGGCACGGCGCTGCAAGCGCGACGCGTCAGCTTTACTCGTCGCGACCTTCCATCATGGTGCGTTTGAGCATCACATAAACTGCTCCGGCGCCACCATGTCGGGCCTGGCAGGAGGTGAAGCCAAGCACCTGCGGATGCTGGCGCAGCCAGGTGTTGACGTGACTTTTGATCATCGGCCGTTTGCCATCCAGGCGGACAGCCTTGCCGTGGGTCACGCGCACGCAGCGGATTTCGAATTTTGTCGCTTCGGCGAGAAACGCCCAGAGTGTTTCGCGGGCCTTTTCGACGTTCATGCCATGCAGGTCGAGGCTGCCTTCGAACGGGATCTGCCCGATCTTGAGCTTGCGCATCTGGCTTTCCTGCACACCGTCACGCGCCCACATCAACTCGTCTTCCGGGCCGACGTCGATCACGAACTGGTCGGACAGGCCGTCTACCGCGGCAACGTCGGTACGGATGGTCGCCGCTTGACGCAGCTTGGCAATCTGCGCGCGGTCAGCCTTGGGTTTGCCGGTTTCGGCGCGATCGTGCTTGATCGGCTTGACGCCTTGGATCGCGCTTTTGAACAGGGAAAAATCGTCGTCTTGCATGTCAGCCTCCGCGAAGGGCGGCCAGTTTACCCAAGTCGAGGTGAATCGGGCGCGTCAAAACGCAGTGGGCGCGACTCAATCATGTTTTTTCATCAAGTGCGGCGCCATGTTCAGCCCGCTGGGTTGACGCATCCGGCGCCGGCAGCGACGCCACAGTGCAACGCCTGCGTAGAGCAGGAACAGGCCCAGCCCGAGAACCACCGCCGCGCCCGCCGGGCTGGCGTTCAGTTCACCCAGTGCGGGCGGGTGGCCCAACAGGCTGGCGGCACCGGCCATTGCCAGCAGCACGCCGAACGCGGCGAGCAGGGCAGAGCAGGCTGCGGCGATGCGAAAGCGCCAGTTGCGCGGCCCCTTGGGTCGCAAGCGGCGAGCGTCAAATCCATCGGATATCTTCATTCCGATCTTCCTCAATGGGTATCGGCCCTTCGACCGGGAGATGACCGGGTGGTTCCTGAGGCTAATTCAATTATAGGGAATGAGAGACCTTTGCGGATGAGCGGCGCCAAGGGCCGCTCATTCCAGGGCGATCAGATCAGGTCTTTGGTCAGCGCCAGGGTGGCGAAGTTGTCCGCCATGATCGCCATTTCGGTCTGCTGAACGTGCTCGGCACTCAGCACGCCGCCTTTGAAAGGCAGGTCCCGGGTGGCGCAGGCATCTTCGACCAGGGTGCAGCGAAAGCCCAGGTTTTTGGCGGCACGCACGGTAGTGCTGACGCTGGAATGACTCATGAAACCGCACACGATCAGGTCCAGGGAGCCGAGGTCTTGCAGGCGCTTTTCCAGCGGCGTGCCGTGGAACGCGCTCGGCAGCAGTTTGCCGATGATGGTTTCGTCGGCCAGGGGTTCCATCCCGGGAATGAACTCACCGCGTTCGCCCTGCGGGTCGAATAGGCCACCGACGGTGCCCAGGTGACGGACATGCACGATCGGTCGACCGGCGGAGCGGGCGGCCGCAAGCAGTTGCTTGATGTTGTCGACGGCAGCATCCATGCCGGACAGGGCCAACGGGCCGCTGAGGTACTCTTTCTGGGCATCGATGATCACCAGCGTCGCGTGAGCCAGGTTGGCTGGCGCGTAACCACGACCGCTGAGTTGAAACATCGTCTTTGGAACGGACATTCGGGGGCTCCTTCGAGTGGGGCTTTTGCGCCATTGTCCTCTGGCTGAGCGGTTATGTGAACCGCTACCATCGTAGGCACCGTCGTTGCTGGCCTGCAGACTCTCAAGAGCCGGGCGGATGTTCAATACAAAAGCTGAAAGTACGGATTAATCCTACTTCGGCGCCATTGATTTTCTTGCATCGTCGGTGCCGGTCAAGGCTGGTAGAATCACCAGTCGTTTTTTCAGGAGTTTACCCCGTGATCACTTCCCGTCTGCGCACGTTGCGCGACCATATTCGTTGGGCCGTCAGTCGTTTTCATGGGGAGGATCTGTTTTTCGGCCATGGGACCGACAACGCCTGGGACGAAGCCCGACAGTTGGTGCTGGGCGCGTTGCACCTGCCCTGGGAAATCGCCGACAGCTATCTGGACTGCGCGCTCGAAGAAGACGAACTGGTCAATCTGCAACGGTTGCTCAAGCGGCGTATCGACGAGCGCATCCCGACCGCCTACCTGTTGGGTGAGGCTTGGTTCTGTGGCATGTCGTTCATCGTCGACGAACGTGTCTTGATCCCGCGTTCGCCGATTGGCGAGCTGATCGAAAACCGCTTCACGCCGTGGCTGGGCACTGAACCGGCGCGCATTCTCGACCTGTGCACCGGTTCCGGCTGCATCGGCATTGCCTGCGCCTACGAGTTCCCGAAGGCCGAAGTGGTGCTGGCGGACCTGTCGTTCGAAGCGCTGGAAGTGGCTAATCAGAACATTGAGCGCCATGGCGTCGATGAGCGGGTGTACACCGTTCAGGGCGATGGCTTCGACGGTTTGCCCGGGCAGCGTTTCGACCTGATCGTGTCCAACCCGCCCTACGTGGACGCCGAGGACTTTGCCGATATGCCGGACGAGTACCAGCACGAGCCGGAACTGGGCCTGGCCTGCGGCGACGATGGCTTGAACCTGGTTCGGCGGATGCTGGCCGAGGCGGCCGATCACTTGACCGAGAAAGGTTTGTTGATCGTTGAAGTGGGCAACAGCCAGGTGCACGTCGAGGCGTTGTACCCGGAAGTCGACTTCGCCTGGCTGGACTTCGAGCGAGGCGGCCATGGCGTGTTCATGCTCAGCGCCGAGCAATGCCGTGAGCATCAGGCGTTGTTTGCTGCCAGGATTTAACACGGTCAACGTGGCGAGGGAGCTTGCTCCCGCTCGAGTGCGAAGCGCTCGCAATCCTGTTATCTCATTGCTGAGACAGAGGGGCTGCTGCGCAGCCCAGCGGGAGCAAGCTCCCTCGCCACAAAAATCACCGCGACCAGCGGTTTCTAGCGGTGCGTAGCAATCCAGATCAGCAATCCCGCCTGGAACACCGAAAACGCCACCAGACAGGTGATGGTGAAGCGCAGTCCGGTGTCTTCGCGTTTGTACTGGCTGACTTTCTCTTCCTGCTTTTGCAGTTTGACTTCCTGTTCGGCCAGGTTCTGCTCGGCTTGCTGCAGCATCTGCGCGGCTTCGAGGATCTCCACGAACTGCAGCTTTTCGGTGTTCCAGTCGGCGAGCAGGTCGCCGACCTTGCCGGCCTTGACGCTGCCTTTCAAATGCTGGGCATCGGCGTAGACCACATCAAAACCGTGTACCCGCAGGAAGTGATCGCGGCGCAGGCGGGTGTCTTCGTTGAGGGCGTCCTTGTTGTTCAGGTCGACACCGTCAACGGTGTAGCTCGACCATTTCTTCTTGGCCCAGGTGATGCCCTGAGCCGCCAGGAAGCGGCCAATGCCGCGGTTCATCGGCTCGACCTGCAGGCCGTTGGCTGGCTCGAAGTGCACGCGTCGGGCCTCGTGATCAACCCAGACATCCAGGTGGTTCTGCTCTTTGCGTACCCGCTGGCCGGGCAGGGCGATGCTCATGCGCAGCAGGCTGCGTTCGTGGTTGTTGCGCTCGGCGTAGCCGAATTCCACAAAGCGCAATGGCCGCCCGCCGGTCGCCCGGTCGGTTTTCAGCGGCGCCAGGCGCAGCATTCTGTGGTGCTCGGGCTGGACGTCCGGCCACGGCAGCTCAACCGCTTCTGTGGCCGTTGCTGCTGGCGCGGTGTCGGGTGAATTCTGGGTATCAGTCATAGCGGTGAGGTCCTGTCCAAGCGCTGCTTGTCGACCGTTCATCAACGGTCGACATCGGCTTATCGGCCGCTTTTTCCAGGACTGGAGGGTAAAACCGGCTTAACTGGGACGAAGTCCGTCAATAAAGCTGAGGATGCGCGAGCCAAGTTCGGCGGCCAGGGGCAGTTGCGGGTCCTTGTAGGAGGCCACTTGCCGCTTGACGTCGATGGGTACGATACGCATTACGTGGTTCATGCCCTCGATCACCGCCAACTCAGCGTCGGGTTTGGCGGCCTTGAGCATCTGTGCATCACCGACACTCACCTGGATGTCGTGGCTGCCCTGGACGATCAGCGCCGGCATTTTCAGCCTGGCGAAGGCCGCGGCCGGGTCCTGGCGAAACAGGCTGATCAGGTATGGTTGCACGCTGGGGCGGAAGATCACTTGCAAGGCGGACGGGACATTGTCATCCACCTGTCCGGCCTTGAGGCTGTCCAGCAGTTCGTTACTGCGCAGCATCAGTTGCGGGGGCAAGCGGTAACTCAACTGCTGGCGCAGGATCTGGTCCACCGGCCTGGCACTGCCGGCCACGGAGATCAGCCCGGCGGCATCCACCTGAGGCGCGGCGAGCGTGGCAATCAGCGCACCTTCGCTGTGCCCCAGCAGGATCAACGGCCCCAGGCGCGGGTCGGTCTTGAGTTTCTGGCCCCAGGCCACGGCGTCCGCCACGTAGGCCTCAAGGGTCAGGTTGCGTTCGTCCGGGGTGGCCGCCAGGCTCGCCGCCACGCCACGCTTGTCGTAGCGCACGCTGGCGATGTTGTGTTTGGCCAGGACCCAGGCCAGGCGCTTGAGGCTGTCGTTTTTGCCGCCTTCCGGGTTGTTGCCATTGCGATCCGTCGGACCCGACCCGGAAATGATCAGAACCACCGGCACCGGGGCGTCGGATTTTGGCAGCAACATCGAGCCGAACAGCTCGCCGTTGCCGGTCTCCAGGCTGATGGGGCGTTGCAGGACGGTGGCCTGGACCACACTGGAAAGCAGGCCGGTAAACAGGGTAAGGCTCAAGGCTATTACTCGAAGCATCATCTCGCCATCATTCACAAGGTGTCGGTTGGACTCACGGGCACCGATAAGGTTCGAGGATGAACTACTTGGTGAGCCTGCGTATACTGGCGCGCACTTAGTTCAGCGATTTCACGGAGCGCCCTGCATGTCCGGCAATACCTACGGCAAGCTGTTCACTGTCACCACCGCGGGCGAAAGCCATGGTCCGGCGTTGGTCGCCATTGTCGACGGCTGCCCGCCGGGCCTCGAGTTGTCCCTGGATGACCTGCAGCGCGACCTGGACCGGCGCAAGCCGGGCACCAGCCGCCACACCACCCAGCGTCAGGAAGCCGACGAAGTCGAAATCCTCTCCGGCGTGTTCGAAGGTCGCACCACCGGGTGCTCCATTGGCCTGTTGATCCGCAACACCGACCAGAAGTCCAAGGACTACTCGGCGATCAAGGACCTGTTCCGCCCGGCCCACGCCGACTACACCTACCACCACAAATACGGCGAGCGCGACTATCGCGGCGGCGGCCGCAGTTCCGCCCGCGAAACCGCCATGCGCGTGGCCGCCGGGGCGATTGCCAAGAAATACCTGGCCACCCAGGGCATCGTGATCCGTGGCTACATGAGCCAGCTGGGCCCGATCGAAATCCCGTTCAAGACCTGGGACTCGGTCGAGCAGAACGCTTTTTTCAGCCCGGATCCGGACAAAGTGCCCGAGCTCGAGGCGTACATGGATCAACTGCGCCGCGACCAGGATTCGGTTGGCGCGAAGATCACCGTGGTGGCCGAAGGCGTGAAGCCGGGTCTGGGCGAGCCGATCTTCGACCGTCTCGATGCCGAACTGGCTCACGCGCTGATGAGCATCAACGCGGTCAAGGGCGTGGAAATCGGCGCCGGTTTCGCCAGCGTGGCCCAGCGCGGCACCGAGCACCGCGACGAGATGACCCCTGAAGGGTTCCTCAGCAACAACGCCGGCGGCATCCTGGGCGGCATTTCGTCCGGCCAGCCGATCGTTGCGCACCTAGCCCTCAAGCCCACGTCGAGCATCACCACGCCGGGCCGTTCGATCGATATCCACGGCAATCCGGTGGAGGTCATCACCAAGGGCCGTCACGACCCGTGCGTCGGCATTCGTGCTACACCGATTGCCGAGGCCATGATGGCGATCGTGCTGATGGACCACCTGCTGCGCCATCGCGGGCAAAACGCCGACGTGCGCGTCAGCACTCCGGTGCTGGGCCAGCTGTGAAGCCATGCCCTGACGTCGCTGCGGTCTGATGGCCGTGGCGGCACTCCCGTACTGGCGGCTCTCCAGCTTTTATCTGTTCTATTTCGCCTTGCTCGGTTCGACTGCGCCTTTCCTGGCGTTGTACTTCGATCACCTGGGTTTTTCCGCTGCGCGCATTGGCGAGCTGGTGGCGATTCCGATGCTCATGCGCTGCGTCGCGCCCAATATCTGGGGCTGGCTCGGTGACTACACCGGCCGGCGCCTGGCCATCGTGCGCTTCGGCGCGGTCTGTACGCTGCTGACGTTCTCCCTGATTTTCATCAGCAAAAGCTACGCCTGGCTGGCGATGGTCATGGCCCTGCATGCGTTTTTCTGGCACGCGGTGTTGCCGCAGTTCGAAGTCATCACCCTGGCGCATTTGCAGGGTCAGGCTGCACGCTACAGTCAGATCCGTTTGTGGGGCTCGATCGGCTTCATCATCACCGTGGTGGCGTTGGGGCGGCTGTTCCAGTGGCTGAGCCTGGACATCTACCCGGTGGCGCTGGTGCTGATCATGGCCGGGATCGTCGTCAGCAGCCTGTGGGTGCCGAACGCGCAGCCGGCGCAAGGCAATCGCCCGGCCGGGGAGGGTTTCCTCAAGCAACTGCGCAGCCCCGGCGTGCTGGCGTTTTACGGGTGCGTGGCGCTGATGCAGATGAGCCACGGGCCCTATTACACTTTCCTGACCCTGCACCTGGAGCATCTGGGCTACAGCCGTGGCGTGATCGGCCTGCTCTGGGCCCTGGGCGTGGTGGCCGAAGTCTTGATGTTCTTGTTCATGAGCCGGATCCTGGCGCGGTTCTCGGTGCGCCGGGTGTTGATGGCGAGTTTCCTGTTGGCGGCCTTGCGCTGGTTGTTGCTGGGCTCATTCGCGGAATTTTTGTGGGTGCTGCTGTTCGCGCAGATACTGCACGCGGCGACCTTCGGCAGCTTTCACGCCGCTGCCATCCATTTCGTGCAACGTAGTTTCGGCGCCCGCCAGCAAGGGCAGGGCCAGGCGTTGTACGCGGCACTGGCCGGTATCGGCGGTGCATTGGGTGCGTTGTATTCCGGTTACAGCTGGAACGCCATGGGCGCCACCTTGACCTTTAGTATTGCCAGTCTCGCAGCCCTGGCTGCAGCCGTTATCATTGCCACACGCATGCAAGAGGACAGGCCATGAGCCTTACCCGTGAACACCTCGCCCAGCAAATCATCGACGCCGGGCGTTTTCTCTATGGCCGCGGTTGGTCGCCGGCCACCAGCAGCAACTACTCGACGCGGCTGTCGGCCAGCGAAGCGCTGTTGACCGTTTCCGGCAAGCATAAAGGCCAACTGGGCCTGGATGACGTGCTGGCCACCGATCTGGCGGGCAACAGCCTGGAACCGGGCAAGAAGCCGTCCGCCGAAACCCTGCTGCACACTCAGCTGTACAGCTGGCGCCCGGAGATCGGCGCGGTGCTGCACACCCACTCGGTGAACGCCACAGTGCTGTCGCGCCTGACGCCCCAGGACTGCATCGAGTTTGAAGACTACGAACTGCAAAAAGCCTTCAGCGGCGTTTCAACCCACGAGTCGCGCGTGCAGGTGCCGATCTTTGACAACGATCAGGACATTGCCCGCCTGGCGGCCAAGGTGCAGCCTTGGCTGGACGCTCACCCGGAGTGTGTCGGCTACCTGATTCGCGGGCATGGCCTCTATACCTGGGGTGCCGGCATGAGCGATGCCTTGCGCCAGATCGAGGCTTTTGAATTTCTGTTCGAGTGCGAGCTGAAAGTGCGCTCGCTGACCCACCGTCAAGGCTGACTTCACTGAAGTCGCCCACCGCCTGATGAACCGCGCTGCCCAACCGGTCTGTAGAAAAACGGACGGCAGCGCCGCTAACGAGGAATCGCCCGCATGAGCAGCCTGTCTGTTTACCACGTCTCAAGTCCTGACCTGCCAAACAAGGTCCTGACCCACTTTGACGACATCGCTTCGACCCTGGCCGAACAGGGTGTGCGCTTCGACCGTTGGCAAGCGGCGGCGAAGATCCAGCCCGGCGCGAGCCAGGAAGAGGTGATTGCGGCCTACCAGGTGCAGATCGACCAGCTGATGACCGAGGGCGGCTACGTCACCGTCGACGTGATCAGCCTGAACAGTGATCACCCGCAAAAAGCCGAGCTGCGGGCCAAGTTCCTTGAAGAACACCGGCATGGCGAAGACGAAGTGCGGTTTTTCGTGGCCGGGCGCGGCCTGTTCACCTTGCACATCGACGACTACGTGTACGCGGTGCTGTGCGAGAAAAACGACCTGATCTCGGTCCCGGCCGGTACCCGGCACTGGTTCGACATGGGCGAACACCCGCACTTCGTGGCGATCCGTCTGTTCAACAATCCCGAAGGCTGGGTGGCCAACTTCACCGGCGACGACATCGCCGGCCGCTTCCCGCGCCTGGAGGATTGAGCACATGACCATCAAAGCCATTCTGACTGACATCGAAGGCACCACCAGTGCGGTGAGCTTCGTGTTCGATGTGTTGTTCCCCTATGCCGCCCAGCACCTGCCGGCGTTTGTCCGCCAGCAGGCGCAACGTGCGGACGTGGCTCTACAGCTGGACGCGGTGCGCCAGGACAGTGCCGAGCCCGATGCCGATGTGGAGCGAGTCATCGAGATTCTGTTGGGCTGGATCGCCGAAGACCGCAAGGCCACGCCGCTCAAGGCGTTGCAAGGCATGGTCTGGGAGCAGGGCTATCAGGCCGGGCAGTTGAAGGGGCACGTGTACCCGGACGCCGTGGATGCGCTGAAACGCTGGCACGACGCAGGGTATCAACTGTTTGTTTATTCCTCGGGATCGATCCAGGCGCAGAAGCTGATCTTCGGTTGTTCGGAGGCGGGCGACCTGACACCGCTGTTCAGCGGTTATTTCGACACCACGTCCGGCCCCAAGCGTGAAGCGCAGTCCTACCAGCGCATTGCCCAGGCCATTGGCTGTGAGGCGGCGCAGATCCTGTTCCTGTCCGACATCGTGCAGGAACTCGACGCCGCCCGCGAGGCCGGTATGGCCACCCGTGGCCTGGTGCGCGAAGGGGGGGAGCTGGCCGGGCATGTGAGCGTCACGACCTTTGCCCAGATCGATCCGGCGCACCTGTGACGTAAAAAGGGCGGCCAGGCGCAACGCCTGGCCGCCCAACGGGAAGCGGTACTGCTCAGGCCGAGTAATAGGTCGGCAAGGCGAAGCGCTGCTGGCTCTGCAGCATGGATATCTGTGGCAGCTCACTGGCCTGCTCGGCCAAGTCGCGACGTATGGCGCTGATTGCCCAAGACAATTGATCGCCGGCATGCAACTGGGCATAGGAAATCGAACGCTTGAACTCTCTGCCGTCGCTGCTGCGCAAGGTCAGCAAAATGCCGCCATCGGGACGCTCCTGTGTCGTGACGTCGAAGTGGGAGAACAGCGAGGAAAACTTCTCTTGGATCAGGTCCATGTCTATCAGCTCCGTGTGTGCATGAAGGGCCACGTGGAGTGATAGGTGCACCGATTGTGCCAGCATTCAGTTTTTATAAAGTTCTTATAAATCAATAGGTTAATAAGCTCTCTGATTTTTGGTTTCGTGCATTTTGCATGAGTGGCCATCGTGCATCCTGCATTTTGCGCGGAGCGCGGCGGGCGCTGTCATTCATTCCCGCGTCATTGCCGATGACGCTCTCCCGGATACAAAACATTTCAAAAACCGCGTGTACAGCGACAGAACCGCTGGCGTACTTTTTGGCCTGCAGCCAGGCGTCCGTGGGTTTTCCTGTCGTTTTCCGTACCGGGATGAAGTTGCCCCGAACACCCCGTCATGCATGTTCGCCCGACAATAACAAAACAGGCCCGACGCAGTGGGTCATACGGGAGCAACCATGAGCAGCACGCACAAGGACATGATTACCTGGGGCATGATGCTCCGTAAGTTACCGTCCATCGTCAAAGCCCTGCCACGGGTGGTCAAGGGGCTCAAAGTCGCCAACGTCAAACAGCCGGACCAGCCCTGCGGCCTGGCGTTTACCTTTGAGCAGGCAACGCAGCGCAACCCCGAGGGGCCGGCGTTGCTGCACGGCACGGTCAGCCTCAGTTATGCCCAGGCTAACCAATGGGCCAACCGGATCGCCCATCACTTGCATGCCCAGGGTATCGGCAAGGGCGACGTGGTCGGGATCTTCATCGAGAACCGTCCGGAACTGCTGGTCACGGTACTGGCCGTCGCCAAGCTCGGCGCCATCAGTGCCATGCTCAATACTTCGCAAACCCAGCAGGCGCTGGTGCACAGTGTGAATCTGGTCAACCCGGTGGCCATCGTGGTCGGCGGGGAACTGGTCGAGGCTTATTCGGCGATTCGTGACCGGGTGTCGATCGATGCCGCCAGGACCTGGTGGGTGGCTGACCAGGATACGTCCCGGGACCCCGGACAGGTGCCAGCCGGCTTCATCAACCTGATGCGCGTCAGTGCCGACGGCTCAAGCGAAAACCCGCTCAGCAGCCAACAGGTGTACCTCGACGACCCTTGCTTCTATATCTACACCTCCGGCACGACCGGGTTGCCCAAGGCCGGCGTGTTCAAGCACGGTCGCTGGATGCGCTCGTCCGCCAGCTTCGGCATGATCGCGCTGGACATGGCCCCCGGGGACATCGTCTATTGCACCTTGCCGCTGTACCACGCCACGGGGCTGTGCGTGTGCTGGGGTTCGGCGATCAATGGCGCGTCGGGCTTTGCCATTCGGCGCAAATTCAGCGCCAGTCAGTTCTGGAACGATGTGCGCAAATACCGGGCGACCACCATCGGTTACGTCGGTGAGTTGTGCCGTTATCTGATCGATCAACCGGCCTGCGCCGACGACCGTGATAACCCGGTGGTCAAGATGGTCGGCAACGGCCTGCGCCCCGGCGTCTGGAGCGAGTTCAAGCAGCGCTTCGGGATCAACCACATATGTGAACTGTATGCCGCCAGTGACGGCAACATCGGCTTCACCAACATTCTGAATTTTGACAACACCATCGGTTTTTCGCTGATGTCCTGGGAGTTGGTCGAATACGCCCACGACGGTTGCGCGCCGATCCGCAACAGCAAGGGCTTCATGCAGAAGGTCGGCAAGGGGCGGGAAGGCCTGTTGCTGGCAAGGATCGATGACAAGGCGCCGCTGGACGGTTACACCGACCCGCAGAAAACCGCGAAGGTCGTGCTCCATGATGTGTTTGAAAAGGGCGACCGCTACTTCAATACCGGCGATTTGCTCAGGAACATCGGCTTCGGCCATGCCCAGTTCGTCGACCGTCTTGGCGATACCTACCGTTGGAAGGGTGAGAACGTCTCGACCACCGAGGTCGAAAACATCCTGCTGCAGCATCCGCATATTGCCGAGGCAGTGGCCTACGGCGTGGAAATCCACAACACCAACGGTCGGGCGGGGATGGCGGCCATCACGCCGGCCGAATCCCTGGCCACCCTGGATTTTGGCGAGTTGCTGAGTTTCGCCCGGGCGCAAATGCCGGCGTATGCCGTGCCGTTGTTTTTGCGGGTGAAAGTGAAAATGGAAACCACCGGGACCTTCAAGTACCAGAAGACCCGCCTCAAGGACGAAGCCTTCGATCCGGGAAAAACCGGCGACGATCCGGTCTATGCCTGGTTGCCGGGCTCTGACACCTATGTGCAAGTCACCGAACAGGTGTTGGCGGATATCCATGGCGGCAAGTTTCGTTATTGATTCTGGCTATGGCCGCAGGAGAGAAAAAAGGGGTGACAGGTGCAAGGCCGCTTGAGGACACTAGCGGCTTTGCGATTGACCGAATGTGGAGCCCCCAATGTCAGACAAATCCCGCCAGATGACCCCGGAAGAAGCCGCGGAGTTTGCCGAACAGGTATTCAACAAGGCCCGCGACGGCGACGCGGCGATGCTCGCCGCACTGCTGAGCAAGGGCCTGCCACCGAATCTGCGCAACCACAAGGGTGACACCTTGCTGATGCTGGCCGCCTATCACGGTCATGTCGATGCCGTGAAAGTGTTGCTGGAGCACAAGGCCGATCCGGAAATTCGTAACGACAATGGCCAAAGCCCGATTGCCGGGGCTGCCTTCAAGGGCGACCTGGACATGGTCAAGGTGCTGGTCGAAGGTGGTGCCGAGGTGGAGGGTTCATCCTTTGACGGGCGCACGGCATTGATGATGGCGGCGATGTTCAACCGTCCGGCCATCGTCGACTACCTGATCAGCCAGGGGGCCGACCCCAAGGCCAAGGACGCCAACGGCATCACCGCACTGGAAGCGGCCAGGACCATGGGCGCGACCGACACCATGGCGCAGTTGCAGAAACTGCTGGGCTGATCACTTCACTGGAGTGAGTGAGATTTTGTGGTGAGGGAGCCTGCTCCCGCTAGGCCGGGCTGGCGCTCCAGCGCGAAGCTACCCTGAGTTCTGAAAATCGGTGGTATCTGACACTCCGAGTGTTCCCGTTTACGGCTGCTACGCACCCGAGCGGGAGCAAGCTCCCTCGCCACGGGTAGGTGCCCTGACTTCTGGTCTCGGTATCTGCCTTGGAGTGCGTTATCCTTCGCGCCCTGACATTCCCCACGCCACAGGATCCGCCATGAAAGCCGCACTCATCGAACTCATCAGCAAAATCAGCTCCGGCTGCATGAGCGAGGCGCAGATTGTGCAGATCGCCGACGAAGCCACCCAGGCTTACGCCGATCCAGACGCCTTTCTGGCGGCCAATCCGGATATCAACTACGACGACACTTTCCCGATTCCGCTGGGTGAGTGGGTGGTGGTGGGCAGTTTGCCGGACACCGTGCTGTTCCAGGCCGACACCTACATGGACCTGTTCGCCCAGATCGTCGCTTCGTTCGGCCCGGATGTGGCGTTCAACATCAAGCCCAAGCAACTGGCCAAGACCGAAGCGCTGACGGCGCTCAACCGTATCCAGATACAGATGGGCAGCATGAACCCGGAAAACGGCGGCTACACCCTGATGAACCTCAGTCAGCCGCTCGATGACGAGATCCAGGCCGTGCTGGTCTTCGGTAAAGACGTGGAGCGGGTACTGGAACTGTGTACCGAGGCCGGCATCAGCGCGGCGCCGTCCCTGGAAGCATTGAAAGTGGCGATCCACGTTTAACGCGCAATAAAACGGAGCCCTCGCAGGACCCGGCTATCCTGAGGGGGAATGCCTTCTTTCGGGAGCGACACCATGGGTTCCACCTTCAATAGCCTGGTTGGCCTGATTATCCTGGCGCTGGATATCTGGGCGATCCTCAACGTGTTCAAAAGCAGCGTCGGGGCCGGGACGAAAATCATCTGGGTCGTGGTGATTCTGGTCCTGCCGGTGCTGGGCCTGATCATCTGGGCTATCGCGGGGCCAAGAGGCAACGTGAGGATCTGACGGCGTTGGCAAAGCCGGCACAGTTCCCCTGCGCAAGCATTGGAATTGTCTTCTGTCTGACTAAGGTTCGACCTGTCATGTTCCGCGTCGTAGAATGCGCGCCTTTGCTGGCCAATCGAGCTGATCGATTGGCCATCATGGGCGGGTAACCGTCCGTTGCCACCAGCATTCACCGGGGGACTTCCCATGAGCACCAACACGACCAACGACTACCTGGAAACCCTCTACGAAGGCTACGGCCAGCGTTTTCGCATGGACAAGCTGCTGCACGAAGTGCGTACCGAGCACCAGCACCTGGTCATTTTCGAAAACCCGCGCATGGGCCGGGTCATGGCGCTGGACGGTGTGATCCAGACCACCGAAGCCGACGAATTCATCTACCACGAGATGCTCACCCACGTACCGATCCTCGCCCACGGCACCGCCAAGCGCGTGCTGATCATTGGCGGTGGCGACGGTGGCATGCTGCGTGAAGTGGCCAAGCACCGCAGCGTCGAGCACATCACCATGGTCGAAATCGACGGCACCGTGGTCGACATGTGCAAGGAATTCCTGCCGAACCACTCCAAGGGCGCCTACGATGACCCGCGCTTGAACCTGGTGATCGACGACGGCATGCGTTTCGTGGCCACTACCCAGGAAAAGTTCGACGTGATCATCTCCGACTCCACCGACCCGATTGGTCCGGGTGAAGTCCTGTTCTCGGAGAACTTCTACCAGGCCTGCCACCGTTGCCTGAACGACGGCGGTATTCTGGTGACCCAGAACGGCACGCCGTTCATGCAACTGGGCGAAGTCCAGACCACCGCCGGTCGCCTGCGTAGCCTGTTCGCGGACTGGCACTTCTATCAAGCGGCCGTCCCGACCTACATCGGCGGTGCCATGACCTTTGCCTGGGGGGCGAAAAACACCGCCTACCGCAAGCTGTCCCGCGAAACCCTGCAGCAGCGTTTCGCTGGCAGTGGCATCGTCACCCGTTATTACAACCCGGAAATTCACATCGGCGCGTTCGCCTTGCCGCAATACGTGCTGCAAGCAGTGAACAAGCCAAGCAATGATTAAGCGGTAACGATGAAAAAGGGCCTTGCGGCTAATGCCGATCAGTTAAGCCAAAGACCAGCCGAACATAGTACCCGTGGCGAGGGAGCTTGCTCCCGCTGGGCTGCG
>NZ_JBYTBK010000030.1:0-64765 GCF_058789115.1 Pseudomonas sp. FW300-N1A1 | reverse complement strand
CACGACATCGATATGCTGACCCTGGGCCAGTACCTGCAACCGTCCCGTAGCCACTTGCCCGTGCAGCGTTTTGTGCACCCTGACACTTTCGCCTGGTTCGCCGAGGAAGGTTACAAGATGGGCTTCAAGAACGTCGCGTCCGGCCCACTGGTGCGCTCCTCCTACCATGCCGACCAACAGGTCCGGGGAGCCCTGACACCCGCGTAACGGCTCGCCCTGTTCGACGAGCGACGTTGAAATCCGCTGCCGGCATCACACGCAATGAAAAAACCGTACTAGGCTTTCGCGGGTGCCTTGAGTAGTGAACGGGAGCTCTATCAAGTGGTTGGTCTCCTCGCACTGTCCAGGCTCATGATCAGGGGTCACTCACCAGGATTCCGGTCGTTGTGCCGATGAAGTTTGCGTCGCCAGCCACCCGGATCGACACTCGTTAAAGGAAAGTCACCATGCAGAGACGCCCGCATCGCTTCAGGTACTACGCAGCCTGTTCATTGTTGATTGCGCTGAACAGTCTTGCCCAAGCCGCGCAAACCGAAAAACCCAACATCCTGTTTATCGTCTCCGACGACACCGGCTACGGTGACCTGGGCCCCTATGGCGGGGGTGTCGGCCGAGGTATGCCGACCCCCAGCATCGATCAACTGGCCGCAGAAGGCACCACCTTTTACTCGTTCTACGCCCAACCCAGCTGCACCCCCGGGCGGGCGGCGATGCAGACTGGGCGCATTCCGAACCGCAGCGGCATGACCACCGTGGCCTTCCAGGGCCAGGGCGGCGGTTTGCCCGCAGCTGAGTGGACGCTGGCCTCGGTGCTCAAGACCGGTGGCTACGACACCTACTTCACCGGCAAATGGCACCTGGGCGAGGCCGACTATGCGTTGCCCAATGCCCAGGGTTATGACGTGATGAAATACGTCGGCCTCTATCACCTCAATGCCTACACCTATGCCGACCCGCAATGGTTCCCCGACATGGACCCGGACACTCGGGCGATGTTCGCCAAAGTGACCAAGGGTGCGCTCTCGGGCAAGGCCGGGGAAAAGGCCGTCGAAGAGTTCAAGATCAATGGCCAGTACGTGGACACGCCGGTGATTGATGGCAAGCCAGGGGTGGTCGGGATTCCCTTCTTCGACGGTTATGTCGAGAAAGCCGCGCTGGAGTTCCTCGACACGGCCGCCAAGTCGGACAAGCCGTTTTTCATCAACGTCAACTTCATGAAAGTGCACCAGCCGAACCTGCCGGCCCCCGAGTTCGTCCACAAATCGATTTCCAAGTCCAAATACGCCGACTCCGTGGTGGAGCTCGACACCCGTATTGGCCGCATCATGGCCAAGCTCAAGGCGCTGGGGATGGATAAAAATACCCTGGTGGTCTACACCACCGACAACGGTGCCTGGCAGGACGTCTACCCGGATGCCGGCTACACGCCGTTCCGGGGAACCAAAGGCACCGTGCGCGAAGGGGGTAACCGGGTTCCCGCGATCATGGCCTGGCCAGGTAAAATCAAGGAGAACGCGAAAAACCACGACATCCTTGGCGGCCTCGATCTGATGGCTACATTCGCCTCGGTGGCCGGCATCAAGTTGCCGGAGAAGGATCGCGAAGGTCAGCCGATCTATTTCGACAGTTACGACATGACCCCGGTGATAACCGGCACCGGCACCGACCCACGTAAAGAGTGGTTCTACTTCACCGAAAACGAGTTGTCACCGGGGGCGGCCCGCGTAGGCAACTACAAGGCCGTGTTCAACCTGCGTGGCGACAACGGTGTGCCGACCGGCGGCCTGGCCGTGGACACCAACCTGGGCTGGAAAGGGGAGTCGAAGTACGTGGCGGTCGTACCGCAAGTCTTTGACTTGCTGCAAGATCCACAGGAGCGCTACGACATCTTCATGAGTAACGTCACCGAGCGCACCTGGACCATGGTGCCGATCAGCCTGGCGATCAACGCGCTCATGAAGACCTATGTCAAATACCCGCCGCGCAAACTGCAAAGCATGGGCTATGACGGGCCGATCGAGTTGTCCAAGTACCAGAAATTCCAGTCGATACGCGAGGACCTGCAAAAAGAAGGCATCAACCTGCAATTGCCTACCGGTAACTAGCCCTGCGGTGGCGGCCTCCCGTGAGGCTGCCACTTGCCCTCGCGGCCGGGCAACTCGCCAACACCTCGTAAAACCCGAAGCATTCGCAAAAAATAAACGATTTTTCCTGAACCGGCAGGCCCGATAGGATGACGGAGTCCCTGGTGAACACTGCACCTGCCTGACCGGGAGAATGGCATGTCCCCCCTCAATGTCGGCGAACCCTGGATGTGGGCGGCCTTCATCGCCTTCATCATTGCCATGCTGGCGCTCGACCTGTTTGTCCTGGGCGGGCGCAAGGCCCATCGGGTGTCCACCCGCGAGGCGCTGTCCTGGGTCATTGCCTGGAGCGGCCTGGCCCTGACCTTCGCCGCGCTGCTGTGGTGGTACCTGCACGGGCAGTTCGGCGCGCAAGATGCCCAACGCATCACCCTTGAATTCCTCACGGGCTACCTGATCGAGCAGTCACTGTCGATCGACAACATGTTCGTCTTCGTGATGATCTTCGGCTACTTCGCCGTACCACCGTCCTTGCAGCGCCGCGTCCTGCTGTATGGCGTGCTCGGTGCGATCGTGATGCGCGCCTGCATGATTTTTGCCGGCGTCTGGCTGGTGTCGCAGTTTGCCTGGGTGCTCTACGTCTTCGGCGCCTTTCTCATCCTCACCGGGATCAAGATGCTGGTCTTCGCCGAGCACAAGCCCGACCTCGCCAAGAACCCCCTGCTGCGCTGGCTGCGGCGCCACCTGCGGATCACCGACAGGTTTCACGGCCAGCGGTTTTTCGTGCGGCGCAACGGCGTGCGCTGGGCAACGCCGATGTTCCTGGTGATGGTGCTGATCGAAGCCAGCGACCTGGTGTTCGCGATCGACAGCATCCCGGCGATCTTCGCCGTCACCACCGACCCCTTCATTGTCTTCACTTCCAACATCTTCGCGATCATGGGCCTGCGCGCCCTGTATTTCCTGCTCGCCGACATGGCCGAGCGCTTCCACCTGCTCAAATATGGCCTGGCCATCGTGCTGGTGTTCATTGGCACCAAGATGTCGCTGATGCCGTGGTTCCACGTACCGATCCAATGGTCACTGGCGCTGGTCGCCAGCATCATCCTGGGCTCGGTGCTGCTGAGCCTGTTCCTGACCCAGGACAAAACGCCAGCGAGGGAAGAGGATCGATGAGCGCAGCACACCGCGCCCTCATCGCCCCCCTCCCTTGCCAGTGAACCGCAATGACCTTGAGCCATTCAGACAATGGCGTGATAGTCGTCGACAGTGTCCGGCCAAGGGGTCAGCACCTGGTAACCGTCGTCCGTCACGGCGACCATGTGCTCCCACTGGGCCGACAGTGACTGATCCTTGGTGACCACCGTCCAGCGATCGGCGAGGGTTTTCACATGGCGCTTGCCGGCGTTGAGCATGGGCTCGATGGTGAAGATCATGCCGGCCTTGAGCTTCAGGCCCTGGCCTGGAAAACCGTAATGCAAGACCTGCGGTTCGTCGTGGTAAACCTTGCCGATCCCGTGGCCGCAGTATTCACGCACCACACTGAACCCCGCTTTCTCGGCCACCGCCTGGATGGCATGCCCAACGTCGCCCAGCGTTGCGCCGGGACGAACCTGGCGGATGCCGGCGCACATGGCCTCATAGGTGGTCGTGACCAGGTGTCGAGCCTGCGAGGTGGGCTCGCCCACGAAGTACATGCGACTGGTGTCGCCGTACCAGCCGTCCTTGATCACAGCGATGTCGATGTTGACGATGTCGCCATCGCGCAGTGCCCTGGCCGACGGAATGCCGTGGCAGACCACGTCATTGACCGACGCGCACACGGTTTTCGGGAAGCCGTGATACCCCACGTTGCCGGGTATGGCTTTCTGCACGTTGACGATGTAGTCGTGACACAAGCGGTCGAGTTCATCGGTGGTAACCCCGGCCTTGACGTGGGGGGTAATCATCGCCAGCACCTCGGCGGCCAGCTTGCCCGCCGTGGCGGACTGGGCGATTTGTGCCGGGTTATGGATCACGACATTCGCCTTCATGGCCTGGCTCCCGATGCAGGTTCGCATAGCTGTTTCAAATCAAGGCCTCCGGCCTGTTCGGCGCGAATCAGCAAACGGCTGATTTCGCTGTGGTCCAGGTTGGGATGCAGTTCCGCCAGCATCCCGATGCGCATCCAGTGCTCGGCCTGGGCATTGATCGAGCGACTCAGCGCCGCGCTGGCAATGCGCAGATGCTCGTGCATGCCTTCTGAAATTTTTACGATTCCCACGGGGCCGACCTATATGAAATGCATATGAATCGTATATTAGCCGATCCTGAGCCGAGGTAGCAATTCCTGGGACCGGGCGAGATGTGTCATTAAAAACCAAATAGCTCAGCCTCGCAGGTCACGGCGATGCAGTCACCGCCCGCCCACTGCTTGAACAGGGCCTCATCAGGCTCGTCGTCCCTAGCCGTCAAAGCACTCAATAGCAGTAACGCCAATAGTGCCTTGATCACCCTTTCGTCTCCTGCCATGAACCGACTTCGGCTGACGTGAAGAGATTCCGGTTTTCCTGAAGGGGACAGAAGGATTCCCTTACATGCATGGGCTGTGCGGGCAACTACGATAGCCAGGATGTCGCGCAAACGGTTTGGCGACTTCCCCCGCAACTTCCAATCACAGAGTGTTCCAAATGAAAAAGCTTTTCGTAGCCATGCTGCTGTCCACCGCCTCTGCCGGCGCTTTCGCCTATGATACCCAAGTGAATTTCGACGGCGAAGTCACTGATCAAACCTGCCAAATCAGCGGTCCGGGGGGGTTGGGGGGCAGCATCAATGTCGCCCTGGACAGCATTGGCGTCAGCGCGCTGACCACCGTTGGCAGCTGGGCTGGTAACAAGAAATTCACCATTCAGCTGACCAACTGCACCGCTGCTACCACCACCGTCAAGTGGGAGCAAATGGTCAACGTAGACGCCTCCACTGGCGCCCTGAAAAACACCGCTGTCGGTGGTAGCAACGCTTTGATCCGCGTCCTCAACGACGACCAAACCCCCGTTGACATGGCCGCCGACACCGGTCGCACCGTCACTGGCGTTGCCGCCGATCTGGACTACTACGCCCAGTACTATGCCAATGCTATTCCGGTCACTGCAGGCCTGGTCAGCACCTTTGGCTACGTCACCCTGAGCTACTGATGTAAGCGCGCGGCCATCGGGCCGCCTTGGGGTACGCAATACTCGGAGGTGCACCTACGCCCCTCCGAACCTGTTCAAAGGTTGGGTGTGTGATGGCAAATCTTTTTTCCAAATCTCTCTGGCTCGCTGGCTGCCTCAGTGCCGCCGTTCTCTGGTCCGCCCAGGCTCAAGCCGGCATCGTCATCCAGGGCTCTCGCGTGGTTTATCCGGCCAAAGACAGAGAAGTTTCAGTCAAGATGACCAACGTCGCGAAAGAGCCTTCGCTGGTGCAGGCCTGGGTCGACAAGGGCAATGACAAGCAGTCCCCTGACAAGGCCGACGGTCCGTTCCTCATCACCCCGCCCATTACTCGGGTCGAGGCCAACAAGGGCCAAACCCTGCGCCTGGTCTACACCGGCGACGAAGCCGCTGCCAAGAAACAGGAAACCGTATTCTGGTTGAACGTCCTCGACGTTCCACCCATGCCGAAGACCGAGGGCACCAACTTCCTTCAGGTGGCCGTTCGTTCACGCTTGAAAATCTTCTACCGCCCCGAGGGGCTGCCGGGCAATCCGACCAAGTCCGCCGAGGACTTGAGTTGGTCCGTCGTCCAGTCTGGCCAAGGCTTTGCCATACGGACCCGGAACGATTCGGCGTTTCACGTATCGCTGGCCAACGTCAGCCTCGACGTCGGCGGCAAGTCATACAAGGTCAAAACCGAAGACGTCAAGATGGTTGCCCCGGGTGCGACCCAGGACTTCGCCCTGCCGGGCTTGAGCGCAATGCCAGGTGCCGGTGTGAAGGTCAACTATGAATGGGTGAGTGACTACGGTGCGGTGATCAAGCAGGACGCCAAGCTCTAGCGCTATCTGTCTGTTACCAGTCGCGCATCCGCTGCGGCTGGCTTCACCACGCAATAACCGTCTTTTCAGGCCACGGGGCGATTCGCTCGGTGCGCATCTATTTGTCTTGAATAAAATTTGCGAGTAGCTGTGATGAATTCAATACGACTGCCGTGCTGCCTGATATACGGCGCCATGCTCATGTCGGGTAGCGCAATGGCGGTAGCCAACGCATCAGCAGACAACCATCGTACTTCCAATACCCCGGAGTACGCCGCCTTCAACCCCTCATTCTTCAATCATGGTGGCACCGAACCCAGCGTCGATGTGAGCCGCTTCGAGAAGGGTACCCCCGTCGAGCCGGGTGTGTATCGCCTGGATGTGTACGTCAATGAGACCTGGATCGGCCGCCAGCCCATTACGGCCGTCTCCACCGGCAGTGGCAAGGAGGCTGTTTCGCGCTACTGCATCAAGAGCTCGCAGTTTGCCGAACTGGGTGTCGATAAAAGCAAACTGCCGGCGGAAAATCAGCTGAAGATCGTGGGTGATTGCGTGGATTTCGCCGCCGCTGTGCCGGATGGCAAGATCGACGTGGACCTGTCCTCGTTGACCGCCTCGATCTCCATTCCGCAGTTGTACATGGGGCGCAAGGTTGCCGGCTATGTGGACCCGTCCGAGTGGGACCGTGGCGTCAATGCCGGCTTCGCCATGTACGACACCAACCTGTACAAGAGCGATGCCAATGGCACCAGTTCCACTCAGTTCTATGGCAGCCTCAACAGTGGCTTGAACGTGGCTGACTGGCGCCTGCGCTACAACGCTTCGTACAACCACGGCGAAAGCGACGACAGCGAATCGACGAGCGAGTACCAGTCGATCAGTACCTACGCACAACGCGACATCACCCCACTCAAATCCCAGCTCACCATGGGCGAGTACTTCACCCCCAGTGAAGTGTTCGACAGTGTGCCGTTCACCGGCGCCCAACTGGCCAGCGACGATCGCATGCTGCCCGACTCCCAGCGTGGTTTCGCCCCGGATATCCGTGGTGTGGCCGAGACCAACGCCAGGGTGCGGGTCAAGCAGAACAACAATGTGATCTATGAGACCAGCGTGGCGCCCGGCCCCTTCGAGATCAACGACCTCTACAACACCGGTTATGCCGGTGACCTGAATGTGGAAATCACCGAGGCGGATGGCCGGGTCAAATCTTTCCTCGTGCCCTATGCCTCGGTCAGCCAGTTGGTGCGCCCAGGAGTTGCGCGCTACAGCGTCACCGCTGGCCAGTACCGTGACGAGGACCTGGAAAAGGAACCCAGCTTCGTTCAGGGCACTTACCAGTACGGTATCAACAATGTCGTCACCGCCTACACCGGCAGCATTATCGCCGACAATTACCTGTCCGGCCTGGGTGGCATGGCCTTCAGCACCCCGGTGGGTGCACTGGCCCTGGATGTCACCCTGTCCCACGCCAGCGATCTGCCCGAAGACCTGTACGGCGTTCAGAGCAGCATGAGCGGCCAGAGTTATCGGTTGACCTACAGCAAGCTGTTGGAGGCCACCGCCACCAACATGACCCTGGCCGCCTATCGCTTCAACAGCGAGGACTACTTGAGCCTGCAGGACTTCGCCCAGATCTGGGGCGGCAGTGATCGTTACCTCGACGACTCCCAACAGCGCAACCGCTATCAGCTCAGCGTCAATCAGCCGCTGGGTGAACGTGGCTCGCTGTTCTTCTCTGGCTCCAAGCAGAACTACTGGAACCGCAGTGCCAGCGACACCAGCTATCAGGCGGGCTACAACACCGGCTTGAGCTGGGGCACCCTGGGGATCTCGGCGTCCCGTACCCAGGATGAGGACGGTGATTACGACAGCACTTACCTGCTCAGCGCCAGCGTCCCCATCGGCCAGGGAAGCGGACGTTCGATGTCTCTGAGCACCAACATCAACTACTCCGACAGCCAGAACAACAACCTGCAGACCAGCCTCAGTGGCAGCGCTGGCGAGCAGCGAGAGGTGTCCTACAGCGTATATGGCTCGGGCTCTCAATCCGACGGCGATCGCTCCAGCAACACCGGTGGCAGTGTCACCTACAACTCGCCACACGCGGTCTATACCGCCAGCGGCAGCCGTGGCGACGGCTACAAGCAAGGGAGTGTCGGTGCACGCGGCAGCCTGGTCGCGCACCCCGGTGGCATCAATTTCAGCCAGAACCAGAGCGAGACCATGGCCATTGTCGAGGCCAAGGGCGCACAAGGGGCCGCGATCGCCTCCAGCGTCGGCGCCGCGGTGGCCGACAATGGTTACGCCGTGGTCGGCGGCCTGACCCCGTACCGCCAGAACGAAATCGAGCTCGATCCCAAGGGCACGTCCAAGGATGTCGAACTGCAAGTGACCTCGCAATCCGTGGCGCCACGGGCTGGCGCGGTGGTGATGCTCAAGTACCCGACCACGACGGGGGCGCCAGTGCTGATGCAGGTCATGCGTGACGATGGTGAGCTCGTGCCTCTAGGGGCGGAAGTGCTCGATAGCAAGGGCAACAACCTGACGATGGTTGGTCAGGGCGGCAAGATCTTCCTGCGTGGCCTGGAACCCAAGGGGGTACTGATAGCCAAGTGGGGCGACGGCTCCGGTCAGCGCTGCCGGATCGAATACCAATTGCCCGAGCAGGCAGAGAAGGATGCGCCGTTCATGAAGGCGTCCGCCACTTGCCGTGCCGTGCTGGAAAAACCCCAGGTTGCTCAGAATTGAGGTGTTGTTTTATGCGTATTTGCACTGATCGTTACGCTGCGTCCGTATCGGCAGGGACGGGATGTGAAAAGCATCTGCTGGGACAGGGAGCACCATGTGCCAAGGGTGCGGGCAGCCGTCAACGCAACTGGCTTGTGAGCGGCCTGCTTTCGCTGCTGTCCCTGTGCGGCAGCCACCAGGCCATGGCCGCCGAATGTCAGGGTAATCCGCCTGCGGACATCTACACTTTCCCATCACCGATTAGTGTCCCGCGAGACCGGAACACCTACGGTATACCGTTGACCACCTGGGTCGAGGGCCCCGCCAACTCCAACTGGTGGGAGTGTATAGGCCAGGACCCGGGCATTGAGTTCATGTCTGTGACGTCTAATGGTATGAAATACACCGAGGCAGGTGGAACCTATAACGTCTTCGACACTGGCCTACCTGGTGTCGGGCTGATTTTTGCCTTCAGGGAACACATAGAATACATAACTTGCGCCTGGTTCGAATATCGGCCCTGGAATTATGACAGTAACAAAGCGCATAGAACTTGCAACGGCAATCCCGACGGTAATTGGTCAGTTGGTGGCCAGGTCAAAATGCGCCTGATACAGACCGGGCCGATTAGTGCTGGCACTACTTCTGCCTTTACTCCGGTACAAGCCTATGGCTACCCTAGTTGGAACAGCGGAACTAACAAGTTGTTCACTGTCAACCCGGTAACCTTCAACACGTTGTCCTGCTTAGCCGAAGGCATGAATGTGACCCTGCCGTCGGTGCAGAAGAGCGAATTCAATTCAAGTATCACGCCCAAGGTAACCCCGTTCCAGTTCACCCTGCGCAACTGCCCGGCAGGCATGGACAGTGTTTCCTATCAGGTCACCCCCATGAGCCCCATCATTACCAGTGCCGATGGCACGTTTGCCAACAACACCGGCACAGGGATGGCGCTCGGTGTGGGCCTGCGTATCACCGACAGCGCCAACACGGCGGCGGTCGACTTTGCCACGACTTACCCCGTGGCCGATTACAGCCCGACGTCGGGCAACTCTGCCCTGCCCATTCCAATGAACGTGTCCTACTTCCGTACCGACACGGCTGACGCTGTCACCCCAGGGCGGGTGCAAGGCGCCCTGCAAATGACCGTGTTTTACAACTGACGGTTGGGCAATCGGGTCAAGGGCATCGATGGATGCCCTTCCTGATCAACGCCCCCATCGATTGTGGCCTGCAGCCCAAGGGCGAACTGATTGCCAAGTGGGGCGATGGTTCCGGCCAGCGCTGCCGGATCAATTACCAATTGCCAGAGCAGGCAGAGAAGGATGCACCGTTCATGAGGGCATCTGCCACTTGCCGTGCCGTGCTGGACAAACCCCAGATTGCGCAGAATTGAGGTGTTATTTGATGCAAGGGTGCACTGATCGTTACGCTTCGTCCGTCCGGGCAGAGCACGGGCTTGATAAGCCTCTGCGAGGCCTGGGAACGCCATGTGCCAAGGGGGCGGACGGCCGCCAACGCAACTGGCTCGTGAGCGGCCTGCTTTTGCTACTGTCCCTGTGCGGTAGCCATCAGGCCATGGCCTTCGGCGAAACCCACTGTACGGGTAATCCGGCTGCGGATATCTATAGTTTCCCGTCACCGATTAACATCCCGCGAGACCGAAACACCTTCGGCATACCGTTGACCGGCTGGGTCGAGGCCCCCGCAGGCACTAACTGGTGGATGTGTTCAGGGCGGAACCTGGGCGTAGTGTACAAGTCAGTGACGCCTAGTGGTTTGCAATATACCGAGTCAGGCGGAACTTACAACGTATTCAACTCAGGTCTGCCTGGCGTAGGATTGGTTTTTTCCTTCAGGGTATACACCGGAGTATTAGGCTGGACCAATTATAAGCCTTGGAATAGTTCCAGGAACGAAGAGGGTTATGGTGTCGCCTCAGGCAATAGTGAAGATTGGCCAATAGGTGGCCAGATTAAAATGCGGCTGATACAGATGGGGAAGATTAGTGCCGGTTCTACTTCTGCCTTTACTCCCGTACAAGCCGACCCCAACTATGATGTGGGCGGCATCGCCTCTACCAAGTATTTCACGGTCAACCCGGTAACCTTCAACACGTTGTCCTGCTTAGCCGAAGGCATGAATGTGACGCTACCCTCGGTGCAGAAGAGCGAATTCAACTCAAGTATCACGCCCAGGGTAACCCCGTTCCAGTTCACCCTGCGCAATTGCCCGGCAGGCATGGACAGTGTGACCTATCAGGTCACCCCCATGAGCCCCATCATTACCAGTGCCGATGGCACGTTTGCCAACAACACCGGCACAGGGATGGCGCTCGGTGTGGGCCTGCGTATCACCGACAGCGCCAACACGGCGGCGGTCGACTTTGCCACGACTTACCCCGTGGCCGATTACAGCCCGACGTCGGGCAACTCTGCCCTGCCCATTCCAATGAACGTGTCCTACTTCCGTACCGACACGGCTGACGCTGTCACCCCAGGGCGGGTGCAAGGCGCACTGCAACTGACCGTGTTTTACAACTGACCGCAGGGCAATTGGGTCAAGGGCATCTACGGATGCCCTTGCTGATAACCGCCACCCATCGATTGCAGCCTGAAGAACAAACTCAGCCGCGCGTCGGCCTGCATCTTCCACCGCGCACTCCCGCCATTCTCCTCCATTGCCTCAGCCTGACGCCGCCATCCAGCGCTTCACAGACGACTGCAACTGCGCAACAGCATCAAGCACCGCCATGGCACGCCAATGAGCATCGTCATCTTCCAAGGCCTGAGCCAACCCCTCTTCATAGGCCCTGGATGCATTGATGAGCTGCTGCGCCCCGACCATTTGGGCAGCCCCTTTAAGCCGGTGCACGACCTGTCCCAGGTCTCGCCACCGCCGGGCACTCAGCAACTCATTGAGGCGCCGCACATCCACTTCATTGGTTGAGTACACCTCACTTAACAACAGGTGCATTACCTGCTGATCACCCGCCGTCAGGGACTGCAGCAATGCCAGATCGAATGAAGCCGTTCCCGGCTTTCCAGGGGCAGCGGTTTGCGTGATCCGACCTTGTACTTTGTTCAGCTCAACATGCTGGACTACCTTACCCAGGCAGCTTCGAAGCATGCTCAATCCCACTGGCTTGAACAGACAGTCATCCATATCCACCTCAAGACAGCGTAGACGGGCCTCGACTTGAGCGTTTGCGGTGAATCCGATAATCAGGCACGGAGCAAGCAAGCCTTCACGTTCAGCGGCTCGAACACGCCTGGCTAATTCGTAGCCATCCATGATCGGCATATTGCAGTCAGTGAATACCACATCGAACGCCTGCTCGCGCAGGACTTCAATGGCCTGCTGCCCATTGGCGGCTTCGCGCACGTGATGCCCAAGAAACAACAACTGCTGGCGCAGGAGCAGACGATTGGGTAGATGATCGTCAACCACCAACACATTCAATGATGCTCCCTCGATAGGATCGGACAGGGATACGACTTTCTCTGAAACCACATCCTCCAGGATCGGCGCCAGCAGCTCGACAGTAACCCGTGTCCCTACGGTTTGCTCACTGTATAGATTCACCCTCCCGCCCATCATTTCGAGCAATTGGTAACAGATGACCAAGCCCAACCCGCTGCCACCGCGCTGGCCCGATGGCCCGCGAACCTGACTGAATGGCTGGAACAAAATCGCTTGATCTTCAGCGCAGATGCCAATCCCGCTGTCTTGCACGACAAACTCCATGCTCAGGTCATTACCGACCTCATGAGTGCGTATGGAAAGCTTGATACCGCCGTGGTCGGTAAACTTGATTGCATTGCTCAGTAAATTGGAAAGTACCTGCTTCAACCTGCCGCCATCGACGAGCACATCCCGTGTCGAGTCCAACTGCATGTCCAGCTCCAGATGCAGGCCTTTTTGCGTCGCCACCCCATGAAATACCCGATAGACCGATTCCATAATCTTGCGCGGGCTGTTGCGCTCCGGGTCGAGGGTCAATCTGCCTGACTCGATTTTTGCCAAATCCAGAATATCGCCAATCAACAACATCAACGCACCGGAAGACGAATAGGCGATTTCGATGGATTCACGGTCCCAGGCCTCCCCCCGATCGACACGCTCCATGGTCAACTCAAGCAGCCCGACAATTGCATTCAAGGGTGTACGGATTTCATGACTCATGACCGCCAGAAAACGACTTTTTGCTTCGCTAGCCTCTACGGCTCGATCTCGTGCCTCTTGCAACTTCTGCAACAGGAACTGCACATCCGTGATATCGACCCACCCTGTCAGCCCCCCCACAACCTGCCCATTGACACCATAATGGAGCACCGTCCATTGACGAAACGTGTAGATGTCGCCTTGAACGCTCACCTCTATCTGCTGTACATCAATCGTTTCCTGGCCAGCCAGCAAGACTGCCAAAGCTCGCTGCTGGGCACCTTCCTGGGCCGGGTCCAAGCCGTTAACCTCACCCCAGGCTCTTCCAATTACACTGTCTGGATCAACCCTGAATACAGTGAAGAATGTCTGATTACACAAGACAAAGCGCCCGTGTAGGTCGAGGACAGCGACAGACTGAGGGATGCCATCAAGCAGCGTACTTCGAAAGAGTTGGCGGGCCTTTTCAGCTCGCTTGCGAGAACGATTGATAAACCAGTACCCCAGCCAAATCAGCAACAACAGCAGCACGGCGCCATTCAGCAGAAATACCCAGCGTAACTTTCGCTCATAACCTGCCCACACGCTGCTCTTGGCGGGAAGACTGGTGTGCCAGCGCCCCAGGAGTTTGCCGATAAGACGCGGCTCAAGCTGGGCGACAGACGCTTGCATCACGCCATACAGCATAGGATTATCCTTGGCCACGGCAAACGGCAGGGCTGCCTGAAACTGCGGCAGGGGCATGACCACCCGCAAGTCTTCGGTAAAGTATTGATTGATTAAGTAACGCGCGACCGGTAGAAAAAGGACAGCCCCTTCGGCACTGCCGTCGGCCACTTTCATCAAGGTTTCCAGGTAACTGTCCGTCAGCACCAATTCAGTTCGTGGATAGAACTCTTGCATGTATTGAACAACTGCATCGTTCTTTGTTGTCGCTACGCGCTGTCCTTCCAGATCGACCAGTTTTTTCACGCTACTGTTACGTGGAGCAACCAGCGCAAAACTGCTTTGCAGATAAGGCTCAGTGAAATTCAGGAAGGCCTTGCGCTCAGGAGTCGCTAATAACATGCTGGCGATATCCGCGTCACCAGCACGCATGATACTCAACACCTCCCCCAAGGTATTACTCTGCACAAACTGAAAATGTATACCCGTACGCAGAGCTATCTCCGCTAGCAAATCGGCTTGCAGCCCACTAAAACGACCATCGTCATCAAAAAAACTGTAGGGGGGCGTACCTCCATCGACTACAACCTTGACTTTCGGCCTGGTCGCCAGCCAGTCAAGTTGTTCTTGGGTAAAGACGGAAGGCCGTTCAGAATCGAAACGCGCACTCACTACCCAATGCCCAAGTATCTCGGCCACCGCCAATTGCGGGATGGTGTCCAATACCCGATTGAACAACTCGCTAAGCGCCACATCCTCCGCACGAAAGACAAACGAATAACCTGCAGGCCTCCACTTGGTCAGCGGTCGCATTCGCAAACTGGGGAACTCGCCTAGCGCCAGTTGGTAGGCCGCACTGGCCGCATCACAGACTACCCATCCTGCATTTTTATCCTCTACCGCGTACAAGGCTTCACGAACCGTGTCGTACACGTCCAGCTTCGCCTGCGGAAAGTGATCAGCCAGTTCAGTCAACGGCGCATAGCCATCCACCACTGCCATCCGCCGGTCGCCGACGAGTAATTTTTCATCTTCCAGATCACCAATGCGCCCAACCAGGACTGGCTGGTTGTCTGCATAAGGATGGGACAACAGCATGCCAGGGAGTTGCTGTTCATATGAAGAGCCACGCCCCAAGACATCGATCTCTCGTGCACTTAACGCAGCCAGTGCGGCTGTCCAGTCGGGGTAGACTCGAACCTCTGTTTTAAGCCCCAGACTCGAGCTTATAATTTTCAAAAAGTCCGCCGTAATCCCTCTAACCGATTGGCCACGTACCAGCTCCAACGGTTCATGACTGGCCGCGGCTACCCCCAGACGGAGTATCTGATGCTTTTGCAACAGGCGTCGTTCTTCAGGCCCAAGTGAAATAGCGACCCGAGGCAGGCCAACTTGACCCTCCAGATGCATCTGCTCCAGCGCACAAGCGGGAAAACTGAAGAACATGCTGGCACACAGCAGATACGATAAGAATGCCCCCACCTCCCCCGAGAACGACGAAAATCTTTCTAAATGCCGCATCGTGATGCCCCCGCCGATTTGCCTTGATTAATTCACACGCATGCAAACACGAACGACACTAGTTCGTCATAAATACTCAGCTCGCCAACTAATGACCTCTCCACAGTAACTCTGCGACAGTAAGTACTACTCGCCCTGTCATCCGTAGTTTTCTCTAACAGGTATTGAGCTTGCGCGCACTACACTGTGTTTGAACTCTCGATTTTGCTAATCGTTTGAAAAGCGCGCTGTGCCTGCATTGTTTTTAATGAAGGACAATCATGCCAAGAACATCAACAATACTGCTGCAGCCCCCCCAAAAAAAACAAGTCGACCTCACCTGAAGTCATCCTCCAGACTTTGGTGCTCGCTCTAGTGGCGCCGATCAACGTAACCAGCCCCAGAAATACTCAGCACTCCCCCCAGGGACTGACTTTATAGTCACACCGCAACTGAACGTGAGCGCACTTCGATTTTATATGACTGTCCAGTCGAGGCCGTGGGAAAAGTTATGCAATAGACTTTGATCTCATTACGAAAAAGCAATCGTATTGCACCAAGCCCTACATCTGGCCAGGCAGGATGTCAATTCGGACACGGAATAGCGTCAGGAGCTTGCCCTTTAGCTGTGCTAAACAAGACAGAAGCGCATCCACTAAAGTAAATGATTACGCTTTACCAGATCTACCAACTCGAGAAAGTTCTTGACCTTAAGCTTTCCAATCAGCCTGGCCTTGTAAGTGCTGATCGTTTTCTCGCTAATCATCATCAACTGGGCAATGTCCTTTATTCGATACCCTCGACCAAGATGCCTAAGCACAGCAATTTCCCGATCCGAAAGCATTTTGAGCAACTGTTCCTCGGAGGCCATTCCACTAGAGCCACCCACCGAGGAAAACTCCGTTGAGGGGAACAATACATATCCTGTCAACACAATCTTCACTGCACTCAACAGCTCATCCAGATTAGAGTTCTTGCTCACAAAGGCATGCGCACCGGCTCGGGAGCATCGAATTGCATAACGCTCGGTATCAAGACCAGAAAAAACCACGGTCTTGACACCCCCTCCCCCCGCAGACAATCGCTGCAGCACCGAAAAACCATCCAGTTTCGGCATATCGATATCAAGAATCAACAAGTCCGGTTCAAGACGGCGAACCAAAGCAACGACATCTAACCCACTACCAGCCTCACCCACTATTTGGTGCCCGGCTTTTTTCAGTAAAATTGATACCGCCATCCGGACCACCGAATGGTCGTCTGCAATTAATATTTTAGACAACTCATCACCCCATCCGCCAATGTAGAGCGTACCCCAACCCAATCACGATACAGCCCGACTGACTGAAGCACAGCCTCCAAAGGCTAGCAGTTAGACCGGCAAAAGCATGTAAGCAAATCCTTATTTACAGGCGAGGATTACCTTGCAAACAACTCCAGCCACCACACTTATAAACTCGAATCCCTCGCTAGACGCGGCCGAGCCATACCACTGGTAACACCCCATGTGCCTACCCTGCGCTAGCAGTGGACGAGAAAAGACTTAACGTCGTGTCCGGGATTGATTAAGCACTACACAACGTCTCTATCTCGTTTTTTCACTTTCGTTTCTATTGGAACAAATCGCTGGGGAATGGCCGTTTTCCCTTGGGACATACGACGCTCGACGGTTCTGGTCCGGCGCAAAATCCGCTAGGCTAGGTTTTTCCATTTCCCAGGACGGACCCACGGCATGCCCACGCTCCACACCTCCCTGCAAGACACCGCTGCACCGCAAGGCGTTTGTTTTGGCTGCGGCAGCCGCAACCCGCACGGGCTGCACATCAAGAGCACCTGGCATGAAGACGGTGTGCACGTCGTGGCCGAGCATCTGCCAGAGGCCAAGTACTGCGGCTGGCCCGACCTGGTGTACGGCGGGCTGATCGCGATGCTGGTCGATTGCCATTCAAACTGGACGGTGATGGCCTATCACTACCGGGCAGAGCAGCGCAGCCCCGGCAGCCTGCCACGCATCGACTGCGTGACCGGTAACCTGGGCATCAAGTTCATCAAGCCCACGCCCATGGGCGTCCCACTCACCTTGCGGGCCAGGGTGGAAGGTGAGGTCGGGCGCAAGACCCGGGTGATCTGCGAGGTGTACGCAGGCGATGTGCTCACGGCGGTGGGCGACTCCATTTTTGTGCGCGTCGATACCGGGCAACTGGCCGCCGCCGCCCATGGTCGTGAAGACTGAGGCCGAGCCTGTCAGGTTGACGCGGTGCGTGCCCGGCCCTACCACTGGGAAGCGTGCCTTCGGCCGGCGTTGAAAGCTGCTTTAATGATTCAACGCCAGCCGTGCCCGTCAGCCCCGCCAGCGGGGCAATCCGAAGCCTGAATGGGAGCGCACCGATGAACCGTCTCACTGCCAAAGACTTTGCCCCTGAACTGCTGGAACTCTACGATTACTACGCCCACGGCAAGATCAACCGCCGTGAGTTTCTCGACCGCGCGGCATTGTTCGCGCTGGGCGGACTGACCGCCTCCGCCCTCCTCGCCGCCTTGAGCCCGAACTACGCCCTCGCCGAGCAAGTGGAATTTACCGATCCGGACATCCTCGCCGAGTACGTCACTTACCCCTCGCCCAAGGGGCACGGACAGGTGCGGGGTTATCTGGTGCGCCCGGCGAAGGCCACCGGCAAGGTGCCGGCGGTGGTGGTCGTGCATGAAAACCGAGGGCTCAATCCCTACATCGAAGACGTCGCCAGGCGCTTGGCCAAGGCCGGCTTCGTCGCCCTCGCGCCGGATGGCCTGACCTCGGTGGGCGGCTACCCCGGCAACGATGACAAAGGCCGGGCACTGCAGCAGACCGTCGATCCCGCCAAACTGATGAACGACTTCTTTGCCGCCATCGAGTGGATGATGAAACACCCGGCGAGCACGGGAAAAGTGGGTATTACCGGATTCTGCTATGGCGGTGGCGTCGCCAATGCGGCAGCCGTGGCCTATCCGGAACTCGGGGCCGCCGTGCCCTTCTATGGCCGGCAACCGGCCGTCGCGGATGTGCCGAAAATCAAGGCACCGCTGCTGCTCCACTATGGCGAGTTGGACAAGGCCATCAACGAAGGCTGGCCCGCCTATGAACAGGCGTTGAAAGCGGCGGGCAAGACCTATGAGGCCTACATCTACCCCGGCGCCAACCACGGTTTCCACAACGACTCCACACCGCGCTACGACGAGGCGGCCGCCAAGCTGGCATGGAGCAGGACACTGGACTGGTTCAAGCGTTACCTGAGTTAAGGTTTCAAGCACAGTGCCGGTCAGTCAAGCGTTACCGCTGCCCCGTGGCGAGCGAGCTTGCTCGCGCTGGGCTGCACAGCGGCCCCAAAAAAGGACGTCGGTTTTTTTCTGAAAGACCGCAATCACCTGATCAGGGGCGCTTCGCACCCCAGCGCGAGCAAGCTCGCTCGCCACGAGGTTCAGGCATTCTTTTTCTGCAGGCTCTTCAAGCGCTGCGTAGCACGCTGTGCGGCGGCCATTTTTTCCGGGCGTTTCATGCGCTTCCATTTGCGAATGTCTTCCTTGCTGCGCCCGCAACTCACACACAATTCACCGCTCAACTGGCACACGGCGATGCACGGGTTTTCAATGTCCTTGGCCATGCCTCAACCCCGTGCCGGACGCTTGCGCGCCAGGCGCTGCTGCCAGTTACCGCCGTGGCTGCGCTGGCATTGCTCTTCGCAGTCGAACTGCACATGGGCCGCTACCGGGCTGACGAGCACATCCGCCTCGCGCAGCGCCATGGCCGTCAGCTCGACCATGCGCGCGTCCTGCCCGGCAGCCAGTGCCCGGTCCTGATGGGCCTGGGTATCGAAGACCCAGACGACCCTCAGGCTCGAAGGAAACTGCTCATAGTCCAGATCATGGGTGAGCCAGGAGAACCCCGGAATTTCTGCCTTGGCCGTTTCGCAGGCTTCGGTCAGGGTGACGATCAGGCAGCGTTCGATACGGGCCTGATCGCGTTTGCTCAACGACATGGGGGATCCTTGAATGGGGGCGATCTAAAGTGCCCATCATACTGGCGAAAAAAAGCCCCGGCACTGGCCAGGGCTTTTTCACATCTGCTTGAAGCCTGCGCCCCAACCAACCGCGTTGGCCGGGGCAATGACTTACAGGGCCATGTCAGCAGCCGGGTTGCTCGGCTGTGGCTTGGCCGGGGCAGCAGGTGCCGTGGTCGGAGCCAGTGCCGGGTTGATGGCCGGTGGTGGGTCCAGCTCCAGGACCTTGCTGGTGTAAGCCCATTCCTGGGCTACACGGGCCGGATCATTGTTGAGCTTGGTGCCATAGCTCGGAACGATCTGGTGCAGCTTTTCCTGCCAGGCCGGGGTTGCGACCTTGTCCTTGAAGACTTTCTCAAGCACGGTCAGCATGATCGGCGCTGCGGTGGATGCACCGGGCGATGCGCCGAGCAAGCCGGCAATGCTGCCGTCTTCGGAAGACACGATCTCGGTGCCCAGCTTCAGCACGCCACCAGCGGCTTCATCACGCTTGATGATCTGCACGCGTTGGCCGGCTTGCCACAGGCGCCAGTCTTCAGCCTTGGCGTTCGGGAAGTACTCTTTCAGGGCGTTGAGGCGGTCTTCGTCAGACAGCATCAGTTGGCCAGCAAGGTACTCGACCAGCGGGTATTCCTTGATACCGACCTTGGTCATCGGCCAGACGTTGTGGGTGGTCGTGGTGGTCAGCAGGTCCAGGTACGAGCCTTCTTTCAGGAACTTGGTCGAGAAGGTCGCGAATGGGCCAAACAGGATCACGCGCTTGCCATCCAGCACGCGGGTGTCCAGGTGGGGAACCGACATCGGCGGCGCGCCAACCGATGCCTTGCCGTAGGCCTTGGCCAGGTGCTGCTCGGCGATGGTCGGGTTCTCGGTCACCAGGAACGAGCCGCCTACCGGGAAACCGGCATACTCACGCGCTTCAGGAATACCCGACTTCTGCAGCAGGTGCAGTGCACCGCCACCGGCGCCGATGAACACGAACTTGGCGTCGGTCTGGGTCTCGGTACCGTCTTTCAGGTTCTTGTAGGTAACGCGCCAGCCGCCGTCTTCGTTGCGGACGATTTCTTCGACTTCGCTCGACAGCTTCAGGGAGAAGTTCGGCTTGGTTTGCAGGTAGCTGGTGAACTGACGGGTGATTTCACCGAAGTTCACGTCGGTACCCAGGGGCGACCAGGTGGCGGCGATCTTCTGGTTCGGATCACGGCCTTCCATCATCAATGGAACCCACTTCTTGATCTGCGCCGGGTCTTCGGAGTACTGCATGCCAGCGAACAGCGGGCTCGCCTGCAGGGCTTCGTAGCGCTTCTTGAGGAACTTGATGTTGTCATCGCCCCACACGAAGCTCATGTGCGGTGTGGAATTGATGAACGAATGCGGGTTCTTCAGGACGCCGTTCTTGACCTGCCAGGCCCAGAACTGACGGGAGATCTGGAAGGCTTCATTGATTTCAATGGCCTTGGGGATCTCGACGTTGCCGTTCTTGTCTTGCGGCGTGTAGTTCAGTTCGGCCAGGGCGGAGTGGCCGGTACCGGCGTTGTTCCAGCCGTTGGAGCTTTCCAGGGCGACGCCATCGAGACGCTCGACCATTTCCATCGACATGCCCGGCTCGAGCTCATTGAGCCAGACGCCCAGTGTCGAACTCATGATGCCGCCACCGATCAGCAGGACATCGACTTTCTTGGTTTCGGCTGCATGCACAGGCATAAGGGCCATCGACATGGCCAGGCCGAGTAGCCCCTTGTTCATTTTCTTCAACATACGGTAATACCTAGGATAGAACGCCATTCACCCGCGTTCGTCCCCATGAGGCGCCCTGGCTCACCGCATGCAAGGCTGCATGCCGTCGAACCCCGCTCTCAGAAAGACTGTTGGGTGAACATATAAGGTCGACAAACTCGATCGACCTCACGTTTAGGCCCCTCCTGCGCTGACTTTTTGTTAGTCATTGGCTTCAGCTACTTGGGTGACACTAATACTTGTGGGTACATCATCGAACACAGTGAATAAACAGCTTAGACCCGCTTACCCACCTGCGCCCGTCAACTGCTTCGCGGCGCTCACACAGGGGCGTGCAAAAACACACCGAACCTGTGATCCCCAACGCCGCGAGCCTCCTTGCCGCGACATTCTACCTCAGGTGCCGCGCTCAACGAAGGCGCTTCTGTTTCTCATTTCCTGGCTGGATGGCCACCAGAAAAAATCTGTTACACATAGATTTAGCGAGCCGTGCCGTCGCGGGGTTTATAGAACAGGAATTTGCCGGTCTCGGCGGTCTTGACGTACACCCTGGCCCACTTGGGTTTTACCGTCCTGTCATGGAAATACAGGGCACCTCGGGTACGGTCCCTGAGTTGCTGATTGAGGGCCTTGCGGGCGATTTCCTTGGCTGTCGCGTAAGGCCCCTCCTCCTCTACCTGATCCGGACGCCCGTCACACCACCAGGAAAACTGGCAGGTCCGGGTCTCGACACCTTGCTTGACCACAGCGCACACCGTATTGGGGAAGCCCTCATGGCCCAGGCGATTCATCACTACGTTGGCGACCCCTTCCATGTCGGCCGCGCCAATCCCCCTGGCCTCCCAGTAAATGGTCCGCGACAGGCAGGTAATGGCATCGTCCAGCGGCGCGCGGCCTGCCGGATCGACCACCTGCACTTCCGCGGGCGTGATGGCTTCGGTCCTGGGTACCGGTGCCGTACCCTCCTTGTCGGCGGCCTTCTCCTCCAGGACATGGGCCTTGCCCTCGACCGCAGCCGGGTTTCGCAGGGGGGCAGCGGCGATCACTTGACCGCCCAGTAACGCGATAACAAGACCACTGGCTATCCACACCAGGCGCATCTTCGGACCTTCTACCTGAGCTCGGGATGAGCCGCCGGCCACCCTGGGGGAGTCGCAGCCCTCTAATGAATCGACACGGTGGCCCGCAAAACATTCCCGTCCGCCAATGGACAACCTATTGCCCATCAGGCAGAAAAGCCATTGCGCGACGGGGGGCAAAATCGCGCATCATGTGCCCAGTCAGTTCAAGGGAGAACCCCATGCACGTCCTGTCATCCGTTATCCGTCTTGCCGCGCTGTCGCTGGGCGTGATGTGCGCTGCCACCGCTGTGGCCAGCGATGCAACGCAACTGATCGATTCGATCAACAGCTACCGCAGCCAGGCCCAGCGCTGTGCGGGCCAGGCGTCCCTGGAACTGCCGCCGCTGGCGGCGGAACCACGTCTGGTGCTGCCTGCGTCGAGCAACATCGGCGACCTGCAGCAAGCCATGGCGCGCGCGGCCTACCCGATGGTCAACGTGCAGATGATCAGCCTCAAGGGCCCCAATGACCCACAGGCCGCCATGAAAGCGATACAGGAAAGCTTTTGCCAGGTGGTACTGGATCCGCAGTTCGTCGATATCGGCGTCAGCAGGGCCGGACGGGAGTGGCGCATCGTGCTGGCCCGCCCCTTGCTGACCGGAGGCCTTGGAGACTGGCAGGCCGAAGGACAGAAGCTGCTTACGATGATCAACAGCGCCCGCCAGCAACCGCGCCAGTGCGGTGCCCAGGCCTTTGTCGCGACCACGCCGCTGGCCTGGAACCCGACACTGGCAACCGCTGCCGAAACCCACACCCGCACCATGGCCAACAACAACTTCCTGGATCACAAGGACCGCGACGGCCGTACCCCCGGAGACCGGGCAGAACTGGCGGGCTACAGTGGCCAGCAGATCGGCGAGAACATCGCCGCCGGCCAGGACACCCCGCGCAAAGTGATCGATGGCTGGCTGGCCAGCCCCGGCCACTGCGCCAACTTGATGAACCCGCAGTTCCGCGAACTGGGCGCCGCCTATGCGGTTGATCCCAAGAGCGATGCGGGCATCTACTGGACAGCGATGTTCGGCACGCAGTGAAGTCGTCATTATTCAACCGCGACAACCCTGTGCAACGTAACGCTTTGGACTCAGTGAACGTAAATACCCCAGGCGACAGCGGCAACAGCGACCCAGGCCCAAACAACGAATACCGCAGCCCGCCTGTTCACCGGGCGCTGCGGATCGCAGTCTATAAATTGTTGGTCGCCAGCCAGAGGAAACAAGCATGCTCATGAAACCCGTTGAGGGGGCTGAACTCGAGAAACTTCGCCTTGCATTGAGCGGTGCAGGGTTGCCGTTTGACGACGTCGGGCAACCGGGCCAGCAATTCTTCCGTTTCGAGTTGGATGGGGATTGGATTGCGTATGGGGGGCTAGAAGGCGAAGGCCCTGATCGGCTGCTGCGCTCAATGGTTGTTGCTGACTCCAGGCGTGGCCAAGGAATTGGGACACGCATGCTTGCTGCTCTGGAGCGTTACGCCTATGGCGATAACGTGCTTACGCTACATCTGCTGACCAATAGTGCAGCAGACTTCTTCAGTGCTCATGGCTATTCACGCCTGGATCGCTGCACTGCACCGGACTCGATCAGCCAAACGGCTCAATACTCAACGCTATGCTGCGCCTCAGCGATCTATCTGTGCAAAACGCTTAGCGCCAGCGATTGCCACCGATAAAAGCTCGTATAGCCGGCAAGCGCCATCGCGCTGGGTATGCGCGAGGTCGAGCCACGCCGCAGCCCTCCAGGCGTTCAAGCCTGGGTGGCGTGCCTGGGCAAGGCAATGGATATCAACGCGGCGAGCAACACAAAGCCAGAGGAAATCCACAGGCAAGCCATCAGTCCATGGGACTGATAAACCCAGCCTGAAAGGATCGTGCCGATCAGCCGGCCCAGTGCGTTGGACATGTAGTAGAAACCCACATCCAGCGACACCCCATCCTCCTTCGCGTAGGAAACGATCAGATAGCTGTGCAGGGATGAGTTCACCGCAAACAACGCGCCAAACACCATCAGCCCACCCAACAGCACAATCTGCGGCGACCAGCCCGCTGAGAGACCCACCGCAATGGCCGCAGGCAGACCGGCCAGCAACGCGGCCCAAACCGAGGCCGCTCGCCCATCGGGAACGTGAGCGCGCTTTTTCCCGGTGATGTTCGGGGCCAATGACTGCACGATGCCATAGCCGATGACCCAAGCAGCCATGAACCCACCCACCCGCCAGAAGCTCCAGGCAAACACGGTGCTCAGGTAGACCGGCAACGCCACCACGAACCACACATCACGGGCACCGAAGAGAAACATCCGCGCCGCCGAGAGGATATTGATCGCCCGGCTCTTGGAGAGGATGTCGCGGAACTTTGGTTTAGCCTTGGCTTTGCCCAGATCCTTCTTCAACAGGAACAGGCTGGCTAACCAGATCAGCGCCAGCACCGCGGCCATTGCCAGCAATGCGCCTGTGAATCCCAGCAAGGCCAACAGCGCACCACCGAGGAAGAAGCCAACCCCTTTCAGGGCGTTCTTCGATCCAGTGAGGATCGCCACCCACTGGTACAACGTGCCTTGCTGACTATTTGGCACCAGCAGCTTGATCGAACTCTTGGCGCTCATCTTATTGAGGTCTTTGGCGATACCCGACATCGCCTGCGCCCCCATGACCCACGGGATGGTCAGCCAGGCGGCAGGCACCGTGAGCATCAGCAAGGCGACCACCTGAAGGCCCAAGCCAATGTTCATGATGCGGTTCAGGCCCAGGCGAGCGCCAAGGTAGCCGCCCACCAGATTGGTGATGACACCGAAGATCTCGTAGAACAGAAACAGTGCTGCGATTTGCAGTGGCGTGTAGCCCAGCGTGTGGAAATGCAGCACCACCAACATGCGCAGCGCGCCATCGGTCAGGGTAAAGGTCCAGTAGTTACCGGTTACCACCAGGTACTGGCGCACTGGCGGGGAAAGGGCTGACAACGCCGTCATGATCGCTCCTTGTCAAACGGCCGAGCCGACCAGCCTGGCCAACTCGACAGCACGGTTGGCGTACCCCCATTCGTTGTCATACCAGGCGTAGATTTTCACTTGGGTGTCATTGACCACCATGGTCGACAGCGCATCAATGATTGAGGAGCGCGGGTCGGTGCGGTAGTCGATGGAGACCAGGGGGCGCTCCTCATAGCCGAGGATATTTTTCAACGGGCCCGCGGCAGCAGCCTTGAACAGCGCATTGACCTCATCGGCCGAAGTGGCGCGCGCCACTTCGAACACACAATCGGTCAGAGAGGCGTTGGCCAGCGGTACGCGCACGGCATGGCCGTTCAGTTTGCCGCGCAGCTCGGGGAATATCTCGGCAATCGCAGTGGCCGAACCCGTGGTAGTCGGGATCAAACTCATGCCCGAGGCACGAGCACGACGCAGATCCTTGTGCGGCTGGTCGAGAATGCTCTGGGTGTTGGTCAGGTCGTGGATGGTGGTGATCGAGCCATGGCGAATGCCCAGGTGCTCATGAATTACCTTGACCACCGGAGCCAGGCAGTTGGTGGTGCAGGACGCCGCGGTGACGATGCGGTGCTGCACCGGATCGAACAGGTGCTGGTTGACGCCCATAACGACGTTCAGTGCACCGGCCTCCTTGACGGGCGCACACACCACCACGCGCTTCACGCCCTGATCCAGATAGGCCTGGAGTACAGCAACGGTTTTCATCTTGCCACTGGCTTCAATAACCAGATCGCAGCCCGACCAATCGGTGTCGCCAATCGCCTTGTTAGCCGTCACCTTGATGCGTTTGCCGCCGATCACAACATCATCGCCCTCGGCGCTGGCTTCGGTGCTCCAGCGGCCATGCACCGAGTCGAAGTTGATCAGGTGCGCGTGAGTCGCGGCGTCGCCTGCCGGATCGTTGATCTGCACGAACTCGAACTCCGGCCAGCTCCAGGCTGCACGCAGGGCAAGACGACCGATACGACCGAAACCGTTGATACCTACTTTGATACTCATACTCATGTTCTCTGAAGGCCGCTGTCGGCGGGTAATATCGATGGGGCGATGTCGAACTGGCTGATGTCGCTGGTAGGCCCGGCGCGACTCAGCAGCAGGCAGCAAGCCGCTGCGGGCGGTCACCCATTTCCTCGAGTCGCTTGGCGTCTGGACTGAGCCAGTGCTGGTTGGCATCCAGAGTGGTTTTCAGAATGCCGACCACCCAGTCAGGCAGACTGGGGTGCAGGCGGTAATAGACCCACTGACCTTGCCGACGGTCTTCCAGCAAGCCGCAAGTACGCAATTGCGCCAGGTGGCGGGAAATCTTCGGCTGGCTCTCATTGAGCGCGCAGGTCAACTCACACACGCACAATTCATCCTCACGGACGATGAGCAACATCAGGCGAATACGCGTTTCGTCAGCCAGGCATTTGAATACGATGGTGGGTGTCAGATGGTCAGTCATAGGGATCTCATTGCCTGGTTGCCACCAGCACAAGCATCTTGAGGCATTCAGGAATCCGGTGACGGGCGTAACGGATGCCCATCCCTCGCCACACATACGAACAGCGCGCACGTTCTTCAGGTTATTGCCAAGTATCGTCAAGGCTGTGATGCATGAATATATGATTATACGAATATCATGTAAAGTTCACTGAACGTATCGGCGGCAGCCAGGATCACTGCCTAATACCTGAATTTGTTTACATCAGTGCGCTATCGGTGATGAGTTTACGAGCATTTCAGTCAATTTACATTTGAATAGTCGCATATCCGAATATTGTTATTCGACAGCTCATCACGGCTGCTCTAGACGCTTCCACACCTCAACCCCACAGGAGCAGCTCCGACTCTTTTGCAGGCTTTACATGTGCACCAGCATGCACATATAGTCGCCACATGAATACATCCCTTACCCGAGCCCAAGCCATCGAGGCCGCCATCGAATCGCTTGATGGCGCGTTCTTCAAGGCCCTGGGCGAACCACCACGAGTCGCCGTGCTGAAACGCGTAATGCAGTTAGGCCGAGCAGATGTCACCGAAATTGCGGCTGAATTGCCCCAGGAACGTTCGGTAGTCTCTCGCCACCTCCAGGTGTTACTTGAAGCAGGGATCGTTCGTGCCACGAAGGTTGGCCGACAGATGTTCTACGAGGTGGATGGCCCCGCCATCATCCAACGCCTGGAAGACATCCTTCACCACACCAAGAACATTACGCCACTGTGCTGCCCTGGTAGATCGGATTGATTTTATTTGAGCAAATAAGTGCATAGGTGCGCACATATGAACACAATAACCCAACTGTTCGATGTCGTTGTCATCGGGGCTGGCCAGGCTGGACTGGCCAGCGGCTGGCACTTTAAGCAGCAGGGGCTCAACGCCCTCATTCTCGACGAGCAATCGCAACCTGGCGGGAACTGGCGTCACTACTACGACAGCCTCGAACTGTTCTCGCCGGCAGCCTATTCCTCTCTACCGGGATTGCCGTTCCCTGGAGCGCCAGGCCACTACCCTGTTCGCGACGAAGTCGTGCGGTACCTGAAGGAGTATGCCGACCTTTTCCAACTGCCTATTCTCCAAAATACTCAGGTCGTGCGGGTAGATCAGGAAGATGGGGGATTCCAGATAACGGCCGCCAACGGACAGCGCATGGTGGCGAGAGCCGTGGTCGTAGCATCGGGAGCCTTTAGTCGCCCCTATATACCCGATGTTCCAGGACTCGAAAACTTCAGAGGTGCTCACCTTCACAGTGCCGAGTATCGGAACCCAGAGGCTTTCAGCGGGCAGCGCATCGTTGTGATTGGCGCTGCGAACTCGGCCGTGCAGATCGCGCATGATCTAGCCAAAGTGGCCACAGTCACGCTGGCTACCCGAGAGCCGGTTCGATTCGTTGCGCAGCGGATTCTGGGGGCAGACTTTCACTTCTGGTTGAAATGGACAGGCCTGGAGAAAACCCGCTGGCTAAGTGACCAAAGTACGCCTGTGCTCGACGATGGCACCTACAAAAAGGCGTTGAAAGCCGAATACTTCACGCAACAGGCGATGTTCACACAGACCACTTCAACGGGTGTGATCTGGACGAATGGTCAGCATGAGCGTGTAGACACTTTAGTGTTTGCGACAGGATTCCGTCCGAACCTGTCATTTCTCGAAAGTTTGCCCGTGATGGATGAGCGCGGACGAGTCATGCAGCGTGATGGACTGGCAGCGCACGTCCCCGGCTTGTACTTTGTAGGGCTGCCAAAACAGCGCAACTTTGCGTCGGCCACCCTCAGAGGAGTGGGAGCTGACTCCGGATACATCTTGCCGCATCTAGTGCACTACCTGCGTACCCATGACGCAGAGTGGCTGCCCAAAGTGCAGCCTTGACCCTGCAGCTTCGATCGGTGCAATCCATAGCCACCAGCCGACCATCAGCCCCTGCTCATGCCACCGCACATACCGTCCCTCTCTTGACCCTGTGTCGCGGTTTCTACCGCTACACTCAAGCAGAACAAGGCACTGCACATGAACATGGCGCGTTTTCAGATACAAAGGGCGCAAGACATGACGCCGTTTATCGCGCCTACTTTTATAGTGAGTCGCTCATGAACCTTCGATTGCTCACCACGCTCATCGCGATGTCTCTTTCATGGTCAAGTGTGCATGCCGGCTACTGGAAGGACTCACATGGCAATCGATCCCCGGACACTGAATCAAGACGATCCGTTGGCGAGTTTGGGGGCGCGCTATTAACCACTTCCGATCCCGATTGGGACAAAAAGTGGAATACTCCACCCGACACCGTTCCCGTGTTCAAGGAAGCAACGGTTGTTACCCAGGGAGACAGGCTCTTCACACTGATTTTTTTTGCAAATCCAGAGCTCGATGCCAATCACGAAGCCAACATAACGTGCGACTTGAAAGTAATCAGGTCGGACGGTACAGAATCGATCAATCAACGAGATGTCGTTTGTTTCCAGGGACGCCTCAGGGGGCAACCGAGCAATATCTACCTCGCCGCCCCCGTGATCGAATTCATCGCAGAGCCAGGCGACCCCACCGGCATCTGGACGATAGAAGTCACGCTTGAAGACAACTTGCGCAAGGTTGTCATACCGCTCACAACAACATTCACGCTGAAGTAAGTTCGTGGCAATCCTGTCGATCAAGACAAACATAGCGGTCACCGGGTGCGTCATCGCCCAAGCCCCTGGCATCCAGACTCCCGTAGCTGCGCCACATTGAAAACGCTAACATCCCGGCCCCGCATGGACGCTGCTTGGCGGCGCGTGGAGCGTGGGCGCGCAGTTTTCAAGCCTCCGTATTGCATACAAGGAAGAAGCACCATGGCGCTAACCAGCAAGATTTCCCCCTATGACAGTCGATGGCCCGCGCTCTTTCTTAACGCCAAAGAGCAGATCGCGAAGGCATTCGGCACTGAGCTTGTTACCATCCATCATGTCGGAAGCACCGCCGTTCCGGGGCTCGCGGCCAAGCCGGAGATCGACCTTCTGGTCGAGGTTGCGGAACATCGAAACGAACCCTCCCGAGACAATGTCATGCGTGGACTAGGGTACGCACGGGGAAGCGATCTGTCGGCAGGACACCATTTTTATCGTCGCGATGTTGATGGTGTGCGAACACATAAAGCCCACGTTTGTATCACCGGTCACGGTCAAATCGAAAAAATGCTCCGCTTTCGTGATCTGCTCAGGGACGACCCTGTGATTCGCCAGCGGTATCAAGACTTGAAACTTGAACTGGAAGCAAGCAACACCGGCGGCATAGGTGAATACCTGGCGCAGAAGGCTCCCTTTATCGACGAGGTGAGTCGTCCAGACACTCCGGTAGCAAGGTGACTTGAGTTCGAGCCTCGCCTTCAATGAATCGCGTGATGATCGTCTCCCTTGCAATGATGACGTTCAGTGCTCGTCAAACCCGCGGGGCTCATCAAGATGAGTCCCGCAGAGGGTTCTGAATCCCCCGGCAAGCCTTCTGCATCAAACGCGTCGCGCGGCTTAAAGCGGTGGTGTGCCATCGTGAAACATGGTCTTCAGTTGTGCGCGTAGTTCTGGCGAATCGATGTGTTTGTGAACCAAGACCGCATGCTGCGCGGCGGCATCCAGCAATTCTTGTTCAGAATCGGCACACAGTGCGACAGAACACTTGGTTTCACTTGGAAATTCGCGGCAATCGATGTATTTGCGCGCCATGATGCTCTCCTCCATACGAAGGCAGGCCTGCGCCTGCGTGAATGACCGCTCGACACGCCACGGGCGTTCATCGAACACCATTGCGCGTCGCATCAAGTGTGGTCATCCCTGAAGTATAGGTGGGTCAAAGGATCGCCAAAGGCGTTCCGCCCTGCGGTGCCAGACCTGCCGAAAGACACAAGCCTGGCGAAGCCCTACGCGCAGTGCCAGTATGCGTTGGAGTTATCTGCATTTTCCGGGTGCGCACCATGGCCACCACCGAACGTTTGCCATCACTGACCGCCAGCCGCCTGCGGGCCTTGCACCGAGAGGGTTTCGTACTGCTGCGCGGCGTGCTGGACAGTGCCCAGGTCATCACGCTGCGCACTGCAATAGATCGTCTTGATCCGCAGCACTGGGACTACAGTGGCCTGCTCGATCATTACAAGTGCGTGTTCAACCGCGACCCGATGTGGCTGCCATTTCTCGATCTGGGCGGGATCATCGAATTGGCCGAGGCAGCCCTGGGAGAAGACTGTCACATCATCGGCCAGACTGCCTGGCGCTGCCATCCGGGCTTTGTCGGCGCCGAATTGCATGTGGATTACCTGGCAATGGAGCTGCCGCAAAGCCTGCTGGCCAACCCGGCCTTCGAGTTGCCGATGCAGATCTGCACCGCGCAGCTCTACCTGGACGATATCGATACCGACCTCTGCCCCACCCGGGTGATCCCGGGTAGTCACCGAGCCGGCCGGCCGCCTGCTCGTGGCGAAAGCCAGTGGCAGGGCCATACGGCGCAACCGGTGCTGTGTTCGGCCGGGGATGTTCTGATGTTACGCAGCGAGCTGTGGCACGCCGGTAGCGACAACCGAACCCCCGACCGCACGCGCTACCTGTTGCAGGTGCATTACGGCCGACGCATGGTGGCGCAGAAGTTCTCACCCTATCTGCACTGGCGCTTCAACCCGACGGTGCTGGCTGCCGCCACGCCACGTCAGCGGCGCTTGTTGGGAGAGCATCAGGAAGCGGAATACGACTGACCCTATCGCGCACTATGGGTCGAACACCGCCCTGCGCGACTGACGGCCTCGTCAGCCCCCCACAATCACGCAAATCCGGGCTAGGCTGTTTCAGGCTTGCAGTTCACACACCCTCAGAAGGAGACTCCCATGGCATTGCGCATCAATGACCTCGTACCCGACTTCAACGCCGACACGGACCAGGGCCCCATCGATTTTCACGACTGGATAGGCTCGGGCTGGGCCATTCTCTTTTCTCACCCGAAGGACTTCACCCCGGTGTGCACCACCGAATTCGGTGCCGTCGCGCAACTGGCCAACGAATGGGCCAAGCGTGGCGCCAAGGTCATCGGTGTGTCGGTAGACGGTGTGGAGGCCCACAAGAAATGGAAGGCCGACATAGAAGGCGTTTGCCGCACCCAGGCCGATTTCCCGATCATTGCCGATGAAGGACTGGCCGTATCCAAGGCGTTCGACATGCTCCCGGCCGAAGCCTACCTGCCCGATGGCCGCACGGCCGCCGATACCGCCACCGTGCGCTCGGTGTTCATCATCGGCCCGGACAAGAAGCTCAAGCTGTCGATGACCTACCCCATGTCCGTAGGGCGCAACTTTGCCGAAGTACTGCGCGCCCTGGACGCCCTGCAGTTGACCTACAACGTGCCGCTGGCCACTCCGGCCAACTGGTTGGCGGGCCAGGATGTGATCGTCGCCCTGACCCTCAACGATGAGCAGGCCCGCGAGAAGTACGGCAACTTCGACGCCAAACTGCCTTACTTGCGCACCATCCCGGCGCCGAAGTAAGGCAACAGCATAACGCCCGGCCTGCCGCTGCAGCGCCGGGCGTTTTGCTTCATGGGCAGAGCTGCCCTATACCAGGCGCTCGATCTTCTGATGCTGCCAGACCCGTTTGTAGTAGGTGGTCTGCAGCGCCAGCATGCACAGGTAAGCCACTGGAAACGCCATCCACACCCCTTGCAGCCCGAAGCGCGCATCCAGCAGGTATGCCACAGGCAACTCCACGCCGAGGATGCAGAACACCGAGATCGCCATCGGCACCATCACCGTTCCGCTGCCGCGCATCACGCCGCCAATCACCGCCTGGAAGCCGAACACCAGCATGCTCCAGAGCATGATGTGCAACAGGTGTGCCGCCTGGGCCCGCGTCGCAGGCTCGGTGATGAACAACCCCAGCAACCAATGCGACAGCAAGTAGCCCGACAGCACCAAACCACCCGTCAGCCCCAGGTTGATCAACAACCCGGTGCGCAGGATCGGTCCGATACGCTCGATTCGCCCGGCGCCAATGGCCTGGGCAGCCAGGATCGATGCGGCGATCGCAATCGACAGGGCCGGGAACTGCACGTAGTTGACGATCTGCGTGACCGCCCCATAGGCGGCCGTGGCCTGGGAGCCGTGCTGGTTGACCAGGGCCAGAATCACCAGCTCCGACAGGGAAATCACCACCATCTGCAACCCCGTCGGCAACCCGATGCGCAGCACCTTGGCCAGGATCGCCCGGTCCAGTCGCATCGCCGCCAACAGCGCGCGATCCAGCGCCAGGGCATGGCCCTTGCGATTCAACCGCCACGCCAGCATCGCCATGGCCGCCAGGTTACCCGCCAGGCCCGCCAGCGCGGCGCTCTGGATGCCCATTTGCGGCAAGCCGAACCAACCGCGAATCAATGCCGGCGTCAGCAACAGCCCGACGCAAGTCGACACCACCAACGCCAACAAGGGCGAGAGCGTATCGCTGACCCCGCGCAGCAACTGGGTAAACAGCACAAACACCAGCAACGGTGGCATGATCCACATCATCACCCGCGCATAGGCCACCGCCTCTTCAAGCACATCCGCCGGGGTTCCCAACCCCTGCAACGCCTGACGCGCAAACACACTGCCCAGCACCGCCGCCGCCAGCCCGATCATCGCCCCCAGCAACAAGGTGCTGCCGGCAATCGCCTTCACCAAAGCTGGCTCTCGAGCGCCCCAGGCTTGGCCGATCAACACCCCTGCCCCGGCACCGAGGCCAATGACCAGGGCAATGAAGAAGAACACGATGGGGAACATCCCGGACACGGCTGCCAGCGCCTGGGTGCCGAGCATTTGCCCGATATAGATACTGTTGACCGTGCCCGACATGGACTGCAGGAAGTTGGACAGGACCATCGGCGCCAGGAACAGCAGGTAGGTTTTCCAGAGGGGACGTAGGGTGACCGGGTTTTGCATGGAGGATCCATCTCAGCTGGGGATGTGGCGAACGGAACCAATGAGACTGAGCTCAAGGTGCGGGTCACTGTACAGGTCCGGGACATAGACGAGTGCAGCGGTTCTATCCCCTCACCCCCGTCCTCGTCAATGCCCATCACCGGCATGGCTTACCCGCCGCGGTTCGCCCTTATCCGCCGAGCGCAATGATCGCGGCGATCAGCACGGCGCCGGTCACGGCCAGTGCCACAGCGCCAAACAAGGGTTTTGCACCGGCGTATTTCGACAGGATCCACCCGGCGATGAACAGCACGCACAGGCCCACCAGATTGGACAGGCGCACCGCGAGTGCGGTCTCCTCCAGCACCAGGAATGGCACCACCAGCGGGAACGTCGACAACACCACCAGCAGGAACACGCCCAACGCGCCCTTGAAATCCTCCAGGTGCAAGCCGGTCTTCAGCGGCAGGCCCGGGTTGTCGATCAGCCGCTGGCGCAACAGTTCAAGGCCATCGCTGCCAGCGGCGGTGGCCAGGCGTGGCGACAGCGCATCGGCGATGAGCGCCTGGCCGGTGGCGGCATCCGCGCCACTGCGCAAGGTCGTCAACAACGTGTGGTTGCGGGTGCGCTCGATGACGCTGCGCAGCACGTACATCACCCCGTCAGCCAGCCCCCACGCCAGGTTGCAGCCCAGCGCCGCGATCATCATGGTGCGCTCCGCCTCCTGCCCCGCCGTGGCCACACTGATGGTGCCGGTGAACGTCATGGCCATCAGCAGGCCGAAGATCACTTCCGTGACACGCTCGACCGGATCGAGCACCCGGACCCGCTTTTGCTCGCCAGCACCTTGCATACGCCTTACCTCATGAAAATCAGTGTAATGATGCGTGCCAATTGTGCCTCAGGGGCATAGCCGCCCGTACTTCAGTGTAGTAACAAACGACAGATCGACGGCCGGGTAATGACATAGAAGCTGTCTATTTCCGCCCTGCGTGCTACACCTTTGTGAGCATCCTTTCCTCGAGTAGCACACCAATGACTGCCAGCCCCTTGCTGACCGCTTTTCTTCCCATTGCCCTGGGCATCATCATGCTGGGCCTGGGTCTGTCGCTGACCCCGGCCGATTTTGCGCGGGTAGTGAAATACCCCAAGCCGGTATTGATTGGCCTGATCTGCCAACTGCTGGTACTGCCATTCTTCTGTTTCCTGATCGCCAACGGCTTTCGCCTGGAACCGGCCCTGGCCGTCGGCCTGATGCTGCTGGCGGCGTCCCCCGGAGGTACCACGGCCAACCTCTACAGCCACCTGGCTCATGGCGATGTGGCGCTCAACGTGACCCTGACCGCGGTCAACTCGGTGATCGCAATACTCAGCATGCCGTTGGTGGTCAATCTGTCGCTGCTGTACTTCATGTCGGCCGACCAGGCCATTCCCCTGCAATTTGCCAAGGTCTTGCAGGTGTTCGCCATTGTCCTGGTCCCGGTGTGCCTGGGGATGCTGGTGCGCCACTTCAAACCGCGCTTTGCCGCGCGCATGGAACGGCCGATGAAGATCGTTTCCGCGCTGTTCCTGCTCGGCACGGTGGCCCTGGCGTTTATCAAGGACTGGCAAACCGTGCTCGACTACGCCCCGGTGGTGGGCCTGGCGGCCCTGCTGTTCAATCTGCTGAGCCTGGCCATCGGCTACGGTGTGCCGCGCCTGCTGCGCCTGCCGCAACGCCAGGCCGTGGCCATCGGCATGGAAATCGGCATCCACAACGGCACCCTGGCCATCGCCCTGGCACTGAGCCCGAGCCTGCTGAACAGCCCGACCATGGCCATTCCGGCGGCCATCTACAGCTTCATCATGTTCTTCACGGCGGCAGGCTTCGGTTGGTGGGTCAACCGGGTCCACGGCCGGCAACTGGCGCTCGAGGCACGGGAAACGGCCGGCTGATCGCACTGATAGCAGCCTGTGCGGGTAATGCCGGTCAGTTAAGAGAAATAAAGCCGAACACGAACCCCGTGGCGAGAGAGCTTGCTCCCGCTGGGGCACAAAGCGACCCTCTTTTGGGGCTGCTACGCAGCCCAGCGGGAGCAAGCTCCCTCGCCACGGGTTCTATGTTCGGCTGGTCTTTGGCTTAACTGATCGGCATTAGCCTGTGCGGCCCCCATGAAAAACGGGCGTCTTTCATGGACGCCCGTTTTTTACTCGTCAAATCGTGGCCAACGGCTACGGCCGAGCCTCAATCGTGACTGACCCGGGCACGCTTGAGCAGCTTCTTGCAGCGTTCGGACAGGTGCAGCACCCGCAGCTGCTTGCCAGCCTTGACGTAGCGCTCGCGCAAGGTGTCCAGCGTGGCGATGGCCGAGTAGTCGACGAAGCTCAGGTGGCGACAGTCAAGGGTCACCCGGGCCGGATCGTTGGCCGGGTCGAACTGGTTGAGAAAGGGTGTGGTCGAGGCAAAGAACAGCGTGCCATGGACCCGGTAGAGCTTGCTGCCGTCGGCTTCCTGGTGGCTGTCGGCATAAAGCTGGCGAGCCTGCTGCCAGGCGAAATTGAGCGCGGCAACGATGATCCCGCAGAGCACGGCGGTGGCCAGGTCGGTGAACACCGTGATCACGGTGACGGCGATGATCACCAGCACATCGTTCAACGGCACCTTGTTGATCACCCGCAGCGAGGCCCAGGCAAAGGTCTGCTGCGACACCACGAACATCACCCCCACCAGCGCCGCCAGCGGGATACGCTCGATCAGCGGTGACAGGAACAGCACGAACAACAGGATCAGCACCCCGGCCACCGCACCACTGAGACGGCCACGTCCACCGGAACTGAGGTTGATCACGGTCTGGCCGATCATGGCGCAGCCGCCCATGCCACCGAACACACCCGACACCATATTGGCCGCCCCCAGCGCCACGCACTCGCGGTCCGGGTAGCCGCGGCTCTCGGTGATCTCGTCGGTCAGGTTCAGGGTCAACAGGGTTTCCAGCAGGCCGACCAGGGCCATCAATATCGCGTAGGGCGCGACAATGCGCAGGGTTTCCAGGTTCCACGCAATATCGGGCAGCGCGAAACCGGGCAAGCCGCCGGCGATGTGCGCCATGTCGCCCAGGGTGCGGGTCGGCAGGCCCAGCAGGTACACCGCGAGACCGACGCCGAGGATCGCCACCAGCGCCGGCGGCACCGAGCGGGTCAGGCGCGGCAGGACGTAGACGATGGCCATGGTCAGCGCCACCAGGCCGATCATCATGTACAGCGGCGTGCCGCTCAGCCAGGTTTCGCCGCTCTTGAAGTGCTCCAGCTGGGCCAGGGCGATGATGATCGCCAGGCCGTTGACGAAGCCCAGCATTACCGGGTGCGGCACCATGCGCACCAGCTTGCCCAGGCGCAGCAGGCCAAAGGCAATCATGATCAACCCGCCGAGCAACACGGTGGCGAGCAAATACTGCACGCCGTGCTGCACCACCAGGGCGACGATCACCACGGCCATAGAGCCGGCGGCACCGGACACCATGCCGGGCCGGCCGCCGAACAAGGCCGTGAGGGTGCAGATGATAAACGCACCGTACAGCCCCATCAGCGGATTGAGGTGGGCCACCAGGGCGAAGGCGATGCACTCGGGCAACAGGGCGAACGAGGTGGTGAGTCCGGCCAGGACATCAGCACGCAGACGAGCAGGCTTCATGGAGTACCTAAACGATGGGCCGGCGAAAGCGGCCGCAGGGAATGGCGGGGAAAGAGGGCTGGGGATGTTACGCAATTGCCGGCCACCCGACCAGTTGCCAGGTCGTGGCAACCGGCGGGCGGCCCTGGGGGCCGGCCGCCGGCGCAGTAGTCTGATCAGACTGCTCGGGCCGCTGGCCGGTCACCGGGTGTCAGGGCGTGACCTGATACCCCTTCCCTTGCAGGCAGCTGGTATAGGCCGTTGAGCTGGTCGAGGTGCTGGTCTTTTCTTCCTCGCGGCGCTCCTGACGCTGACGCGAGCCTCCGACCACCATGCCCACCGCCGCTGTTTCCTTGGCTCGATCCTGGCGATACTCCTGCTTGACGTCGTCATCCACCCGATCGTAAGCCTCGTCACGCTGATTACCCCTGACCTGCGCTCCCGCCGCCCCTGCCGCCGCGCCCACCGCGGCGCCCTTGAGCCTGCCGCCTGAAGTGGAGCTCGACGAAGAACTCTGGCTGGCTGCCACGTTATGGCACTCGTTGATGTCCAACTGGGTTTGTTCCGGGGTTTGGCCTTTGGTCGGCACCACCGACTCGGCCCATCCCTGGGTCCAGCAAACCGACAGCGCGACACATAGGCCAAGGGACGACAACCTGTTCATGATGACCTCCAAAACAGTGAGTTAGCGTGCAAAACGCCACGCCCGAGCGAACGACAGGCTCTTATCAGGGCGATGCCGAGCACGGTGCAGTAGAAACAGTGTAGATCCCGCCGGTCGCCCTTCCCCGGCATCTGACGGACAACACCCCGGGGCGATCTATAGTTATGGGGGGTGAGCAACGGGATGTGATCAACATGAAACCTGTCGAACCCTTCTTCCGGGACACTGGCGCAGGCCCGGGCATCGTCTGCTTCCACGCCAACGCCAGTCACTCGGCACAATGGCGCGAGTTGCAGGATGACCTGGCGGCGAACTTCCGAGTGCTGGCCCTGGACTCATGGGGTGCAGGCAAGAGTCCTCCTTGGCCGACCGACCGGGTCGTCACCCTGAGTGACGAAGTGGCCCTCGCCGAACCCGTGCTGGCCACGGCGGGCCAGCCGCTGATCCTGGTGGGCCATTCCTACGGTGCCGCCGTGGCACTGGTGGCCGCGGCGCAGAACCCTGACCGGGTGCGCGCCATGGCCCTGTACGAACCGACGTTGTTTGCCCTGCTCGATGCCGAGACACCACCGCCCAATGCGGCAGATGCCATTCGTGAGGTGGTGGCCAAGGCAAGGCTGTCCCTCGAGGCGGGCGATCTGGACAGCGCCGCGGAACGGTTCATCGACTACTGGATGGGTGCGGGGGCGTGGGAACAGATACCCTCGCAACGAAAACCCGCCATCAGCGCCTCGGTGGTCAATCTGCCGGGCTGGGCGCATGCGTTACTGAACGAACCGACACCCCTGCAGGCGTTCAGCGCCCTTGAGCTTCCGGTGCTTTACATGGTCGGCAAACACTCACCGGCGTCCTCGCGGGCCGTGGCACGGCTGTTGATCCGTGCACTGCCGAACGTCGAATGCGTGGAGTTCGAGGATCTGGGCCATATGGGCCCCATCACCCACCCAGGCCCGGTCAATACAGCGATCATGCAGTTCATCGAACGCCTTTAACCCTTGGCCTGCTCATGCTGGACGCATTGCTCGTAGTACGTCTGCTTGACGGCCGATGGCTTGAGACGGGAAGTGCTGTTGTAGGTCTGCTCGGTGATCCCGAAGGCCGTCATACGCATCCACGGCTGCGGGAACTTGCGGGTCTGCAACTGCTTGCGAGCGCCATACAGCGACATGCCGGAAAGCTTCGACTCCTGGGCGCCGGCGGCGATTCCCGAGCCCCAGTTGCACACATAACGCTCGTTTTTGCTCAGTTCCCTGGCGTGCGACCCAAGCGAGAACGCCGCCAGGGCGAACGTTGTCAGGGTCAATACAAAAGTCCGCATGGAGCAAACACCTAACCTGCTGAAAAGAAAGCAAGTTTGGCAACGAAGCGACGATCGGGGGGCCAGCAGTTTGCCTCATTTCGCAAAGACTTTTGCGTCGCCTACATACCCTGGCGCACCTGCCCGACGGGCCAATGCCCGCCCCTACTGGCGGTCGCGCTTACCAGCACCGGCTTGAGGGATCTGCGTGACAAACTTGAATTGCTTGGGGATCGCCCATGGGTTGATCCGGCCACGCTCGACAAACACTTGCAGATGCGCCTCCAGGATCTTGCGGTCCAGATACTGGCCTGGCTCGCACACCACCAGCGCCATGGGCCGCTCGCCCCATTGCCGGTCGGCAATGCCGACGACCGCAACCGAGCGGACGGCCGCGTGCTCGTTGATCAGGCGCTCCAGGTCCTGGGGACGGATCCACTCCGTGCCGGCCTTGACCCTGTCCTTGATTCGATCCTTGCCCTGCCTCTCGGCGCTGGCGTTGATAGCACGACCCATTGTTATTGTTCTCCCCTGCGCACTGTTGGCGGGCTGCGTCGAATTGCGCTGGCTGGACTGTAGGTCCCGGGTCGCTGGGGTGCTTCTCATCAAACGACAATGGCTTGGCATTTCATGACAGGCGCAACGCCTGCGGGCAACGCTCGCACAGTCCTCAAACGCCTCGGCACAGGGGCCCGCACAACGTCTGCGGTGGGTGACTTCTGCGTTGCCGCTCGCTACCCTTGCGCTACCCGGGGCTTGAAATCATTCCAGGCCAACCTCCCTACTCCATTCAGACGAGCATGTCATGAAATCCCCTGCCGGCTTGCTGCTGACGGGTATTGAGCTGGACCGTGCCAGCTCAATACCCCTTTACCGTCAACTCTATTTGCAGATTCGCAAACAGGTACTGTCCGGACGGTTGCAAGGAGGCGTACGCCTGCCCTCTACCCGCACCTTGAGCAAAGAGTTGGCGTTGTCGCGGATCACCATTCTCAATGCCTTCGACCAGTTGATTGCCGAAGGCTTCCTGGCCTCGCGCACCGGGGCCGGGACGTATGTCGGCAACGAGTGGGAGAACCGTGGCATCGCCGATGAGGATCGCCAGCGCCAACCGCCGCGCCTGTCCGACCTGAGCCAGTCGATGCTGTCGCTGCGCAGCAGTCACTTTCGCGGGGTGTCCTATGCCGACTGGGACCCCGCGAGTCCCACCTCGTTCCTGCCCAGCCACAGCACGTACGACGCGTTCCCGCAGCATATCTGGAAGCGCCTGATGAACCGCCACCTGCACAAGCCGACCAAGGCCATGCTCGGCTATGGCGAACTGCAGGGGTTGCTGGCCTTGCGCACGGCGATTGCCGAATACGTCTTCGATGCCCATGGCATCGACTGCAGTGCCGAGCAGGTGGTGATCGTTTCCGGCGCCCAACAGGCCTTCAACCTGCTGGGCATGCTCCTGCTCAACCCGCAGGACAGTGTGTGGATGGAGGACCCCGGGCATATCGCCGCGCGCATCGCGTTCCAGGCCCAGGGTGGCCAGGTGGTGCCCTTGCCCATCGACGAACAGGGCATCGATATCGAGCAAGGCCTGGCCCAGTGCCCTGACGCGCGCCTGGTGTTCACCACGCCCTCGCGCCAGCACCCGCTGGGTATCACCATGAGTTATGCGCGGCGCCAGGCGCTCATCGACTGGGCCGCGCACAACCAGAGCTGGATCATCGAGGACGACTGCGACAGTGAGTTTCGCTACAGCGGCCGCCCCCTCCCCGCGCTCTATGCCATGGATCAATGGGCCCGGGTGATCTATGTCGGCACGTTCAGCAAAGTCCTGTTCCCCTCATTGCGGCTGGGCTACGTGGTCCTGCCACAGGCCTTGATCGAGCCGTTCTGCACCTTGCGGGCGGTCATGGATCGCAGCCCGCCCACCCTCCTGCAGGCAGTAACCGCCGACTTCATGGTCGAGGGTCACTTCCTGGGGCATATCCGCCGCATGCGCACGCTCTATCAGGCTCGCCAGCAAGCACTGGTCGAGCACCTGCAACAACGCCTGGGCAGTTTCCTGCGCATCACCCCGGTGGAAGCCGGCATGCACCTGATCGCCTGGCTCCCAGCGGAAACGGATGACGATGCCATCGCCAAGGAACTGGCCCGGCACAACATCCACACCTATGCCCTGAGCGACTATTGCCTGCAGCACAGGTTGCCACCGGCGCTGTTGATCGGCTTCGCCGGCACGCCCGTGGACAAGGCCCAAGAGCGCGTCGAGGCACTGGCCCGGGCACTGATCAGCATGGGCTACCTGCACCCGTGAACCGAGTGGTCTTATCAATTAACGAATAATGGATCTATCGAGAGTTCCCGACTGGCGCGATAAAGGCTGCGCCGGTAGACCCGGCGTCTGAACCAGGAACGACTCGAATGAACAATAAGATCCAAGAGCGATTCAATACCTTGCTCAGCCACAAGGCTGTCGAGGCCGGGGCCCCTCCCGTACTCACGCAGGCACTGGCCCGCCAGTTGCTCGATCGACTCGCGCAACTGCGCCTGTTTGCCCATGCCTACCCGTTGCTGACCAACCTCACCCATGGTCGCGTCACCCCGGCCGACCTGCTGGACTTCGCCTATCGCCACGAACTGCAGGGCCTGAGCCTGCACCTGCTCGATGGTGAGGAAAACAGCCTGAGCCAGATGACACCCGCACAGCTGCAAGCGTTCGCCGACAAGGCCAGGGCCCTGGGGTTGGATGTACACCTGGAAATCAGCAGCACCCTGAAAAAAGACGTCGATCAAGTGGTCGCCATTGCCAGGGCCGTGGGCACCCGTAACATCCGCGTCTACTCACGCTATGAAGGGGCGCTGTCCCGGGTCATGGACGTGATCGAGTCCGACCTGCACTACCTGGCGCAACAGGCCGACGAGCACGACCTGTTCTTCGACTTCGAACAGCACGAGGAACTCAAGAGCGACGAAATCGCCCAACTGCTGAGCCGGCTCAACCACCCCCGCCTGCACGCCTTGTTCGACTTCGGTAACATGATCAATGCCTGCGAACAGCCCATGCAGGCCCTGCGCAACCTGGCCCCGCACATTCGCCAGACCCACCTCAAGGGTGTGCGCGTGGTGCCCGAGCAAAACGGCTTCGGCCATTACGGCGTGCTGCAGGGCAGTGACGAAGACGACCTGCCCAACGCCCGCATGCTGTTCGAACTGCTGATGCTCGGCGAAACAACACCGCAAGTGATCGCGTTCATCCTTGAGCAGGAGAACCACTATGTCGCCCCGGCGTTCCGCCAGACCGGCGAGGCCGCCGACCCGTTCATTGCCTACCGGGAAATGAGTGAAACAGCGCTGCCCGACGGCTTCTCGCTGGAGCGAATGCTGGCCGATGAACACCGCTGGGCGAACAACCAGGTCGCCTATGTACGAAGCCTGCTGGCCGAATTCCGCACCCTGGCCCAGTTGACCCTGGACAACCACGCGAACGCCTGACCCTGACGTGACAACCGGCACTGCCGACTCAATGATGCCTGGAGAACAATAATGACAACTCGTGACAAGGCCAAATGGTTCAGATTCCTGATTCTCATCCTTGGTGGCGGCACCATCTACAAGCTGGCGAACCTCAAGGACGCCTTCTATGTGCCCATGCAAGAATTCATGGGATTGACCCACACTGAAATCGGCCTGCTGCTCAGCGCCAATGCCATCATCGCCACCGCACTGTTTGTCGTCGGCGGCATGCTCGCGGACCGTTTCGACACGCGCAAGCTGATCCCCATCGGCCTGATCGGCACCGGCGGCCTGGGCCTCTACCTGGCGACCTTCCCGCCCTTCAGCAATCTGCTGATCGTGTTCAGCCTGCTGGCGATCTGTGCCGACTGCCTGTTCTGGCCTTCACTGCTCAAGGCCATTCGCAACCTGGGCGACGACAAGGAACAAGGCCGCCTGTTCGGCCTGCTGGAAGGCGGGCGTGGCGTGGTTGATACCCTGGTCGCGTTTGCCGCCCTGGGTGTCTTCGTGGCCATGGGCTCCGGTGAAGCAGGCCTGAAATCGGCGATCCTGTTCTACTCGGTCATCGACATCCTGGCCGGCACACTGACCTGGTTCCTGCTCAAGGGCGGCACCACGCAGTCGGTCGCCAAGCCGAAGAACAGCCTGGCAAACCTGCTCGAAGCCATCAAGGTACCCGGTATCTGGCTGGTCAGCCTCAACGTGTTCATGGTCTACATCGTCTACTGCGGCCTGACCTATTTCATTCCCTACCTCAAGGAAATGTATGGCCTGCCCGTGGCACTGGTCGGCGCCTACGGCATCATCAACCAGTACTTCCTGAAGATCCTGGGCGGGCCAGCCGGTGGTTTTATTGCCGACAAGCAGTTCAAGAGCCCGAGCCGCTACCTGAAGTGGGCGTTCCTGGCGCTGTTGCCGGCCATGGCGTTGATCATGCTGATCCCGAAAAACCCGAGCTTCATCTACGCCGGCATGGCCGCCACCCTGTCCTTCGCGCTGATTGTGTTCTCCATGCGCGGTGTCTTCTGGGCGCCCATGGGTGAAGTCGGCATTCCCCAGCACATCACCGGCTCGGCCTTCGGCATCGGTTGCCTGATCGGTTATGCGCCGGGCATGTTCGCCTATGTGATCTATGGCGCCATCCTCGACCACTTCCCGGGCGAGCCGGGTTACAACTATGTCTTCAGCCTGATGAGCGTGCTGGCCATTATCGGCTTCATGGTCTCGAGCCTGATGTACAGGGCTGTACGCAACAACGCCACGGCCACTGGCGGGGTCGCCGCCCAGGCTTGAGTGCCTGTCACTTGATCGGGAAGAGGCGCTGGACCAGGCCTCTTCCTGGCAGGGACCGGTAGCGACCACTCGATAATCGCCCGGAAGAAAACAGGGACGCTCCCTGTTCATGAATTCAGCTCCAGACATCGGCTAAAAATCATCATGAATCAGCACGGTATTTCCCAGTAAGCTGGCTGCCACGCATCGATCAACGATGTGCGACTGGCGAACACCCTGGAAACCACCTGTTGAATGATGAGGCAAGGATGCTGACCACGCTTAAGCGCTACCCGAGAGCCGTCAAATTACTGCTGTCGGCGCCCCTGATATTGACCCTGGCGCGGGGGATCACCCTGCCTTATCTGGTCATCTACCTTGCCAGCCGCTTCAGCTTGAGCATCGCCGACACCGGCCTGGTCATTGGCAGCACACTGATCATAGGCTCGCTGTTGAGTCTCTACGGTGGCTTCCTGGTGGACCGGATGCCCAGCTACCGGTTGATTCTGGGCTGTTGCGCGGTGTTCACCCTGGGGTTTCTCGGCGCCTTTCTTGCGCCCGATCTCTGGCTGTTCTACCTCTGCCTGGTGCTGATCAACCTGGCGTATGCGGTGATCGATATCGCGGTCAAGGCAGGGTTTGCCAGCCTGCTCCCCGTCACCGAACGCAGCGAAGTGTTCTCGATCAAATACACCCTGACCAACATCGGCTATGCCATTGGCCCGTTTATCGGGGCCGCCATGGCCAAGCTGGATATCAGCCTGCCATTCCTGTTGTCCGCCGGGCTCGGCACAGGGTTCTTCTGCCTCTATTTCGTCTGGGGCGACAGAGACCTGAGCAGCGCCGATGGGGCTCTCCCTTCCACACCGTTCCTGGCCGTGGGGAAACTGCTGCTGCAGGACTATCGGTTAGTCTGCTTCACCCTCGGCGGACTGCTCAGCGCCGTGGTCTTTGGCCAGTTTGCGGCCTACCTGTCGCAGTACCTGGTGGTCACGACGACGCCCGAGACCACCTACCGGATCATCAGCGCCGCCCTGGCGACCAATGCGCTGACGGTGATCGGCTTGCAGTACGCCATTGGCAGAAGGATTTCCCACCGGCACCTGAGTCGGTGGCTGGCGGCGGGGCTGAGCATGTTCATACTGGGTCTGGCGGGCTTTGCCCTGTCGACCACGGTGGTGCTCTGGGTGATTTCCATGGTCATTTTCACGATCGGCGAAATTATCGTGTTCCCGGCGGAATACATGTTCATCGACAAGATCGCCCCCGACCACCTGCGCGGCATGTATTACGGCGCGCAAAACCTGGCCAGCCTCGGCGCGGCACTGGGCCCGGTGCTGTGCGGCATCGTATTGGCGAGCCAGCCCCCCCACTACATCTTCTACATGCTCGCCCTGTTCATTGTTGCCGGGGGATTGTTCTACTGCCTGGGGGCTTCCAGCCTGAGTGATGCAAAGGTTCAGGAAGCTGATTGAGGATCGGCGTCCGACAGTCGCACCTTGCGTGATTCATTTGGCGCGGATAACACTCACGCTCAGGGATTCGGTGCAGCGTTATGGCCCCGCGAGCCCTGCGCCACCGGACCTGGGTTCACGTCAATCAACTCGACCGGCACGGGTGTTTCATTGTAGACCGTTGGACGTGCTTTCTTGCCGCGTGCACCTCGACGCAAGCGATACTCAATGGCCAGTTTTTCCCCGCTCCAGTACATGCGAACAATGTCTGTCCGATTCATGTTCGCCGCGATTGTAAAATTGGCAGGGAGAATGGAGGCTGCAGGAACCACTGTGATTTTGAGTTGCGGTTCAATCGCCCTGGTCGAAAGGTGTGGCGCGCAGTGGCGATTGTAAGCGAATGCTGTAAGCCCCCTCCTTTCGTTGGTCGTCTTCAGGACAACACTGTTCTCACAAGTAAAATCCTGGAAGTGTTTGACGAGGCCTAGTGCCAATGCCAGAAAAAACAACACCCATCCGGTCTTTCGCGAAATCACCTCGAATCGCTTGTACCGCCCTTCATTGTTTCGTGTGTCGTAATGATCGATGACGGCAGCCGCCAGGTTGGCCACCAGGCACAACAGCGCCCCATACATGATCCACGCAGGGTAGCCATACAAGGCTATTGAGCCACGCTTCCCGGGAACCACAAAGTGGTCGGTGACCACACCAAAGGTTCCATAGGCCAACAAGACGACTGACAACGTGACATTCCACAAGCGAACCTTGAACGGGACCGTATTCGGAACGTAAGCCGCTGCAGAGTAACTGTCGCTTGCGTTACTGGATGTGCGGGTTTGTTCCTCCGGAGGAGTCTGCCTTGGCTGTTTGTATGGGTCCATCGCTGACTCTCCGCACATGACGTTGAGCTAAAAGACGACAACTTTTGCACCCAAGGGAAACTTCATACTCGGCAACTCAAGTGTTCCGTGTGCGAGTTCAGAATAGGCTATTTGTGGAGAGCCGCTCTGCGCCTGCGCGCCCTACCGTTCGGCCTCGTCCGCGCCCTTCCCTCCCGGCTGCCGCCAGCCGACCAGCATCCGCTGAGCATTCTCCTCGCAGCCCATGCCTTCGGGCTTGCCTTCGATGCCGGCGATGATTTCCAGCAGCCGCGCGCGGTTCTGAGCCAGGCGCTGTTGCATGGCGTCGATCTCGGTGACCTTGCGCTGCAGGCTTTCCAGCAGGCGATCGTGGTTGTCGGTGCGCTGGGCCGGGTCAGGCATGAGGTTGCGCATCTCATCCAGGCTGAAGCCGGCCTGTTGACCACAGCCGATGATTTCCAGCGCGTGCAGCGTCAGCTCGGAATAGTCGCGATAGCCATTACCCAGGCGCCGGGCACTGATCAGGCCACTGGCTTCGTAGAAGCGGATGCGCGAGGCGGCCAGGCCGCTGCGCCGGGCGAGTTCGCCGATCTTCATTTAATTGGGGCTCCCCTATTGACCTTAAAGTTGACTTTAACCTTAGGCTTTGTCGTATCAAAGCCCCGCCGCCGTCCGGCTATCCACAAGCCGACGCACGGCGCCCAACCTTCCGGAGAGCCCCATGTCCCCTTTCGAGCCCCTGCAGTTGCCCAATGGCGCCCTCATTCCCAACCGGATCGCCAAGGCGGCGATGGAGGAAAACCTCGCCAATCAGGACCAGACCCCATCGGACCCGTTGCTGCGCCTCTACCAGGCCTGGGCCGAGGGCGGCGCAGGGTTGCTGCTGACCGGCAACGTGATGGTCGACGCCCGCGCCATGACCGGTCCTGGCGGTGTTGTGCTGGAGGAAGGCCAGCGGTTGGAGCGCTTCCGCGAATGGGCACGCATCGGCCGGGCACAGGGGGCGCAGTTCTGGATGCAGATCAACCACCCCGGCCGGCAGATGCAGGCCAACCTCGGTCAACCCACAGTGGCCCCCTCCGCCGTGGCACTGGAGATGGGCGGATTGTCGAAACTGTTCCCGGTGCCCAAGGCGCTCGACGAAGCGCAGATCGCCGCGCTGATCCAGCGCTTCGCCCGCACCGCAGCCTTGGCCGAACAGGCCGGCTTCAGCGGGGTGCAGGTGCATGCCGCCCACGGCTACCTGCTGAGCCAATTCCTTTCGCCCCTGAGCAACCGCCGCGAGGACCGCTGGGGTGGCTCCCTGGAGAACCGCGCGCGCTTGCTGCTGGAGGTGATAAAGGCGGTGCGCGCCCAGGTGTCGCCGGGCTTCTGCGTGGCGGTGAAGCTGAACTCGGCGGACTTCCAGCGAGGCGGCTTCGAGCCGAGCGACGCACGCCAGGTGGTGCGCTGGCTCAACGAGCTTGCAGTGGATTTGGTGGAGCTCTCCGGCGGCAGCTACGAGGCGCCGGCCATGCAGGGCGATGCCCGTGATGGCCGTACCCTGAAACGCGAAGCCTACTTCCTCGAGTTTGCCCAGGAGATTGCCGCTATCGCGCGCATGCCAGTCATGGTCACCGGTGGCATTCGCCGCCTGCCGGTGGTGGAACAGGTGCTGGCCGGCGGCGTGGCCATGGCCGGCATCGCCACCGCGCTGGCGGTCAACCCGGCACTGCCGCGGCTCTGGCAAGCCGGCCAGGTTCAGGCCAACGCCGAGCTGCCGCCGATCCGCTGGAAGCGCAAGGCCCTGGCCGCGTTGGCCTATATGGCCCTGGTGAAGTTCCAGATGCGCAATCTGGCACACGGCAACCCGCCGACCCCGAACGCCTCACCGCTGTGGGCATTGCTGCAGGAACAGTGGGCAAGCCTGCACCGCACACGGCAGTATCGCCAACTGATGAGCCGCCGGACGGGCTGATACTTTGAGTGGGGCCCGCATTTCAGTGGCCCCCCTTCGCAGAGCTGACCAACAAAGGGGAACAGTATGACTTTTCTCCGATACCCACTGAGGGTCGATAGCAGCCGGTCGATGCTGATCGCTATCGGCCAGAAGTGGACGTTCATCCAAGGACTGTTTTCGGCCAGCCGCTGACGTTCGAACCGTTGACCGCTACAATGCCGCGACGGCCGCACTGAAGAGTGATTTCATTGGAAAGTGTTTCTTTTGACATGTGAAACCGTTAGAGAACTTCTGGTCTTGCTCTCGTGAATATCTGTTCACGTTGAGTTCCGCTATTTGCCGAGGGCAGCGCTATGTGGGAGCAGGTATCTAATGAGCGTTTGCTTTTGGCCGTTTTCGGCCAGTCACGAGAGACAGCAATCGCCAGTCCGGATCAGACGGGCTACGCTTGTTGACAAGTCGCCGCCCCCCTAGCCTACCACCATCTCTTAATACGGATCCTGGGGACCCCTGGCTTGCGAGGCGCAACTACGTGGTACGTAGCAGCCATGACTTATAATGCACCCGTACTGAAAGTACGTTTTTTCTGCGCGACTCTCTCCTCATAATGGGGAGAACCACGTTCTCTTGAGCTTATCGAAAATCCAAGCCAAAAGCTGCGGTCAACGACTTAAGCGCACACATCGTATCCCTGTGCGTTTTTCAAGTTAGGCGACGCCATCATAGGTGCGGATGTTTTGTCGCAATGCTGCCAAGAAGGAGAAAGCATTCTCCACTCGCTCACCCTCGAATCCTTGGTAATAATTTTTCGCGGTCAACACCGTGCCGGCTCCCCGTTTATTATCTGGGTGAAGGCAGTAAGGAATCGATAGAAAACCACTGTCGAATGCGCTGAGAATTGCTTCGGACAAGTCGGCATCACGAGTCAACGTTCCTTCAATCAGCCGCCTCGAGGCGTCTAGAATGCGTGCATGCTCTTGCGCGTCAAACGGGACATCCGGCAAGACACCATCCGTGTGCAGGCAATAACTGGCGTATTCCAATGCAGCGATGTTCTCCTCAACCCGAGGAATACGACGTGACTCCACCGGAGTCTTGATGATCACACGCTGCACGCCCGTAGAGCGAATCATGCCCAGCGCATCGCCAGTGATTCGACAAAACCCGCCCAGGGTTCGTGGGAAAAAGCCCATAAACACGTACCCGACGAAATGATAGCTGCCCGGTGCGAAGTATTCGCTGGCAAGTTGTTGCAAAGCCGTCACCGCGGCACGGTCCTGCACGGGCGAGGTGCCTTGGGCGTAGGAGAACGACAACGTCTTGATCCCGTGAGAGCGCAAAAACAGTCCTTCTAAAATATTGAGTGCAACCAGAATGACCGGGTCGCACATCTGCCCCATCATGCAGCCGGCGAAGCTCTCGATATGACTGTGGTCCAGCCCTCTGGAAAGCACCTGGCAGGCTTTTTCCCAGTGGCCGAAAGCCTCTCGCAGCGGCGTACGGCTGTACGGCAAGCAATAGGAAATTGGCCCACCCTCGGTGGTGGCCGAGCCGATTTCGACCATGCGCTTGAAAATGTGCAGTGGATCGGGCGAGCCATGGCGAATCTGCACCGGCAGGAGGTAGCGGGCATGAATCTGTTCCAGCATCGCACGGGTTTTCGCCGCCGGATGATTCACAATCGGATAGCCATTTAGCATGGACGCACTATCAATCGCCCGTTGCGCCGCGTCGAGATCATTCACCCGGGTGAACGCATCAAGGGTGATGGTGCATACCGTGTTCGCGCGACTGGCCGCTGTGGCCTCCAGCCCTGCCTGCATCAGGACGGGGTCACTGAAGCCCATTCGCGGCTGGAGTACCGGACCATGTACGTCAAACCGTTCAAGCACGTGGGTGTTGAAGTCGATCATTTCGGCATACCTTTTCCTGTCCCTGCTTTATCTGGATCAGAGTACGCACTCATCGCGCGACCCGCTTTTCCAGGTAATGGGTTGGATACAACTGTGCGGAAATGAGCTCCTGAAAGGCATCAAAACTGTTTGCCACGCTGTCATCGAACACCTCGTCAAAACCCGCTGCCCGAAGCGTATCGCTGTGCCGGGCGATGGTCAGGGCGTCGTTTTCAGTGCAGATTTTTCCGCCGATATAGAGCCCTTCGATGTGATTCGTCTCGTTGCGAATGCGCTGGGCGAGTTCGGCGCCCTCGATGTAGCCGTGGCCATTGACAGTACTGATCACAGCTATTGCGCAGCCATTGCGGTTAAGCCGCGCAATAACATCATCCATTGGCGTGTTGGGCCCCAGGTTTTCGACCTTATAGCCAAGGTCATTGAGCAGGAACTCCATGAACACTAGGTTCCAGCTATGGGAGTCTGATGGTACAGTGCTGAGAAGAGCGGTTTTGTTGAATGTCATCGTTAAAATCCCTTTTAAGTTTCTGTTCTGCTTGCGTAATACGGAAGTGCCTTCTGGAAATTGCGAAAGTTCGTTGTTACCGCGTTGATATAGCCCCAGTAATCGGCGTAATTAGTGGGAAAAGGTTTCGAGCCTTCGATCCTGTCCCGCTCGCGCGCGGTGATGTAGTTCGGCCATTCCTTGGATCTTGGGCGCCGATGGTGAAAGTCGTGGCACGGTGTATCGCCGACCATCACAAACACGCGGATGAACAAGTGGTAGCCCAGCATTTTGATCAGCCATAAGCAGATGTAGGCAATGCGTCGAACAGCACCCGCAGCCTCCGGTATGCGCAACTCCTCACCAATAAATACACCGGTCGTGCTTTCGCAAATGAAGTCGATACCGCGCCGTTCCAGTACGTCCACGTTGGGCCAGGTGTGCTCGGCAGCCAGGCGGAACGTCGTGCTGATGTGATAGCCGGCGAATACCGGCACGACCCACGCCATGATGAAAAGATCGAAATACCCCATGGCTGCTGCCAGCAAACTGACCGTGGCCCAGAAGATCAGCGTCAGCGCTGCAACTCGGCCGTTCGACGCGGTTGCAGTCGCCTTCAATCGGCTCCAGAAAGAGCGCAGGATCGCTAACGGTGATAGCGCCGTGGAGACCAATTTGGTCCACATCGTGGCAACGCTGTCGGACGGTTTTAATCCCACCACCCCTTGCAGGTAAGACAGAGTGTCGTCATCCTCTGTGAGCAGGGTTTTGGAACTGTGGTGCAGAGCGTGCTCTTGCTTGTAGGTATCGAACGGTTTGAGCATCAATACGCCAGAAATAATCCGGCCTACTGTCAAGTTCATCTCACGCTGTTCAAAAACCATGTCATGAGCACAGTTATGGCAGATCATAACCTGCATCTGCTTGATACCACCGGTCGCCACTACAAAGCCCAGCAGCCAGAAAGTCACACTGCCATGCAAGTAACCAATGCCGGCCAACAACACCCCGAATGCTATTAATCCCGTTGACACAAGGATATGGTGGATGGGTTTCAGAATTCGGACCTGGTTGAGATCCTCAGGCAGGGGCTTGGCTGTCAGCCAGCTCAAAAATGGTTGTATGAACCCTGGAAGGGCGCGCATCGAGTTACGTATCATCCATGTGTCCTCTGCGGGTTTGCTCCATGCAAAAAACTTTAACGTGACCTCTCGTTATTTCGAATAGAAATAGGTGGAGATCGATTTTCCATTTTTGAGTACTTCATCAACGTGAACTGGGATGATCTGAAAGTTTTTATCTTCGTCGCCAAGTCGAACAACGTGACCGAGGCGGGAAACTCGCTCAAGGTTTCGGCATCGACGGTGTCGCGCAAGATCGCCGCACTTGAGGATTCGCTCAGTACCGTGTTGTTCTTGAAAAAGACCAACGGCTATTTCCTGACGGAAGCTGGCAGGGCGCTGCTTCCACTGGCGTTAGAGACGGAGGAGCGCTTCAAACTCATTGAGCGGCAGATGTCGCAGCCAAGCAATCGGATGGCTGGGCAGGTGCGCATCGATTGCCCGGAGCTGATGGGCACGCACCTGATCATTCCTGGACTGGCGGATTTCCGTGATCAATACCCCGAGATCAGCTTCGACTTCATCAACACGGCGGTGTCTTCAAAACTCACGCAAAGCCATAGCGACATCATTATCCGATTGCGCAGACCCGAAAACGGCAACTTCACCATGCGCCGGGTCGGGACACTGATGCAGGGCCTTTTTTGTTCCGAAGGATATGCCGCCGCCAACAGACTGCCAGCGAAGCCTGACGACTTGAAGCACCATCACTTGATTGGTTGGACTGAGGAAATGTCTTATATGCCGCTCGCGCAATGGCTGAATGAGGTGAGCGGCGACCAGAAGCTCTGGATGCGCGTGTCCAATCTCAATGCCCAGCTCAAGGCGGTAGAAGCTGATCTTGGTATCGCCGCGCTACCGACCTATGTTGCACACCAGTCAGGCTTGCGTCAGGTCCTGGCCGATAGCCCCCTGCACAGCTCCGATATCTGGCTTCTGCGCAATCAGGCTACGCAAGGCGTAGGCCGCGTCGATCAAGTGGTGGATTATCTGACGGAGCTATTCCACAGCAAAACGGCGGAGATGCAATAGCAACCTTTGCATGGAGGGTCATGGCACCAGGATCAGTGAGCCCTGGGTTTGCCTTTCCTGCATGATGCGGTGCGCCTCGGCAGCCATGGCGAGCGGTAAGCGCGTTATCTGGGGCCTACGAATCAAACCTTTGGACAAGGCCATCAGAACCTGTGCCGCGCTGGTGGTGAGTTCGGCGTTCTGACCGATGTAGTGCTTCAAGGACGGCCGAGTCACATGCAGCGAGCCCATTTGTCCAAGCCGCGATAGATTGAACCCCGTTACGTCGCCCGACGCATTGCCAAATAGCACCAGATGACCGCGCTGGCGCAAGCTCGCCAATGACAGCTCCACGGTAGCGCGCCCGACAGAGTCGAACACGGTATGAGCGCCCTTGCCGTCGGTCAATTCACGAATGAACGACAATGTTCCCGGAGCGTCGGAGTCAAGGGCAGCGAAGCAGCCAGCATCCAACGCTTGGCGTCTTTTAGCTTCGGTTGAAGCAAGACCGATGACGCGCACGCCCCTGGCGGCGAGCCAGCCCGTGGCAATGCTCCCCACGCCGCCGGCAGCAGCATGCCAGACGACCCAGTCGTCAGGCTCGAGCGGTACGCAGCGATAAGTCAGGTATTCGGCGGTCAGTCCCTTGAACATCAACGCAGCGGCGATTTCGCTCGGTACGTCATCGGGCAATCGAATCGCGCGCATGGCTGGAAGTACAGCGTGACTGGCGTAGCTGCCCGTCGAGCTGTCGATGAATGCCACCCGGTCGCCGGGGATGAAACCTCGCACTTGCGGTCCACATTCGACGACGCGCCCCGCGCCCTCCACGCCCAAGCTCCTTGGAAAGGGAGAACCATCCTCAAGCGCGCCAGAGCGCCGATGCAAATCAATAAAGTTGACGCCGGCCGCCTCGATAGCGACGGTGATTTCTCCGGGGCCGGCGGCACGCAATTCGTACTCCCGTAGCTCGAGGACGTCCGGCTTCCCAGGAACGGCGAAGACAACAGCATGGGCATGGGTCATGGAGACTCCTTACAGAGAACCGGTACGCAGGAAAATCCAGACCGCTACCGCGATCAGCATCAGTCCAAACATCGCGTTCTGGAACACCAGCAGTTTGGGCCGCGCCTGGATCAGTTTCTGCACGGTCGACCCCATCGATACCCAGATGACGTGCGAGAAGAAATTCAGCGAAATCAGCGCAGCGCTCAAGATCAGCACAACGCTGCTGCTTGTCTCGCCAGAGGGCGTGAAGGTGGAAAACATCACCAGCAACATCACTATTCCTTGCACATTGCCCAACTGCACAACGATGCCGTCTCGAAACTGCAAGTGTATGGCTTTGTCGCCGGGCGCTTTCAGCGGGCGACGCAGCAGCCGCACCCCAAGCCACAAGATGTAGAAGCTGCCTAGCACTTGCAGTACCCAAACCAGCCTCGGGCTGTTCATCAGCGTGTGATAAAGCCCTAACCCGACCAGCACCGCGAGCAAGAAATAAGTGATGTCTAGGCCGACGATAAACCGGAACGAACGACGTACACCGCTTTGTGCGCCGGAGGTCGCAACCATCAAGTTGCCAGGACCTGCACTCAGGGTCAGCGGTGCCATGGTTGACAGCCAAAGCAGCCAGTTGATGCTGAATATTTCTTGCACGTTTTTATCCTCAATCACGACATGGACTGCACTCCCTCAAGTCTAATTCGCGGTCGCTTATAAGGTTATAGCGAAGAGCGCAAAGCGATATCCCATAAATGTGGGAAGCGTGACAGCGCTTTTTGTGTGTCTGGGAGGATTGGTTTTGGCACTCCTGGACGGCTGCAGATGCAAAACGACTAGCCGCAAAAATGCGACGCAACATTACGCCTCGTTCATGGACGATTTGCTGCGCAGCTCGATGCTGCGCTTCCTGGAAGCCATGAGTCGCCCGGGCGATGCGCAGAAACTTGGACCGTCGCTGATACGGGAAATCTACTACCGGATCCTGACCGGCGAGCAGGGCGGCTCAATGCGTGCCGCGCTCAGTCGCCGGGGCACTTCGGCAAGATCACCCGGGCCATACGCAAGATCCACAGCTGCTACCACGAACATCTGGACGTCGAAGAGCTCGGCCACGAAGCCCGGTTACCGAACGAACCTTCCCGATGATTCGATGCAGGGAATTGGGCGCAGGATCGTTTCGTGGGCCAGAAACGCGTGTTTATCGTTATAAATGGCCCATACAGCTGGTCCTGATCACGGTTTCCTAAGGTGGTGAGGCATGAATGACGATGAACTTCTCAAAGTGATGACTGCAAGCCGATCAGGCGCGACGGTCCATTGCGTCGATTTTGCGTTCCGCTCCTTGAGAGCCGCTGAAACTCAGGTGCGAAGAATCTGGAATCGGGAAATACCGCCAAGCCAGCAGGATGTTGAGGCTACGAAGAAGTACTACCAGGACATCTTGATTGACATCCACTTCTACTTTATCTCGCTCATGCCGCCGCTCCCACTTCTTCATGCGCGCGCGATCGACCCAGCAAGGCGAACACCAGGAATGCAGTCAATGCCGAAGATGCGGCCAGGACGTACAAGACCCAGCGGAATGCCTGGTCGTAGGTCGCCAGCAGCAAGGCGCGCTCTCCGCTGACAAGGGCACTGGCCTGCGCCAGATCGCCGAGCGCGGCGCGATTGGCGGCCTCAATCACAACGGCTGGATCGGCCGCGGCTAAGGTGCCGAGCAACCCGCCCTGAATTAAGAACGCCAGCAGCGCGCCCGCCACCGCGATGGCAATCCCGTCGGCCGAAACACGCACGCAGTTGAAGATGCCCGTCGCCATGCCTGCACGCTCTTTCTCCACCACGCTCACGGCCATGCCATCCATCAGCCCCCAAGGCAGGCCAATGCCTGCGCCGATCAGCGCCAGCGGCGCTACCAGCGCAGGGCCGGCCCCGCCGGACAACACCTGGCCCACCCAGACCAGTCCGGCCGCCACCAGCAACAGCCCGACGCCAGACAGCATGCCGGAGGTGAACCAGCGCGACAACAACGAGGCAAGGAACGGCACGACCAGCAGCGGCGCGGCCAGGGCGATCATCATTTGGCCCGCTTCCAATGCGCTCAGTCCGTCGATGCCGATGAAGCGGCCCGGCAGCATCACGATCAGTGTGACAAAGAAGAAGGCCGGCGATGCGGCCAACACCTGCACGCCGACGAAGCGGCCACTGCCGAACAACGACAGGTCGAGCATCGGGCGCGCGACGCGGCGTTCGATGCGTACGAATGCGATGAACAGCACGACTGAGGCCAACAGCGTTCCGAGCACCGAAACGCTGCGCCAGCCTTCTTCCGGCGCCAGCAGGATGCCGTAGGTGAACAAGGTCAGCGCGGCGGTGAAGCTGAAAGCGCCGGGCCAGTCCAGGCCGGTAGAGTCTGGGTCTCGGGACTCCGTGGCGCTGACCCACACCAGAAGGAAACCGGCCACCCCGATCAGCGCCGTCGCCAGGAACACCCAGCGCCAGCCCGCCACCTCCACCAGCCAGCCTGCCGCCAGCGGCCCGAAGGCCAGGCCGATACCAAACGTGGTGCCGAGCAAGCTGAACACACGTGTGCGGATCGGGCCGTGGAAGGTCTGCGCCAGCGAGGACATGGCACCCGCAAAGGCGGCTGCGCCGCCCAGCCCTTGCGCAAGGCGAAGCCCGTCGATCCAGACGACGGTCGGCGCCAGCGGGATTAAGAACGTCATCAGCACGAATAGCGCCAGGCCGACCAGCCACACGCGCTTGCGGCCATAGGTGTCGGTCAGGCTGCCGGCCGCCATCATGGCGCTGCCGTAGGTCAGGATGTAGCCGTTGACCACCCAGTTCAGTTGCACCGCCGTCCCCCCCAGTTCCTGACTGATGGACGGCAGCACGACGGCCGGCCCAGTGAAGCACAGCGGGATCAGGATGCCGGTAAGGCAGGCGGCAAGCAGTTGCAACCAGTTGCGTCCGGTGGTACCGCTTGTGGCGGTCAGGGCTTGTGTCATGGGGAAAATCCGCAAAGAGTCAGTAGAGGGTCAGGCAGACGTCAAAGCCGTATCTCGAAAGCCAAGACAGCCGCATCCAACCTGTGCAGCCGTCAGCGTAAGTGCAGGCTCGATTAAGAAAAATGGGCTAAGATTCCGAACATATCGGACAAATTTTCTTAGATCGGTGAAGAATGGACTCTCTCAATGGCATCGCGTTCTTCGTGCAGGCGGCCGAAGCCCGCAGCTTTTCGGAGGCCGGGCGCATGCTCGGCATCTCGTCCTCCGCCGTCGGCAAGAGCGTGGCCCGGCTGGAGGAGCGGCTGGGCGTGCGCCTCCTCCATCGCAGCACGCGCAGCATCACGCTGACCTCCGAGGGCACACTGTTCCTGGAGCGTTGCCGGCGCATCCTTTGCGAGGTCGAGGCGGCCAAGCTGGAGTTGTTGGTAACTCGACAGGCACCCCAAGGGAAGCTACGCGTGAGCCTGCCGCTGGCTAGCGGCTTGGTCATGCCGGCGTTGACGGCCTTCATGCACCGCTACCCGGCCATCGAGTTGGACGTGGATTTCTCTGATCGGTTGGTCGATGTAATCGAGGACGGATTCGATGCAGTCATTCGCACCGGAGAACCAACTGATTCCCGGTTGATGTCCCGTGCGCTGGGCACCTTCAAGCTGCTGCTAGTTGCCTCGCCCCGGTACTTCGCCGCGCGCGGCACTCCGCGCGTGCCCGCCGACCTGACGGGCCACGCCTGCCTGCTACACAAGTTCCCGAGTACCGGCAAGTTCGAGTCGTGGCCCTTGCGCAGGCCGGAGGGCGAGGCAGACCCCGTCCTCTTGGCCTCGATGGTGTGCAACACCACCGAGGCCCTGTTTCACGTCGCCCGCGATGGCCTTGGAATCGCCTGCCTGCCGGATTTCATGGTGCACGATGCCATCGCAGCCGGCGAACTGGTGAGCGTGCTGGACGACTACAACCATCATCAGGGCACCTTCCGCATGCTCTGGCCGTCGAGCAAGCACCTGGCGCCGAAGCTGCGCGCGTTCATCGACTTCATGAGCGCGGAGCTCTTCAAAACCTGATCCAGACTGGGCCACGTAGACGCCGATGCCCATCACCTGCGCCTAGGCCATACTGAGACGCGGCCAGCCGCTAAGCATTTGGACGGCCAAGTACAATGCAATTACGCAGCGCCATGCCAAACAGCGACCAACTCTCTTCCGAAACACGCCGGGGACCCTGGCAATTTAGTTGAGATACGGGTACGAAGACTCGCGTAAATTCGTTAGCGGCACCCCTCCAAAGTTAGTTAACTGATTAACTCGGGTGGTTAACAGAGCTGAAAGCCTTACGGGCTGTGGCCTATAGTCCGGTTAACTAAGCATTTGACCAGGTTAACTCTCGCGCTAGGAAAGTGAGAGTTGTCTATCGCCAGGCAGGCCACACACCTCACAGCAGGCTGGAGCAGTGCGGTTTAATTGTGACCATAGCCCACGTTTAAACCATCCGACCCAAAGTGAGGCTCCGCCACTTCGCCTTGAGCAACTACAAGGGGGACGCCCCCTGGGGTGTCATCTCTCAAAACGACACCCCCCGCCACTACGTCTGTCGGGGATTGGCAGAGCCAAAAAACAGCATCGTCTCGACATTTGTATCACCGCTTGAACTGGCTGGGTGCTATCAGTGCAGTTACGGGGTGCCGCCGATGTCGAACACATGCTTGTCGACGCTTGGGAATAGCTGTTTCATGGCGGCGAAGTCGCTCGGGCTTGTGCGTCGGATCAGGCGATACCAGGCTTCCAGTGCATTGGCCGAGTGTGACCATTTCTGTTGGGCTTCCCGGATGCATTTCTGGTCTTGCCGAGCCAGCCCGCCGGCCATACGATTCGACTATTCCTCAGGCGGAGGAGTCATTGTGAAGCCGGTGATGCTCCTGACGCGCATCCTGGCGCCTGCCATCGCTCTGGCGCTGGCATCCGCTGGCCTGCATGCCGACGACCCGTTCGCGCGGTTGCGCGACGCAATGGTGCGGGAGATCGCCAACATGTCGTCCGTCACCCGCGACGAAACCGGCAGGGTCGAGTTTGCCGCGCCGGTGATGGCCGCGATGGCCAAGGTGCCACGCCATCAGTTCGTCCCGCCCGACGAGGTGCCCTACGCCTACGAGAACCGCCCGCTGCCGATCGGCTACGGCCAGACCATCTCCCAGCCCTACATCGTCGCCCTGATGACCGACCTGACGCAGGTCGGGCCCGGCGACGTGGTACTCGAGATCGGCACTGGCTCGGGCTACCAGGCAGCGATCCTCGCCGAGCTGGCGCAGGCGGTCTACACGATGGAGATCATCGAGCCGCTGGTAGTGCAGGCCGGGGAGCGCCTGGGCCGGCTGGGATATGCGAAGGTGCAGGCCCGGCTGGGCGATGGCTACCACGGCTGGCCCGAGCACGGGCCTTACGACGCCATCCTCGTCACCGCCGCCGCCAGCCATGTGCCGCCGCCACTGATCGCCCAGCTCAAGGCCGGCGGACGGATGGTAATCCCGGTCGGCGCGCCATTCATGATCCAGTACCTGCTGCTGATCGAGAAGGCCGGCGATGGCAGTGTGTCCACCCGGCAGGTGCTGCCTGTGCGCTTCGTGCCGCTGGTCGGAGGCGGTTGAACATGCATTCGCCGCCATTGCTCGCCCTGGCGCTGCTGTCTGCCTCCGCGCTCGGCTATGAGGTGCTGCTGCTGCGACTGCTTTCGATCATCCAGTGGCACCATTTCGCCTACATGATGATCAGCGTCGCGCTGCTCGGCTACGGCGCTGCCGGCACCGCCGTAGCACTGGCGCGGCCGGTGCTGGCGCCGCGCTTCCACGGCGTGTTCATCGGCGGCGCGGTGCTGTTCGGGCTGAGCGCCATCGCCTGCTTCAGCCTGGCCCAGCAGGTTCCGTTCAATCCCCTCGAGATCCTCTGGGACGCGCGGCAGTCGGCGCGCCTGCTGATGATCTACCTGCTGCTGTTCGTGCCGTTCTTCTGCGCGGCGGTGTGCATCTGCCTGACCTTCACCTGCTTTCAGGAACAGATTCATCGGATCTACGCCTTCGACATTCTCGGCGCCGGCGTGGGCAGCCTGGCGATCGTCGCCGCGCTGTTCGCCCTGACGCCCGTCGATGCGCTGCGGCTGCTGGCCGGCACCGGCATCGCCGCCGGGGCGCTGGCCGGCATGGCTTGCACGGGGCATAGGCACTGGCTCGCGCCGTTGCTGCTGGTGGCGGCCGTCGCGGTGCCGGTCGGCGTGCCCGGGCGCTGGATCGCCCTGTCGCCCTCCGAGTACAAGGAACTGAGCCAGACGCTGCGTATCAAGGATGCGCGCGCAATCGCCCAGACCTGGAGTCCGCTGGGCCTGCTCACGGTCGTCGACAGCCCGACCATTCCCCTGCGCCACGCGCCGGGCCTGAGCCTCAACGCGACGCAGGAACCGCCCGCACAACTGGCCATCTTCACCGACGGCGACGGCCTTTCCGTGCTGAACCGCTATGACGGGCGCCGCGAGCCGCTCGCCTACCTGGACTATCTGACCTCGGCTCTGCCCTATCACCTGCTGCACCAACCCCGCGTGCTGGTGCTGGGCAGCGGCGCCGGCGCCGATGTGCTGCAGGCGATCTACCACGGCGCCAGCGCGGTGGATGCCATCGAACTGAACCCGCAGGTGATCGATCTGGTCCAGCGCCGCTTCGCCGACTTCTCCGGCAAGCCGTACAGCGCGCCCAACGTCCGTGTGCTGATCGGCGAGGCGCGCGGCCTGGTGGCTTCGCGCGAAGAACCTTACGACCTGATCCAGATCGCCCTGCTGGACTCCTTCGGTACCGCCTCGGGCGGCCTGCATGCGCTGTCCGAGAACTACCTGTACACGGTAGATGCCTTCGCCGAGTACCTGCGCCATCTCACGCCCGGCGGCCTGTTGGCCATCACCCGCTGGGTCACCCTGCCGCCCCGCGATGTTCCCAGGCTGCTGGCCACCGCGGCCGCGGCCATCGAGCACGACGGGCAGGCCAGCGCGGCGCGCCGCATCGTCATGATCCGCGGCTGGAAGACCGCGACGCTGCTGTTCAGCAACAGGGATTTCGACGACGCCGGCATCGCCGTGCTGCAGGAGTTCTGCCGGGCGCGCTCCTTCGACCTGGCCTACTACCCCGGGATGACCGTGGCCGAGGCGAACCGCTACAACCTGCTCGACCGGCCCTGGTTCTTCGAAGCGGCGCAGGCCCTGCTGTCCGGCGAGCGCGCGGAGTTCCTGGCACGCTACAAGTTCGACGTGCGTCCGACCACGGATGACCGGCCGTATTTCTTCCACTTCTTCAAGTGGCGCTCGCTGCCGGAACTGCTGGCGCTGAAGGAGCAGGGCGGCCTGTCAATGCTGGAGTGGGGCTATCCGGTGCTGATCGCCACGCTGCTGCAGTCCAGCGTGGCCGCCGTGCTGCTGATCCTGGCGCCGCTATGGGTGGCGCGGCGGCGCCAGCGGCGCTCTCGGAATGCGGCTTTGGCCAGGTTCGAACTTCGGGTCGTGTCCTACTTCGCCGCCATCGGCTTCGCCTTCATGTTCGTGGAAATCGCCTTCATCCAGAAGTTCACCCTTTTCCTCAGCCACCCGTTGTACTCGGTGGCGGTAACGCTCAGCGCGTTCCTGATCTTCGCGGGCCTCGGCAGCCGTTACTCCGGCCGGCGGCGGGGGGACATTGGAACGGGTGTGGGGCCCCGTCATCCGCTCGCGCGGCCAGTCCTGGCGATCTGCGCGATCGCCCTGCTCTACCTGATCGCCCTGCCCCCGTTGTTCCAGCTGCTGGCGCCGGTGGGGACCCTCGCCAGGTTCGGCATCTGCGCCGCGCTGGTAGCGCCGCTGGCGTTCGCCATGGGCATGCCGTTTCCGCTCGGACTCGGGCGCGTCTCCGCGCGCGCCGAAGCACTGGTGCCAATCGCCTGGGGCGTCAACGCCAGCGTATCGGTGGTAGCGGCCGTGCTGGCGACCCTGCTGGCGATCCACCTGGGCTTCACCGTGGTGTTGCTGCTGGCGTTGCTGCTGTATCTCGCGGCGGCCGTCGTGTTTCCCTGATCGCGGCGGTTCGGAGCGAAACGTCAACAGACCCTGGTGAGACGAATGGCCTGTTGGAACGCCGCTTGCCGCAGTTCACACGTCTCGCCATGTCGAGACGCGAGGGTGACGCCTTTCCTGCTTCGAAGCTAAGCATTTGAAAATGTGGACGTGTGCGTCATGCCAAAAATGAGAGGTTCCGTGCCGCAAGCAATTGGTTTTGGCCGACGCAGTCGAGTCGTCAGAGGTGGCTTTCATCCCATAGCTGCCGGTGGTGACCGGCAGAAACCGGCCAGAAACAGACACTCAGGACTTACGCTCTTACCCTGAGCACCACCGCTGCCCCAAAGGCACTCAACTTAGGCATAGCGATGCCGGAAAGAGCAGCATCAACAGCCACCCAGCCACAAAAAGCCCCAGTCCGAACGTCAGATGCGCAATGACGCTTCTGCGCCTTGCCACGCTCGGTGCCGCTGTCTTCGAAGCGGCAACGCCGAAACCGAACGCGGGCTGCATGATGAAGAAAGGCGCAATCACACTGACCAACCCCACCACAAGCGCAGGCACCAGCGTGGGGTTGCAGATCCAGGCAAGCCCTTTCGCACCGATCAGCACCATCGCGAAAACAATGCCCGTGACGTAATGGAACACCCACCCCATCAGGCGTTCATTCCTGACAGGAGCCGCCGTCATGATCGGGGCGTGATGAAACCGCCCTTGCAACATGTGGCCCAGCCAACGACCGACCAGGCCATAGTCAAGCGACGCCAGGCCAAACACTCGCGCTTGAACAAAAGCCGATACGTCCATGATCAGCGTGGCCCCCATTCCAACAAACAGAATGCGCAGTGCCGTCTCGGCTGTTCCCATGGTATTCCCCCTTGCCTTGAACCTGTTTTGGCGGTTTGATCCGAGCAGTCTGCAGGTTCAAGTCGACTTGAGGTCAAGCATGAAAGAGCTGGATATTGGTGAGGTGGCACGACGTTCCGGTCTACCGTCTTCAACGCTGCGCTACTACGAAGAGAAAGGTCTTATCAGTTCGATCGGTCGTCGTGGCCTGAGTCGCGTGTTTCGTGCCGATGTACTCCAGCGATTGTCCTTGATCGCGCTTGGGCAGTCGGCAGAGTTTTCGCTGGACGATATCGTCGCCATGCTGGACGCGGACGGTCAGCCTGACATTGATCGCCAGCGGCTTAACGAAAAGGCTGACGAACTGGACCGTACCATCGAGCGACTCAGCGCCATACGCGACGAGCTTCGTCGAGTAGCGTCCTGCCCTGCTCCTCATCACATAGAATGCTCAAAGTTTCAGAAAATGCTGAACGCCATCGGGACGGGGGATATCAAGAGAAAAACCGGAAAAGGCGACCTGCGCAGACGTGGATCGTGAAAGGGAGACGTGCTTGTTTTGGGTCGATAGCAACCCTCTCGGACAGTCAGCTATCGGCCAAAAGCAGACCATGGACACGCAGCTAATACTTCAGTAATGTGCAAAAAAATATGCCGCTTTCCCCCTTCTTGATGTCGCGTTTACAGACTCGAATTTTTGATTGCTCAAGGAATTACGCATGAACATGGAATGTTATGCGACATCGCATGTCGCAAAATTAATTGTTATGCCAAAAGCCGTACGGCACCTCGAAGTTGAATGATCGGAGCAATAAAGTGGAAATCAAGATTGATATATTGGATTCTCCAACAGAAAAGGATCAGGGAGTTCTGAATAATAGGTTTTCAGAATATCTTCGAATTCAATATCCAAATCTACCGCCAGAATCGGAAGATAAAATATTTATGGTGGTTGCACACGATGAAGTAGGCGACTACATCGGTGCAATAAGCTGTAATTGTTACTGGGATGGCTTAGAAATTGATACCTTTTGGGTTAAGGAATCTCATCGCGGTAGAAAAGTCGGTTCTATGCTATTGGAAAAAGCAGAAACGATTGGCGCCAACAACGGGGCAGTAGTTGCATTCTTAAAAACCGTTGATGCTAAACAGTTCTATGAGCAGCATGGGTATGAGATTTATGGTGTTCTTGAGGATCGACCAATCGGGACTAACCTGTATCATTTAAAGAAACGGCTAGTAAAACATGCATAACAACTGGTTCAAACCGTTCGCTTCGCTCACTGGGGCGGGCTAAAGCCCGCCCCTTAACCAAATGCTGGTCAGCGTCCGCATTGGGTCGTTTGCTGCTTGGCCATGGCAGAGTTCAGCTACGTGTAGACGACCTCCGACCCAGAACGTTAGAAACCTCAAATAAAACCAGCACCCAAAGCACCATAGAGATCAAAAAATACACAACGCTCGCCCCAATTATCAACAATCTACTTTCCCACATCGCCTTAAACACATGATATGAGAAGTGCAAATCATTATTTGGCAACGCTTGAAAAATAGGCAGTAACAAGAATACAAGTATGAACCCAACAGTCAAAACTCTTGGTAAATAGCTTTTTCTCTCAACAGCCTGAAAAGCATGCATATGAAGACGAGTCAACGACGTCACAATGGCAGCAACCCAAGACAGAATAACCGCCATAGAAAAACTAACCATTACTACCAATCTATAACTTGATCCTTCACTAAAACTTCCCATATCCTTGTATCCAACCAAGATCATCTGCTGGACCAGCAACCACCCTCCTCCCTCAGCTGTATCGGGCACAATGGCGCTGACTGCCACCAGTAAAAGGATAAGCAACACAATCACCAGCTTCGTCTGCCCTATACTGAAAACTGGAAAAAAATACTTGCCCTGCTGCGCCCATAGCCGTCATCGGACATAACCTAACCTCAGTTGGTACCTGTGTGTTGTGATCGAGATATCAGGTGCTAATGCGAGCGTAGACAAGAAAATTCCGGCAAGTTAAAAACGCTTACATCAAAATGCTATCACGCATGTCGGGACGAAGAACTGTTGCTGGCAAAATTGTAGGGGTCATGAGTTGCACCATTGGGTGGATCGAGAGTTCGCATCGCAAATAAGCGAGCAACCTTGCAAGAGAGACTCTACGAATGACCGCTTCTGGTCGAGTGCTGCCCCTTCAGACGCGGTCATTTCGCGTTAGTATCATTCGACACAAGGTGGGAATACACCCCCATCGTCAGCGCGGGTAAGCGGGTAACCAGGCAGGA
>NZ_JBYTBK010000029.1:0-65723 GCF_058789115.1 Pseudomonas sp. FW300-N1A1 | reverse complement strand
GTTGTTTGGTCATCTGACACCTCGATCTGGCGAGCATTCTCGCCTAAATGGGTGTCCGGTTTCATTAGACCACTACACCGCGACCTATTATACGAAGCCCTGTGATGTGTTCTATTTCCTCTACAAAGCGGGAGGTTCCCGTCAACTGTCCGCGTTGAAGAGCGCCTCTTATGAGCTCCAGTTCTCCATTCGGAGCGACTTGGGCTACAAATTCTTTATAGCGATTACGGCGAAGGAGTTCAGTTGTGCCCAATGCTTCAAAGCATGGGTCAATATCCAGCCAGTTTCGTTCTGCCGGCTCTTGTAGGCGAAGTCGATAACTTGACCATGGATAGTCCTCTGCGCGTGACACGATATGAGCTCTCACGGGGTTCAGCTCAATGTATCGGCTGCACGCAAGAAGATAGGCGTCAGATTGAACAACACTGGATTTGTAACGGCTCTCCCATAACGTGCCTGAACGCCCTTCCAGCTTATTTCGATAGCGAGTCATGCGAGCTGCAAGGGCTTTCATTAGTTGTCCAAGGCCTGATGCGGTGTCGCCAGGTGCAAGCAAAAGATGGACGTGGTTGGTCATCAAGCAATAGGCATACACGCTTACACCGAAGGCCTCTTTCAGTTCGCGCAGGTCTGAGAGGTAGTATTCAAAATCGGCTGTTTCAGCGAAAACAGCCTGCCGATTGTGACCGCGTTGTACGACATGATGGGGGTGGTTGGGCAGTACTACGCGTCCTATTCTGGGCATGCATCCTCCTACGTCCTTGTAGTGATGATGAAAGCTTAGTGGGAGTGAGTGATTTTGCTCCCGCTATGTTGTAAATAAATCTGTCCCCTTTTCTCCTTTTCTCCTTTTCTCTTTTCTTTGCTTTTCTTTCATAAATCTGTCCCCTTTTCTTTGTCCCCTGTCCCCATTTGGTTTTTTATTCTTGGCCGCGAATGTTGTGAATGATTGAGAGTGGATCGGCGGCTTCGAAAAAATGATAGTGTTTCGGATCTATCCTGTCTTTGAGTAGGGCGATGGATTTATCTCTCTCGAGATATATATTTGCAAAGTCATCATAAGATCGTTTGATGTGATGTTTTTTTGCGATGGTTAATAGTTTGTCTGCGATGTTGAGCTGTTTGTCAATTTTTTTGGCGTATAGGGATATTGCGTGAGAATTATTAATGTTTTTTGGCGCTTTTGATAGTTCTGAGATGGTCATAGTGATTTCGGACATTTTATTTTTTACGTCCGAGAATGTCATGTTGATAAAGAATGTTTCGGGTGTTTCTTTAATAGAGTGTGAGTTTTCTTTTATGTAATCTCTTGCATTTTTATTTTTGTTCAGGGCACGGAATAATCCTTGGTTTTCGGGAAGGTTTTTTGGAAATACTTCATTGATTGTATTTTTTAAAGCTTTCAACCAATTCTGCCCTGTCGTATCAATCCGATTCCTAGGGTCAGAGCCGCAATACACATACGCATTGAGTCCTCCCTTTCCAAACGGGCTCAAACTGTCCGGACTATTAAATCTCATCAACACTGGATTAAAGGCGCGATAGCCATTTCCCAACAAATAATGTCCGGTCACTGGGTCTGATCGCTCTCCATTGAACCCCAGCAAGCTGCCCAACCCGCTTTCGGCCCGGCGATGGCCGTAGGGCGAATAAGCGATGGGCTGTAGCTGGTCGGCTTTAAGAGCCAGCAGTACCGAGCGCTGTAGATCGGTTGCCAGCAACGTGCTTTCGACTGCATCATTCTGACGCTTCTGTTGCGCCAGCAGAAGGTCGTCTTTCTGAAAAATGGAATACCCTATTGCCCCCTGTATTTCCGTACTCAGGCGACTTTTGCAATAAAAGCGCTGTTGCGCTGCTGCACCCGGCAGGAACTGGCTTATCAGCCGATCCAGTGGGTCGTAGCCATAACGGCTGCGCAGGATTGGTTGCGAGGAAGCCATAGAGTTTGCTCCAGATTCTCAGGGAGGCTTGAGTATCGGCGGACTTTTCCGAGTTTGGTACTATCAGAACTGATAGGTTCGCTGCGTTGTATGCCTCGATCAGTTACAAGCCTGGACACCGCTGTGAGCGAAAAAGGGGGCGGATTTATTTTTGATCAAAAGGGACGCGGATTTATCGACCATCCGAGTCATTCGCATTGCGCTTTTTTGTGGGCCTACCTTGCCCGCGACCTATTATACGAAGCCCTGTGATGTGTTCTATTTCCTCTACAAAGCGGGAGGTTCCCGTCAACTGTCCGCGTTGAAGAGCGCCTCTTATGAGCTCCAGTTCTCCATTCGGAGCGACTTGGGCTACAAATTCTTTATAGCGATTACGGCGAAGGAGTTCAGTTGTGCCCAATGCTTCAAAGCATGGGTCAATATCCAGCCAGTTTCGTTCTGCCGGCTCTTGTAGGCGAAGTCGATAACTTGACCATGGATAGTCCTCTGCGCGTGACACGATATGAGCTCTCACAGGGTTCAGCTCAATGTATCGGCTGCACGCAAGAAGATAGGCGTCAGATTGAACAACACTGGATTTGTAACGGCTCTCCCATAACGTGCCTGAACGCCATTCCAGCTTATTTCGATAGCGAGTCATGCGAGCTGCAAGGGCTTTCATTAGTTGTCCAAGGCCTGATGCGGTGTCGCCAGGTGCAAGCAGAAGATGGACGTGGTTGGTCATCAAGCAATAGGCATACACGCTTACACCGAAGGCCTCTTTCAGTTCGCGCAGGTCTGACAGGTAGTGTTCAAAATCGGCTGCTTCAGCGAAAACAACCTGCCGATTGTGGTCGCGTTGTACGACATGGTGGGGGTGGTTGGGCAGTACTACGCGTCCTATTCTGGGCATGCATCCTCCTACGTCCTTGTAGTGATGATGAAAGCTTAGTGGGAGTGAGTGATTTTGCTCCCGCTATATTGTAAATAAATCTGTCCCCTTTTCTCGTAAATAAATCTGTCCCCTTTTCTCCACTGACCCGCTGAAAAGCAAAAGATCGAAGCCATGGCAGATCCCACAGGTGTACACCGTTCCATGTAGGTGTTGCCGTGGCTCCGATCTTTTTCCTGCGAAAACCCACTACTCCACTCGACGCTAAATTCTGGGCAGCATTCCGGCCAGGATGTTGTCCTTGTCGACAAATTGATGCTTCAGCGCAATCAACAAGTGCCCGCCGATCAATGCGCCACAGAACCACGACGTCCAGGTATGAATGTACTTGGCCAGGTCGTAGAGGTCGGGATCGGGATCGACCAGCGGGGGCAAAAGGAGCAGACCCGCCACAAGAATGGGTTTGTCTGCAACCGAACTCCAGTACCAGCCTGAAAGGGGCAAGGCAATCAGGGCAATGGCGTAGAGCAAGATATGTCCGATCATCGCTCCGCGTTTCGTTAGTACGGACATGCTTTCAGGCAAGGCTGGCGGGCGATTCTTCAATCGCCAGGCCACTCGCACAACGATTAAGAAAAGTAGCGTGCTGGCCAGTGCTTTGTGCAAGAAGGTGAGTTCATGATTGGGGTTCAGCGTGTCGCGCCAGTGGGTAGCCAAGATGCCAAGCCCCCAACTCATCATCCAGATGAATGCCATGCTCCAATGCAGCCACTTGGCAATACTGGTGTATCCCGTATTTTTCTTCTCCAGCATTGGCCTTTCCTTTTTTTGTTAAATGAAATTTGATGTTTGGTTGGGTGTCAGGACCGCGCGCGAACAAATAATCAAATATTCAAGAGCGCTTTTTCATTCGCTCAAAGTTTCAATGCCGGGTAATGAGGCTTCACTCAGCGCTTGGGGGATGCCGAGGGTTAAATGAAGCTGCTTGCCGGGTTTGTTGATCGCCGGTCATGCTCGTGGGATGGCGTTAACCGAGAGTTAACCCGAGAGGTCAATCTGGTGAGTCCTGCTGCTGTTTTGTTACGGAAACTTTCAGCGCGTTCACCTCTTCGCAAATGATCGCCTTGCTCATTTCCTGCTGGTAATGCCATGCCCAGACATATCGGTCGCAGTGGCACTCCATGGGCGTTCAAGCGGCGCATGCCCCCTCCTTAACAGTTGCCGAGCCCGCGTGGCTGCGTTCGGCAGCGCAACAGTCGTAGACCGGTTTTGTTTGCAGGGCCGCGTGGGCGGGGTGTGCGAGGACTTCATCCTCGGATGCAGCCTCGCAGGCTCGGCAGCGGCTACAGGTTTGCGTGACATAAGACTCCCCTATTCCCCAGTCGCGGCAAAAGTTGGAAGGCTTCTTGCAGTAGCCGCCCTGCGCCCGCTTCAGGCGTCAAAAGTTTGCTTCAAAGGAACGGGGAATACCGGTGGATCGCTCTCAATTTATCAACAATGCCCGCAGCAACATGGCAGACCTCAGTCGAGGCAATCTGGGTGTGCCGCTGTTGCTGTTGGTCATGTTGGCAATGATGATGTTGCCGATCCCGCCGTTCCTGCTCGACGTGTTCTTTACCTTCAACATTGCCCTGTCGATCGTGGTACTGCTGGTCTGTGTGTACGCCTTGCGGCCGCTGGATTTTGCGGTGTTCCCGACGATTCTGCTGGTGGCGACGCTGCTGCGCCTGGCGTTGAACGTGGCCTCCACCCGGGTGGTGATGCTCCACGGCCAGGACGGGCATGCCGCTGCCGGCAAGGTGATCCAGGCCTTCGGCGAGGTGGTGATTGGCGGTAACTACGTGGTCGGTATCGTGGTCTTCGCGATTTTGATGATCATCAACTTCGTGGTGGTGACCAAGGGCGCCGGGCGGATTTCCGAGGTGAGCGCGCGCTTCACCCTCGACGCGATGCCCGGCAAGCAGATGGCCATCGACGCCGACCTCAACGCCGGCCTGATCGATCAGGGCCAGGCCAAGGCCCGCCGCACGGAAGTCGCCCAAGAGGCCGAGTTCTACGGTTCGATGGACGGTGCCAGCAAGTTCGTGCGCGGTGACGCCATCGCCGGCCTGCTGATTCTGTTCATCAACCTCATCGGCGGCATGGCGGTGGGGATCTTCCAGCACGGCATGACCTTCGGTGATGCGGGCAAGGTGTACGCGTTGCTGACCATCGGTGACGGTTTGGTGGCGCAATTGCCATCACTGCTGCTGTCCACCGCCGCGGCGATCATGGTGACCCGTGCATCGGGCTCCGAAGACATGGGCAAGCAGATCAACCGGCAGATGTTTGCCTCGCCCAAGGCCCTGGCCGTATCGGCCGCGCTGATGGCGATCATGGGGATCGTGCCGGGCATGCCGCATTTCGCTTTTCTCAGTATGGCGGCAGTGGCGGCGGGCGGTGCCTACCTGTTCTGGAAGAAACAGAACACCGTCAAGGTGCAGGCGCTGGAAGAGGTCAAGCGCCAGCAGGAACTGCTGCCGTCGCCGGCGCGGGCCATGGAGACCAAGGAACTGGGCTGGGACGACGTGACCCCGATCGACATGATCGGCCTGGAAGTCGGCTACCGCCTGATTCCCCTAGTGGATCGCAACCAGGGTGGGCAGTTGCTGGCGCGGATCAAGGGCGTGCGCAAGAAGCTGTCCCAGGACCTGGGTTTCCTGATGCCGACCGTGCACATCCGCGACAACCTCGACCTGGCGCCCAGTGCGTATCGCCTGACCCTGATGGGGGTGATCCTCGCCGAAGCGGAGATTTATCCGGACCGCGAGCTGGCGATCAACCCGGGCCAGGTCTACGGCACGCTCAATGGCATCACCGCCAAGGATCCGGCCTTTGGCCTGGAAGCGGTGTGGATCGAAGTCAGCCAGCGCTCCCAGGCGCAGTCGTTGGGTTATACCGTGGTTGATGCCAGCACGGTGGTGGCAACGCACCTCAATCAGATTCTGTACAAGCACTCCAGCGAGCTGATCGGCCACGAAGAGGTCCAGCAACTCATGCAGTTGCTGGGCAAAAGCTCGCCGAAACTGGCCGAGGAACTGGTGCCGGGCGTGCTGTCGCTGTCGCAGTTGCTCAAGGTGTTGCAAGCGCTGTTGGCCGAACAGGTGCCGGTGCGCGACATTCGCAGCATCGCCGAGGCCATCGCCAACAACGCCGCGAAGAGTCAAGATACCGCCGCTTTGGTGGCCGCGGTGCGTGTCGGCTTGTCCCGCGCTATCGTGCAAAGCATTGTAGGCACTGAGTCCGAGCTGCCTGTGATCACGCTGGAGCCAAGGTTGGAACAAATATTGCTCAATAGTATGCAGAAGGCTGGGCAAGGCGCCGATGAGGGTGTCTTGCTGGAGCCAAGCATGGCCGAGAAGCTGCAGCGCTCACTGATCGACGCGGCGCAGCGTCAGGAAATGCAAGGTCACCCGGTGATTCTGTTGGTCGCAGGACCGGTCCGCGCGATGCTCTCGCGGTTCGGCCGCCTGGCAGTCCCGGGGTTGCATGTGTTGGCGTATCAGGAAATCCCTGACAACAAGCAAGTGACCATCGTGGCGACAGTAGGGCCCAACGGCTGAGGTAGTGGTTTATGCAAGTTAAGCGTTTTTTCGCCGCCGATATGCGTCAGGCCATGAAGCTGGTTCGTGATGAGCTGGGCGCTGAAGCCGCCATCATTGGCAACCGTCGCATCGCCGGTGGTGTCGAGCTGATGGCTGCCCTGGATTACAAGCTGTCGGCGCTGGCACCACGGGTGCCGAACATGGAACTCGAAGACGAGCTGCGCAAGACCCAGACGCGGATCGTCACCGCCCAGGCCGAACTCAGCCTGCGTGGCGATGGCGAGGCAAGCACCAGCACCAACCGTCAGTTGTTTGCCGGCCTGCCACTGACGGCGGCCGAACCGCTGATCGAGCCCACGCTGTCCGAACCGCCACGCCCTGCGCCAGCACCAGTGGCAGCGGCCACTGTCGACGTGCGGGCCTATGATTCGATGCGCTCGGAACTCAATGGCTTGCGCGAGCTGCTGGAAGTGCAATTGGGTTCGCTGGCCTGGAATCAACTGCAAGGCAGCCGCCCGCAACAGGCCAACCTGTGGCGTCGTCTGCAGCGCATCGGCCTGTCCGGCCCGCTGTCGCGCGACCTGCTGGCGTTGACCACGGACATTGAAGAGCCTCGTCAAGCCTGGCGCATGCTGTTGGCGCATCTGGCGAGGATGATCGTGACCCCCGAGATCGAGCCGCTGGAAGAGGGCGGTGTGATTGCCATGGTCGGCCCTGCCGGCATGGGCAAGACCACCACCCTGGCCAAGCTGGCCGCGCGTTACGTGCTCAAGTACGGCGCGCAGAACATTGCGCTGGTGAGCATGGACAGCTACCGCATTGGCGCCCAGGAGCAACTCAAGACCCTGGGACGGATCCTCAATGTCTCGGTCACCCATGTCGACCCGGGACAGTCCTTGGCTCAGGCCCTGGATCCACTGTTGCGCAAGCGTGTGGTGCTGATCGACACCGCCGGCCTGCAAGCCAGTGATCCGGCGTTGCGCATGCAACTGGAAAGCCTGGCCGGTCGCGGGATCAAGTCGAAGAATTACCTGGTCCTGGCCACCACCAGCCAGAAGCAGGTGCTGACCGCCGCGTACCACAGCTACAAGCGTTGTGGGCTGGCGGGCTGCATCCTGACTAAACTGGATGAAACGGCGAGCCTGGGCGAAGTGTTGAGCCTGGCGATCAGTCACGAATTACCGGTGGCCTATCTGACCGATGGGCCGCGGATCCCGGATGATCTGCATTTGCCGCGCCGCCATCAGTTGGTCAGTCGCGCCGTGAGTGTGCAGATGCAGGAAGAACCCAGCGAAGAAGCCATGGCTGATATGTTCGCTGATATCTACCACAGTCCGACCAAGCGGGTTGGCTGAGGTAACAATGACTAGATTTGTATCTACATCGATGGCCTGCCATGCATTGTTCAGTATTGAACGCGCAGCCAGTCATGTAGCCCGCGTCTAAGACGACAAGGTATAGAAAGCACATGGGCAGCATGCATCCCGTACAGGTGATTGCGGTGACCGGCGGCAAGGGTGGCGTCGGTAAGACTAACGTGTCAGTGAACTTGTCCCTGGCTCTGGCAGAGCTCGGCAGGCGAGTCATGTTGCTGGACGCCGACCTCGGGTTGGCGAACGTCGACGTGTTGCTGGGGCTCACCCCCAAGCGCACGCTGGCCGACGTGATCGAGGGCCGCTGCGAACTGCGTGATGTGTTGCTGCAGGGGCCGGGCGGCATTCGTATCGTGCCGGCCGCCTCGGGCACTCAGAGCATGGTGCACCTGAGCCCGGCCCAACACGCCGGCCTGATCCAGGCGTTCAGCGACATCGGTGACAACCTCGATGTGCTGGTGATCGACACCGCTGCCGGTATCGGCGAATCGGTGGTCAGCTTTGTGCGCGCCGCCCAGGAAGTGCTGTTGGTGGTGTGCGACGAGCCGACCTCCATCACCGATGCCTACGCACTGATCAAACTGCTTAATCGCGACTACGGCATGAACCGTTTCCGCGTGCTGGCCAACATGGCGCAGAGCCCGCAGGAAGGGCGCAACCTGTTCGCCAAGTTGACCAAGGTCACGGATCGCTTCCTGGATGTCGCCTTACAATATGTCGGCGCGGTGCCTTACGACGAAAGCGTGCGCAAGGCCGTGCAGAAACAGCGCGCCGTGTACGAAGCCTTCCCCCGCTCCAAGTGCGCATTGGCCTTCAGGGCCATCGCGCAGAAAGTCGATACCTGGCCGTTGCCCGCCAATCCGCGCGGGCATCTGGAGTTTTTCGTCGAGCGCCTGGTGCAACAAACGGCGGGTCCGGTGTTATGACAGCCAGCGGTTACAACCTGTACAAGAAGTCGGCGCGTGACGCGCAGTACGAGCTGATCGAGCGTTACGCGCCACTGGTAAAACGTATTGCCTATCACCTGCTGGCGCGTCTGCCGGCCAGCGTGCAGGTGGAAGACCTGATCCAGGCGGGGATGATCGGGTTGCTTGAAGTGTCGACCAAATACGACGCGAGCAAAGGAGCAAGTTTCGAGACCTATGCCGGGATTCGTATCCGCGGCGCGATGCTCGATGAAGTGCGCAAGGGGGACTGGGCGCCACGTTCGGTCCACCGCAATACCCGGATGGTCAGTGACGCGATTCGCTCAATTGAAGCTAAAACCGGACGTGACGCTAAAGATCACGAGGTTGCGGCCGAACTCCAATTGAGTCTCGATGATTATTACGGGATTTTGAATGACACCTTGGGCAGCCGCCTATTCAGTTTCGACGATCTGTTGCAGGACGGCGAACACGAAGGGCTGCACGAGGATGGCGCGAGTGCTCATCTTGAGCCGTCGCGTGACCTGGAAGATGAACGCTTCCAGGCCGCGCTGGCAGACGCGATTGCCAATTTGCCGGAGCGTGAGCGACTGGTGTTGGCGCTGTACTACGACGAAGAGTTGAATCTCAAGGAAATCGGTGAGGTCCTGGGGGTCAGCGAATCGCGGGTCAGCCAGTTACACAGCCAGTGCGCGGCCCGTTTGCGGGGGCGTTTGGGAGAGTGGCGAGCGCGTTGACAGCAGTGTGGGGACACTGCGAACGAGACCGGTGTGGCGTGCAGCCGCACAGGTTTCAATCCGTTGTGCTCCAGACAGTCGTTGAGTGTTACGCCTGATTGATTGAATGGCGTGTCCAGGTGCTGGGCGCGTTTAAGACTGCTTGGAGGTCGAATTGGACAAGAACATGAAAATCCTCATCGTTGATGACTTCTCAACGATGCGGCGGATCATTAAAAACCTGTTGCGTGACCTCGGGTTCACCAACACGGTCGAGGCAGATGACGGCACTACGGCCATCCCTGTGCTCAACAGCGGCAGCATCGACTTTCTGGTAACGGACTGGAACATGCCTGGCATGACCGGCATCGATCTGCTGCGCCACGTGCGCGCCGACGAAAAACTCAAGCACCTGCCGGTGTTGATGGTGACCGCTGAAGCCAAGCGCGAGCAGATCATCGAAGCGGCCCAGGCCGGCGTCAACGGCTACGTGGTCAAGCCGTTCACGGCCCAGGCGTTGAAAGAGAAGATCGAGAAAATCTTCGAACGCATCGGTTGATAGGTGGTGCCACTGCGCCACGGGGGAGCTATGGAGCAAAGAGAGATTTCACAGGGCGATTTTGAATCGACCCTGAAAAAACACGCGGTCGAATTGGTCGACAGCCTTGAAAAGGGCAAGTTCGGCGACGCCGTGCAACTGATCCATGAGCTCAACCAGACCCGTGACCGCGGCCTGTACCAGGAAGTCGGCAAGCTGACCCGTGAGCTGCATAGCGCGATCGTCAATTTTCAGATCGACCCGCACATGCCGCAGGCCGAGGAAGTGTCGCAGATCACGGATGCCACCGAGCGCCTGTCCTATGTGGTCAAGCTGACCGAGGCCGCTGCCAACCGCACCATGGACCTGGTCGAGAGCAGTACACCGCTGGTCAATGCCCTCGGCACCGATGCCCGGGCCTTGAGCTCGGACTGGGGGCGCTTCATGCGTCGCGAGGTCGGGGCCGAAGAGTTCCGCGAGCTGGCCCGGCGCGTCGACGGTTTCCTGACGCGCAGCGCCGAGCAGACCCAGGTCGTCTCAGGCCACCTCAATGACATTCTGCTGGCCCAGGATTACCAGGACCTTACCGGTCAGGTAATCAAGCGCGTGACGCAACTGGTCACGGAAGTCGAAAGCAATCTGCTCAAGCTCGTGCTGATGGCCAGTCAGGTCGATCGCTTCGCGGGCATCGAACATGACCGCGAATCGATGCTGGCTGAAAAAGATCCGAAAAAACATCTGGCTCAGGGTGAAGGTCCGCAGATTCATGCCGATAAACGTGATGACGTGATGTCCGGTCAGGACGATGTGGACGATTTGCTTTCCAGCCTTGGTTTTTAGGTCACAGGTCGTGATGACGGTGCATGCCGGTCCGGCATTGACCGATATCAGGACTTACCATTAGGAGCACCCATTAATGAGCTTCGGCGCCGATGAAGAGATCCTTCAGGATTTCCTGGTTGAGGCCGGCGAGATTCTAGAGCAACTGTCCGAGCAACTGGTCGAGCTGGAAAGCCGACCGGATGATGCGGATTTGCTCAATGCAATTTTTCGCGGTTTTCACACTGTAAAAGGGGGCGCCGGCTTCCTCCAGCTCAACGAGCTGGTGGAATGCTGTCACATCGCCGAGAACGTGTTCGACATCCTGCGCAAGGGTGAGCGTCGCGTCGACTCAGAGCTGATGGACGTGGTTCTCGAAGCGCTGGACGCCGTCAACGGCATGTTCGGCGAAGTCCGTGAGCGGGCGCCAATCACGGCGGCCACCCCGCAACTGCTGGCGGCATTGGCGCGCTTGGCCGAGCCGCAGTCGGCCGATGAAGTTGCGCCGGTGGTTGAAGCGCTGGCCGAGCCTGAAGCGCAAAGCGATTCGGGCGACATTACCGACAATGAATTCGAACTGCTGCTCGACTCGCTGAACGCGGTCAAGGCGCAAGCCGAGGCACCTGCTGCAGTAGCCCCCGTGGCGGCTGCTGGCAACGATGAGATTACCGATGCCGAGTTCGAGTCGTTGCTCGATCAGTTGCACGGCAAAGGCCAGTTCGCCGTCGATGCACTCGCGGCGCCGGCCGAGCCTGTTGCGCCTGTCGCAGCGGCCGAGAACACCGACATTACCGATGACGAATTCGAAGCACTGCTCGATCAGTTGCACGGCAAGGGCAACTTTGCCGTCGTAGCGCTGGAGTCGGCCATTGCCTCCGTTCCGGCAGCGGCCGTGCCCGCCGCAGTGGCGGTTGGCGGCGATCTGATCTCCGATCACGAGTTCGAATCCTTGCTCGATGAGTTGCACGGCAAGGGCAAGTTCAGCCAGGACGTTGGCAGTGCCGCGTCTACGGCCACTGCGGCGGCACCGGTTGCCGTGCCTGTGGCACAGCCGGTTGCCAAGTCAGCGCCCGCCAAGGTTCAAGCGTCCAAGCCAGCCGCCGCACCTGCCCGTGCAGCGGCACCAGCGCCTGCCGAGAAGCCGGTCAGTGAAGCCGAGACCACGGTCCGTGTGGACACCGCGCGCCTGGACGAAATCATGAACATGGTCGGCGAACTGGTGCTGGTGCGTAACCGCCTGGTTCGCCTGGGGCTCAACAGTGGCGACGAAGCCATGTCCAAGGCCGTGTCGAACCTCGACGTGGTGACGGCAGACTTGCAGACCGCCGTCATGAAGACCCGGATGCAGCCGATCAAGAAAGTCTTCGGGCGCTTCCCGCGCCTGGTTCGCGACTTGGCGCGTCAGCTCAAGAAAGAGATCAACCTGGAACTGGTCGGTGAAGAAACCGACCTCGACAAGAACCTCGTCGAGGCGCTGGCCGATCCGTTGGTCCACTTGGTGCGCAACGCGGTCGACCACGGTATCGAGTCGCCAGAAGAGCGCGAGGCCTCGGGCAAGTCCCGTGGTGGCAAGGTGGTGCTGGCGGCGGAGCAGGAGGGTGATCACATCCTGCTGTCGATCTCCGATGACGGCAAAGGCATGGACCCTAACGTCCTGCGCGCGATCGCGGTAAAACGCGGCGTGATGGACAAGGATGCCGCCGACCGACTGAGCGATACCGAATGCTACAACCTGATTTTTGCCCCGGGGTTCTCGACCAAGACCGAGATCTCCGACGTGTCCGGGCGCGGCGTGGGCATGGACGTGGTGAAAACCAAGATTTCCCAGCTCAACGGTTCGATCAACATTTACTCGACCAAGGGCCAGGGCTCGAAGATCGTCATCAAGGTCCCGCTGACCCTGGCGATCATGCCCACGCTGATGGTCATGCTCGGCAACCAGGCGTTCGCCTTCCCGCTGGTCAACGTCAACGAGATCTTCCACCTCGACCTGTCGCGCACCAACGTGGTCGACGGTCAGGAAGTGGTGATCGTGCGCGACAAGGCGTTGCCACTGTTCTACCTCAAGCGCTGGCTGGTCAGTTCCGCCGCTCATGAAGAGCAGCGCGAGGGCCATGTGGTGATCCTTTCGGTGGGCACCCAGCGAATCGGCTTTGTCGTCGATCAACTGGTGGGCCAGGAAGAAGTGGTCATCAAGCCATTGGGCAAAATGCTCCAGGGAACCCCGGGGATGTCCGGCGCCACCATTACCGGTGACGGCCGCATAGCCCTGATTCTCGATGTTCCGAGCATGCTCAAGCGTTACGCCGCACGGCGTATTTGATTCTGATGGGGCGGGGCGACTGAGCCTCGCTCCGTCTAATGGAGTGTTTATGGCAGTCAAGGTCCTGGTGGTGGATGATTCGGGTTTTTTCCGCCGCCGCGTCTCGGAAATTCTTTCGGCCGATCCGAATATCCAGGTGGTCGGGACGGCCACCAACGGTAAAGAGGCGATCGACCAGGCCCTGGCCCTCAAGCCGGACGTGATCACCATGGACTACGAGATGCCGATGATGGATGGCATCACGGCAGTGCGGCACATCATGCAGCGCTGTCCGACCCCGGTGTTGATGTTCTCCTCGCTGACCCATGAAGGCGCCCGGGTGACCCTCGATGCGCTGGACGCCGGCGCGGTGGATTTCCTGCCGAAGAATTTCGAAGACATCTCGCGCAACCCCGAGAAGGTCAAGCAGCTGTTGTGCGAGAAGGTACACAGCATTTCACGCAGCAACCGTCGCATGAGTGCCTACAGCGCTCCGGCACCGGTTGCCGCGCCGACAACCCCGGCACCTGCCAGTGTCAGCAGCTACGGCAGCAGCGCGTCGGTACGCCCGGCCCCGCTGCCCGTGCCGACCCGCGCAGCGGTCGCCAGTCCGTCGTCGCCGGCCCCCAAACGCAAATCCTACAAGCTGGTGGCCATCGGTACGTCCACCGGCGGGCCCGTGGCCTTGCAGCGCGTGCTGACGCAGTTGCCCGCCAACTTCCCGGCCCCGATCGTGCTGGTCCAGCACATGCCGGCGGCCTTCACCAAGGCGTTCGCCGAGCGCCTGGACAAGCTGTGCCGGATCAGCGTCAAGGAAGCCGAGGACGGTGACATCTTGCGTCCGGGGCTGGCCCTGCTCGCACCGGGCGGCAAGCAAATGATGGTCGATGGCCGTGGCGCGGTGAAAATCCTCCCGGGCGATGAGCGTTTGAACTACAAACCGTGCGTGGATATCACCTTCGGTTCGGCGGCCAAGTCCTACGGCGACAAAGTTCTGGCGGTGGTGCTCACCGGCATGGGCGCCGACGGTCGCGAAGGTGCGCGCTTGCTCAAGCAGGGCGGCAGCTCGATCTGGGCCCAGGATGAAGCCAGCTGCGTGATCTACGGCATGCCGATGGCGATCGTCAAAGCCAACCTGGCGGACGCGATCTACGACCTGGACGCGATCGGCAAGCACCTGGTCGAGGCGTGCCTCTGATGGATGTGTTAAGCCTCATCGGGATCATCATGGCGTTTGTCGCCATCATCGGCGGCAACTACCTGGAAGGCGGGCACCTGGGGGCCTTGGCCAACGGCCCGGCGGCCTTGATTGTGCTGGGCGGGACCATTGGCGCGGCGCTGTTGCAGTCGCCGATGAGTGCCTTCAAACGGGCCATGCAGATCCTCGCGTGGATCCTGTTCCCGCCCCGTATCGATCTGGCCGGCGGCATCGACCGTGTCGTCAACTGGAGCCTCACCGCGCGCAAGGAGGGCCTGCTCGGCCTGGAAGGCGTGGCGGATACCGAACCGGACAGTTATTCGCGCAAGGGCCTGCAATTGCTGGTCGATGGCGTCGAGCCGGAAGCGATCCGCAGCATCCTGGAGGTGGATTTCTATACCCAGGAAAGCCGCGATATCGAAGCCGCCAAGGTGTTTGAAAGCATGGGCGGCTATGCGCCGACCATCGGCATCATTGGTGCGGTGATGGGCCTGATTCATGTCATGGGCAACCTGGCCGATCCGTCGCAACTGGGCAGCGGCATTGCCGTGGCGTTCGTTGCGACCATCTACGGGGTGGCCAGTGCCAACCTGGTGCTGCTGCCGATTGCCGCCAAGCTCAAGGCGATTGCCTTGCGCCAGTCCCGGTACCGGGAAATGTTGCTCGAAGGCCTGCTGTCGATCGCCGAAGGTGAAAACCCTCGTTCCATTGAGTTGAAGCTTCAGGGCTTCATGGACTAGGGGATTGCAGGGTGTGCTCACAGTAAATGACGAGCGCGCAGCGCCCTGCGAGCCGCAAGACTTGGCGTAAGGAGAGAAGTTTGGTTGCTTCAAATGAACGACGAATAACGACGTATTGCGGCTCGCAGGGCGCTGCCCTCCGGGTTGGCGCTGTGATTGCGCCAGGCTGCGTTGCGTGGTTTGAGAAGGGAGCGACCATTCTCGGCGCCCCGCGCCTTGCCTGGCACAATCACAGCGCCAACGCGCTTCGTCATTTACTGTGAGCACACCCTGATCATGGCACGTCGTCGCCACACTGAAGAGCATGTCAACCATGAGCGCTGGCTGGTTTCCTACGCTGACTTCATTACGTTGCTGTTCGCCTTTTTCGTGGTGATGTATTCCATCTCTTCGATCAACGAAGGCAAGTACAAGGTCATCTCCGAAGCCTTGATCGGCGTGTTCACCGATTCGGATCGCGCCCTCAAGCCGATCCCCATTGGTGACGAGCGTCCGCGCACCGTGACCCCGGCCCAGCCGCTGGTCAAGGACGCCGAGCAGATCGACGCAGGGCTCGCCCAATCAAGCAACGACCCGCTCAAGAGCATTGCCGACGACATCAGCGCGGCGTTTGGCGACTTGATCAGTTCCAACCAGATGACCGTGCGCGGTAACGAGTTGTGGGTTGAGATCGAACTGAATTCCAGCTTGCTGTTCGGCAGCGGCGACGCCATGCCCAGCGATATCGCGTTCAGCATCATCGACAAGGTCGCGGCGATTCTGAAGCCGTTCGACAACCCGATTCACGTTGAAGGGTTCACCGACGATCAACCGATCCGCACCGCGCAGTACCCGACCAACTGGGAGCTGTCGTCGGCCCGTTCGGCGAGCATCGTGCGCATGCTGGCCATGCAGGGGGTCAACCCCGGGCGGCTGGCCTCGGTGGGTTACGGTGAGTTTCAGCCGGTGGCCAACAACGCCACCGCCGAAGGCCGCGCACGCAACCGTCGGGTGGTGCTGGTGGTGTCGCGCAATCTCGATGTGCGGCGCAGCCTGACCGCCACCGGAGCCGCCCATGCGCAACCGGACGCCGCCTTGAAGCGTGCTGGCACACAAACTGCACCGACGCCTGTCAAGTCGCCGGGCAACGCGAGTGCCGTCAATTCTCCGTCACCCGGCTTAACACGTTGAGCTATTTCTCGGTTGCCCCTGTACGACCGGGAGGAACGAACTGAATGAGAGTCTGGGCAGTTGCCAATCAAAAGGGTGGTGTTGGTAAAACCACGTCCTCCATCGCTTTAGCCGGATTACTGGCCGAGGCGGGCAAGCGCGTGGTCGTGGTCGACCTGGACCCCCACGGCTCCATGACCAGCTACTTCGGCTACGACCCCGATAGCCTGGAGCACAGCAGCTACGACCTGTTCTTGCACAAGGGCAGCGTGCCCCAGGGGCTGCCCGGGCAGTTGCTGTTGCCGACCAGCGACGAGCACATTTCCCTGTTGCCCTCGAGCACCGCGCTGGCCACCCTTGAGCGCCAGTCGCCGGGGCAGAGTGGCCTGGGCCTGGTCATCGCCAAGAGTCTGGCGCAGCTGTGGCAGGACTTCGATTACGCACTGATCGACAGCCCGCCGTTGCTCGGTGTGCTGATGGTCAACGCCTTGGCGGCCAGCCAGCAACTGGTGATCCCGGTTCAGACCGAGCACCTGGCGGTCAAAGGGCTGGAGCGCATGGTCAATACCCTGGCAATGATCAACCGCTCACGCAAGCAGGCGTTGCCGTTCACCATCGTGCCGACCCTGTTCGACCGTCGCACCCAGGCTTCGCTCGGCACCTTGAGGGTGTTGCGCGACCTGTACCCGGATGACATCTGGCAAGGCTATATCCCGGTCGATACCCGGCTGCGCGACGCCAGCCGGGCGGGGCTGACACCTTCGCAGTTCGACGGCAAGAGCCGTGGCGTGCTGGCCTATCGTTCGTTGCTCAAGCACTTGCTGGCCCAGCAACTTGTCGCGCAGGTGGCTTGAGATGAATCGGCCGGTACAGATCGCGTCTCGCCCGCAACTGGCATTGCAGTCCTATCTGGATGGATTGCTGCAAGAGGCGACCGAAGAGCTGGCACCCGAAGTGGTCCAGGTCATTGAAGTCCTCGAGGTGATCGAGGCTGAAGGCGCGCTGGACGAGTTCCAGGCCGCGGTGCTCGAAGAGCAGGCGCGTGACGCGCAGGCCACCGTGGTGGTGGCCGAGCCGCTCACCCCGGCGATGGCCAGTGAACCTGTCGTGGTGTCGGTGCTGGAAGCCCCTGCACCGATTCTGGCGCCCGTGGTTTTGGTTGCTCCGTTATCGCCGCTGCTGGTTGAGCCCGTGGCTGAAGTGCACTTGCCGCCCAGCCAGACACCACCTCCGCTCGAGGGCGATGGCCGGCCGAGCTGGGCCGCGGAGCCGTTCGAATGCCTGCTGTTCGACGTCGCCGGTTTGACCCTGGCCGTGCCGCTGGTGTGCCTGGGGTCGATCTATCCGCTGGCCGGGCACGAGCTGACACCGTTGTTCGGGCAGCCGGAGTGGTTCCTCGGGATCTTGCCGAGCCAGGCCGGCAACCTGAAGGTGCTGGATACCGCGCGCTGGGTCATGCCCGATCGCTATCGCGACGATTTTCGCCAGGGCCTGCAATACGTGATCTCGGTTCAGGGTTATGAGTGGGGGCTGGCCGTGCATCAGGTCAGCCGCTCGTTGCGCCTGGATCCGAACGAAATCAAATGGCGCAGCCACCGTGGTCAACGACCCTGGTTGGCAGGCACCGTGATCGAACACATGTGTGCGTTGCTGGACGTCTCGGAACTGGCGGAGTTGATCGCCAGTGGTGGCGCCAGGCACATGGGCAATTTGAAACCGGTCAATTGACCGACATAACAGACAGCGGGTCGCATGCACCGTGCGGCCAGGCAGAACACACACCGCCATGGGCGGTTTTTCGAGGGGTCAGGGTATGAATGATAAGGCGTCGTCTGCAAAGGGTTCCGAAGATCCGATCCTGCAATGGGTAACCTTCAAGCTGGACAATGAAACCTACGGCATCAACGTGATGCGCGTTCAGGAAGTCCTGCGTTACACCGAGATCGCTCCGGTTCCGGGTGCGCCAAGTTACGTGCTGGGGATCATCAACCTGCGCGGCAACGTGGTCACGGTGATCGACACTCGCCAGCGCTTTGGCCTGGGGACTGTGGAAGTCAGCGACAACACCCGGATCGTGATCATCGAGGCCGACAAGCAAGTGGTCGGGATCATGGTCGACAGCGTGGCTGAAGTGGTTTACCTGCGTCAGTCGGAAATCGAGACCGCGCCGAATGTCGGCAACGAAGAGTCGGCCAAGTTCATCCAGGGCGTGTGCAACAAGAACAACGAATTGCTGATCCTGGTCGAGCTGGACAAGATGATGAGCGAAGAAGAGTGGTCGGAACTGGAGAGTATCTGATTGATTCTCGAGGTTGCTGTCATTGTGCTGGGGTTGCTCTGGATCGGCACCCTGGCGATGTGTCTGGCCTACACCCGCAAGCAGCGCGAGCTGGCGGTGGAGCAGGCCAAGGCGGATGCGTTGCGCGATCAACGTATCAAGGACCTGGCCAGACGCGTCGACAACTACCAGGACGGTAACGTGCGCATGGGCGAAGACCTGCATGAGTTGCGTGCGGTGGTCGGGCCCTTGCCGGACAAACTGGCGCAGCTCGAGCAGCGCGACCCGACCAGCCTGTCGTTCGCCCAGGCGGCGCGGCTGGTGGGAATGGGCGCCAGCGTCGATGAACTCACTCAGTCCTGCGGCTTGACCCAGGCTGAGGCGGAGTTGATGCGTAAGATGCACAAAAACTAAAAGCAATGACGAGCGTCTGGCGCCGGGTGAACAATTGTGGCGAGGGAGCGTGCTCCCGCTGGGCTGCGAAGCGGCCCTGAAACCTACAATTGCTTTCTTCCAGATAGACCTCGTCAGCTTTTTTGCGATTGCTGCGCCGAACGCGGACCGGCCGGCGGGCGCAAGCTCCCTCGCCACATTGAACTTGCAGCGCCTGCTGGATCAATAACCCTCCCCTCGATCTGTCACATCCCGCGCCGCCATCGGCGCCTGCGCGTCATAGCCCGCCGGAAACTTGCCCTTGAGTTTCCAGGCAAACGCAATGATCTCGGCAATCGTGCGATACAACTCCTCCGGAATGCTGTCGCCCAATTCCATTCGCGCCAGCAATCTCACCAGTTCGGCGTTTTCATAGATCGGCACTTCACAGTCGCGGGCGATTTTCAGGATGGCTTCGGCCAGCGCTTCGTCGCCCTTGGCGGTCAGCGTGGGGGCGTGGGCGCCGTCGTACTTGAGGGCAATGGCTTGGCGGGGCGGATTGGGGTTTTTCATGCGGTATCGTCGACCCAGCGTTGTTCGAGGCGGGTTCGCGGGCCCTGGGGTGGTTTGCCGAGGTGGCAATCCAGTTCGCCAACGTTCAGCCCGGCGGCCAGCAGTTGCGCGCGCAGGCTGCCCAGATGCTGTTCGATCAGGCTCGCGGTGTAGGGCTGCTCGGCCCAGAGCTGGCTGGACAGGCTGCCGCGTACCAGTTGCGCCTGCACCTGCAGCGGCCCCAGCGGTTCGAGGTCGAAGGCCAGGTCAACCCGCCACAGTGGCTGCCGGGATTCGCGTTCGGCGGGTTGCTCCTTGTGTTCCCGGGGAGGCGGATCTTCACGCTGGAGTTTGACCTGCAGCGGTACGATGTCTTGCCCATTGCGCATGGGGATTTCCAATTGCCAGGTGGTTTGCAGCCGACCCTCCTCGGTCATGCCGGTTTGCTCCAGGCCCGCCAGTTGATGACTTTGCAGGCGAGAGATGGCCGCTGCCGCCAGACGCAGCAGGTGCTCCAGGTTGCCTTCGCCGTCCTGGCTCTGCAGTAGGCGCGAGGGCAGGGGAAAGCTGCCGGGATGCGGTTTGGCACTGACCTGGCCCAGGGTCCCGAGGGCGTTACGCACGAAGCTTGGCAGGGCCTGGGCCAAGGTGTTGGCCGCAATGGCGGCATTGAAACTGGTGTTGGCCGGCAACCCCGGTGCCAGCTGTGCCACCAGGCGTAGCAGGTTGCCTTTCAGGTCCTGGGTCAGCTCGGGAGGCGCTCCGGCGAGCAGCTTGTTTTCCAGAAACAGACCGCTATTGGCCAGCGCCTGCGCCAGCCCTTTGCTGGAGCTCAATTGTTGCGCGTCGGGCAGGCTTGCCAGCAGTTGCTCGACGGTGGCGCGCAACTGCGCGGGCTGGGTGCCGGCGGGCAGGTTTTGCAAGACTTTGAGCAAGCCTTCCAGTGAGCCTTGACGGTGCTGCTGGCTGATCAGCTGTTGGGCAATCGCCAGTTGATCCTGGCGGTTGGCGAGCGGCACGAAACTCAGGGTCTGTGAGTCCTGGACCAGGGCACTGAGCAGGGTGCCGATGCGCAACGGTTGCGCGCTGTCGATACTCAAGGTGCTGCCGCTGAGCGCCGTGTTGAGCAGGCTCACCATGGAGCGGTACACCGCCGGTTGCCCCGGGGTTTGGGGTAACGCCTGCTGGGTCAGCACTTTACCCTGTAACAGCGTGCCGACTGGCAGTTGCGAGGTGTCCAGGCGGGTGAGGGCGGCAATGTTCGCGGCCTGCGCCTGTTGCACCGTGATTGCCAGGTTGTTGGCCGAGGGTTGAGTAATGGTCAGGCTTGTACCCTGGGGCAGCGGCAGATTGCTGGTGGCCTGCACCGTAGTCTGGCGACCGCTGTCGAGCGTGACCTTGAGCAGGAGCTGGAAGGTCTGGTCGTTCTGCTTGAGCGACAGGACTTGCGCGTCGGCACTTTTACCGGCCGCGATCAGGCCGTCCATGGGCGTGAGCAGCTTGAGCAACTCGCCACTGACCTGCTGGCGCGACGGAACCGCCGCGGTGGGGGGCAGTGGAAGAATGTTGATCTCACCGGTCATCAGGTCACACCCTGTCGAAATTGCCCTCTTTAGAGTAGGACATCGCATGTATAATGCGGCCCGTCTTCGGAGACCTTGCGAAAACATCGCAATTGTTTGACCCAGCTCTCTGGAACAGGCCGTCAATGCCTCTATGCTGCACCACTTTAACGGCCGATCCACTGCCGACTTGAACCGTAAAGGCCCGCGATCTTTTGACCATCCCTCGACTACAAGCCGTAGCGCTCGCCTGCGAGCGAGACTTGCGAATGCTCTTCGAGCACCTCGAATTGCAGCTGGGCAGCGGTGACATGTTGCAGATCAGCGGCCCCAACGGCAGCGGCAAGACCAGCCTGCTGCGCCTGCTCTCCGGGTTGATGCAGCCCACCAGCGGCCAGGTGTTGCTCAATGGCCAGCCACTCAATCAACAGCGCACGGAGTTGGCCCACAACCTGCTGTGGATCGGCCATGCCGCCGGCATCAAGGACTTGCTGACCCCTGAGGAGAACCTCAGCTGGTTGTGCGCCTTGCATCGACCGGCGAGCCATGAGGCCATCTGGCGGGCGCTGGAAGCGGTAGGACTGCGCGGTTTCGAAGATGTTCCCTGCCACACCCTGTCCGCGGGGCAGCAACGCCGGGTCGCGCTGGCGCGGTTGTACCTGGACAGCCCGAAGCTGTGGATTCTCGACGAGCCGTTTACCGCGCTCGACAAACAAGGTGTCGCCCAATTGGAAGAACACCTGGCCGCACACTGCGAGCAGGGTGGCATGGTGGTCTTGACCACTCACCACACCCTGACCCGGATGCCGGCCGGTTACCGCGACATTGATCTGGGGCGGTGGGCCGTATGAGTGTCTTTGCGCTGTTGGTCGCCCGTGAGGCGCGCTTGCTGTGTCGTCGTCCGGCAGAACTGGCCAATCCTCTCGTATTCTTCGCCATCGTCGTCGCATTGTTTCCGCTGGCGGTCGGACCTGAGACACAATTGTTGCAAACCTTGTCGCCGGGCCTAGTCTGGGTAGCGGCCCTTTTATCGGTTTTGCTCTCGCTGGACGGGCTTTTCCGCAGTGATTTCGAGGACGGATCCCTTGAGCAGTGGGTCCTTTCGTCGCACCCCCTGCCTCTTCTGGTTTTGGCCAAGGTACTGGCACACTGGGCGTTTTCCGGCCTGGCACTGGTATTGCTTGCGCCGTTACTGGCGTTGATGCTCGGTTTACCTGCCGCCTGTCTGCCGGTTTTGCTCTTGTCGCTGTTGCTGGGTACACCGGTACTGAGCCTGCTCGGTGCGGTCGGCGCGGCACTGACGGTGGGGCTCAAACGTGGTGGCTTGCTGCTGGCGCTGTTGATTTTGCCGTTGTATATCCCGGTGTTGATCCTGGGCAGTGGCGCCTTGCAGGCGGCGCTCCAGGGTATGCCGGCAACCGGTTATCTGCTGTGGCTGGGTAGCCTGGCCGCCCTGGCGATAACCCTGACACCCTTTGCAATAGCCGCTGGCCTGAAGATCAGCGTCGGCGAATAATGAGGCCTGGTTATTTTTTAACCAGTAAAGGCCCTGGCTTTTCGTGACAACGAAAAACAACCGTGATGGAAACAGTAATGAACTGGACCTGGTTTCATAAACTCGGCTCACCCAAGTGGTTTTACGGCATCAGCGGTAGAATGCTGCCCTGGCTGAGCATCGCCGCGTTGCTGCTGATCGGCATCGGTGCCGTCTGGGGCCTGGCCTTCGCGCCGCCGGACTACCAGCAAGGCAACAGCTTCCGGATCATCTACATTCATGTGCCGGCCGCCATGCTGGCCCAGTCCGTCTATGTGATGCTGGCGGTCTGCGGCATTGTCGGACTTGTGTGGAAGATGAAACTGGCGGACGTGGCCCTGCAGTGCGCCGCGCCGATCGGTGCCTGGATGACCGCCGTGGCGCTGGTGACCGGGGCGATCTGGGGCAAGCCGACCTGGGGCTCGTGGTGGGTCTGGGATGCACGGCTGACGTCGATGCTGATCCTGCTGTTTCTGTATTTCGGCCTGATTGCCCTGGGCAATGCCATCAGCAATCGCGACAGCGCGGCCAAGGCCTGCGCGGTGCTGGCGATTGTCGGCGTGATCAACATCCCGATCATCAAGTACTCGGTGGAGTGGTGGAACACCCTGCACCAGGGCGCCACCTTCACCCTTACCGAAAAACCGGCGATGCCGGCGGAAATGTGGCTGCCGTTGTTGCTCACGGTGCTGGGCTTCTACTGTTTCTTCGGCGCCGTGCTATTGCTGCGCATGCGCCTTGAAGTGCTCAAGCGCGAAGCGCGTGCCAGCTGGGTGAAAGCCGAAGTGCAAAACAGCCTGGAGGCCGCGTCATGAGTTTCGCTTCATTTGGCGACTTCCTCGCCATGGGCCATCACGGTCTTTATGTCTGGTCGGCCTATGGCATCTGCCTGGCGGTACTGGCCCTCAACGTGGCCGCGCCGATCCTGGCCCGCAAGCGTTATCTGCAACAAGAGGCGCGTCGTCTGCGCCGGGAGAACAGCCAGTGAATCCGCTGCGTAAAAAGCGTCTTGTCATCATTCTCGCGATCCTGGTCGGTGTCGGCGCTGCCGTCGGCCTGGCCTTGAGCGCCCTGCAGCAGAACATCAACCTGTTCTACACGCCGACCCAGATCGCCAACGGCGAAGCCCCGCAAGACACGCGCATCCGCGCGGGCGGCATGGTCGAAGCCGGGTCCCTGCAACGTTCCGGCGATTCGCTGGACGTGAGGTTCGTGGTGACCGACTTCAACAAGTCCGTGACCATCACCTACCGCGGCATCCTTCCGGACCTGTTCCGCGAAGGGCAGGGCATCGTTGCGCTGGGCAAGCTGAACGCCGATGGCGTGGTAGTGGCAGACGAAGTGTTGGCCAAGCACGACGAGAAGTACATGCCGCCCGAAGTGACCAAGGCGCTCAAAGACAGTGGTCAATCCGCTCCCACACCCGCGAAGGAGGGTTGATCCATGACTTCCGGTCTCTTTATTCCCGAGCTTGGCCACCTGGCGATGATTCTCGCCCTGTGTTTTGCCGTCGTGCAGGCCATTGTGCCGTTGTTCGGCGCCTGGCGCGGCGATCGCCTGTGGATGGGCCTGGCCCAGCCAGCGGCGTGGGGGCAGTTCACCTTTCTGGCGTTCGCCTTCGGGTGCCTGACCTATGCCTTCATGGCCGATGACTTCTCGGTCGCCTATGTGGCCAACAACTCCAACAGCGCGTTGCCCTGGTACTACAAGTTCAGCGCCGTGTGGGGCGCCCACGAAGGTTCCCTGTTGTTGTGGGCGCTGATTCTCGGTGGCTGGACCTTCGCGGTGTCGGTGTTCTCCCGGCAACTGCCGCAGGTCATGCTGGCCCGGGTACTGGCGGTGATGGGCATGATCAGCACCGGTTTCCTGCTGTTCCTGATCGCTACCTCGAACCCGTTCGAGCGCATCCTGCCGCAAATGCCGACGGATGGCGCCGACCTCAATCCGTTGCTGCAAGACATCGGCCTGATTGTTCACCCGCCGATGCTCTACATGGGTTACGTCGGCTTCTCGGTGGCCTTCGCCTTCGCCATTGCCGCGTTGATGGGCGGTCGCCTGGATGCGGCGTGGGCCCGTTGGTCCCGTCCCTGGACCATTGTTGCCTGGGCTTTCCTGGGTATCGGCATCACCCTCGGCTCGTGGTGGGCCTACTACGAACTCGGCTGGGGTGGCTGGTGGTTCTGGGACCCGGTGGAAAACGCCTCGTTCATGCCATGGCTGGTCGGTACTGCGCTGATTCACTCGCTGGCGGTGACTGAAAAGCGGGGTGTGTTCAAGAGCTGGACCGTGTTGCTGGCCATCGCCGCGTTTTCCCTGAGCCTGCTGGGCACCTTCCTGGTCCGTTCCGGCGTCCTGACGTCGGTGCATGCGTTCGCCTCGGACCCTGAGCGTGGCGTGTTCATCCTGATCTTCCTGCTGTTCGTGGTGGGCGGTTCACTGACGCTGTTTGCCTTGCGTGCGCCGGTGGTCAAGAGCCACGTGGGCTTCAACCTGTGGTCCCGGGAAACCCTGCTGCTGGGCAATAACCTGGTACTGGTGGTGGCGGCCTCGATGATTCTGCTGGGCACCTTGTACCCGCTGGTGCTGGACGCCCTGACCGGCGCCAAGCTGTCGGTGGGCCCGCCGTACTTCAATGCCCTGTTCATTCCATTGATGGCATTGCTGATGGTGGTGATGGCGGTGGGCGTGCTGGTGCGCTGGAAAGACACCCCGGTGAAATGGTTGTTGGGCATGCTGACCCCGGTGCTGCTGGGCAGCGCCGCGCTGGCGGTGGTGGCCGGGATCGCCTACGGCGATTTCAACTGGGCGGTGTTGGCGACCTTCATGCTCGCGGCCTGGGTGTTGCTGGCCGGTGTGCGTGACATCTTCGACAAAACCCGTCACAAGGGCCTGATCAAGGGCCTGCCGACCCTGACCCGCAGCTACTGGGGTATGCAGATCGCGCATCTGGGCATTGCCGTGTGCGCGCTGGGCGTGGTGCTGTCGAGCCAGAACAGCGCCGAGCGCGATTTGCGCCTGGACCCGGGCGAGTCGATGGAGCTGGCCGGTTATCACTTCGTGTTCGAAGGGGCCAAGCACTTCGAAGGCCCGAACTTCACCTCCGACAAGGGCACCGTGCGGGTGATCCGCGATGGCAAGGAAGTCAGTGTCCTGCACCCGGAAAAACGCCTGTATACCGTGCAGAACTCGGTCATGACCGAGGCCGGGATCGATGCCGGTTTCACCCGTGACATCTATGTGGCCCTGGGTGAATCCCTGGGCGATGGCGCCTGGGCCGTGCGCGTGCACGTCAAGCCGTTCGTGCGCTGGATCTGGTTCGGCGGCCTGCTCACCGGTTTTGGCGGTTTGCTGGCGGCAATGGACCGGCGTTATCGGGTCAAGGTGAAAAGCCGTGTGCGTGAAGCACTGGGCATGACGGGAGCGACTGCATGAGACGTTGGTTGATGGTGTTGCCACTGGCGCTGTTCCTGGTGGTCGCCGTGTTTCTTTATCGCGGTTTGTACCTGAACCCGGCCGAGTTGCCTTCGGCGATGATCGGCAAGCCGTTCCCGGAGTTCACCCTGCCCACGGTGCAGGGCGACAAGACCCTGACCCGCGCCGACCTGCTGGGCAAGCCGGCACTGGTCAACGTCTGGGGGACCTGGTGCATTTCCTGCCGGGTCGAACACCCGGTGCTGAACAAGCTGGCCGAGCAGGGCGTGGTGATCTACGGCGTCAACTACAAGGACGTCAATGCCGACGCCCTGAAGTGGTTGGCCGAGTTCCACAACCCGTACCTGCTGGACATCCGTGACGAGGAGGGCACCCTGGGCTTGAACCTGGGTGTCTACGGTGCCCCGGAAACCTTCTTCATCGACGCCAAGGGCATCATTCGCGACAAATACGTCGGGGTGATCGACGAAGTGGTCTGGCGTGAGCAACTGGCGCCCAAGTACCAGGCGCTGGTCGACGAGGCCAAGCCATGAAGCGCTGGATTGCTGCCGCCGTACTGGGCTTGAGCATCGCGGGTGTGGCCCACGCGGCCATCGACACCTACGAGTTCGCCAAGGAAGGCGATCGCGAGCGGTTTCGCGAGCTGACCAAAGAGCTGCGTTGCCCCAAGTGCCAGAACCAGGACATTGCCGACTCCAACGCGCCGATTGCCGCTGACCTGCGCAAAGAGATTTTCCGCATGCTCGGCGAGGGCAAGGACAACCAGCAGATCATCGACTTCATGGTCGATCGCTACGGCGACTTCGTGCGCTACAAGCCGGCCTTGACCGGCAAGACGGCATTGCTGTGGTTTGGCCCGGCCGGGCTGTTGCTCGGGGGTGTGGTGGTGATTGCCCTGATCGTCCGTCGTCGGCGCGTCGAGCGTGCCGCTGGCAAGGACACGCTTACTGACGAGGAGCGCAAGCGCCTCGACCAACTGTTGGATAAAAACCAAGAATGATTGATTTCTGGCTCGCTGCAGGTCTGCTTCTACTGGTTGCCCTGAGTTTTCTGTTGATCCCGGTGCTGCGGGGCCGTCGCGCCCAGCGCGAAGAGGATCGTACCGCGCTGAACGTGGCGCTTTACCAAGAGCGCGTGGCCGAGTTGCAGTCGCAGCAGGCCGAAGGCGTGCTCGATGCGACGCAGATGAGCGTCGGTCGTGACGAAGCCGCCCGTGAGCTGTTGGCCGACACCGAAGGTGCCGATACCGGTCGGGTTTCCCGCCTGGGCAAGCCGCTGCCGTTGCTGGCCGCGATCCTGGTGCCGGTGTTGGGGCTGGGGCTGTACCTGCATTTTGGTGCCAGCGACAAGGTCGAGTTGACCCGCGAATTCGCCCAGGCGCCGCAGACCATGGAAGAGATGACCCTGCGCCTGGAGCGTGCCGTTGCCGCTCAGCCGGACTCTGCCGAAGGCCTGTACTTCCTGGGGCGTACCTATATGGCCCAGGACCGTCCGGCGGACGCCGCGAAGATTTTCGAACGCACCGTGGCCATTGCCGGTCGTCAGCCCGAGTTGCTCGGCCAGTGGGCCCAGGCCCAGTACTTTGCCGACAACAAGAAGTGGTCGGACAAGGTCCAGGCGTTGACCGACGAAGCGCTCAAGGCTGATCCGAAAGAAGTCACCAGCCTCGGCCTGCTGGGCATCGCGGCCTTCGAAGGCGAGCGTTACCAGGAGGCCATCGACTACTGGAATCGCCTGCTGGCGCAACTGCCAGCCGAGGACAATTCGCGCAGCGCCCTGCAGGGCGGCATTCAACGGGCGAGCGAAAAACTGCAGGAGAGCGGCGGTGCCGTGGCCAAGGCTCCGGTAGCCGCGGCCAAGCCCGCGGCGCTGCTGAAGGTGACCGTCGACCTGGCGCCTGACCTGAAGGCCAAGGTCCTGCCGGGTGACAGCGTGTTCATCTTTGCGCGCGCCACGTCCGGCCCGCCGGCCCCGCTGGCAGCCAAGCGCCTGACCGTTGCCGACCTGCCCGTGACCGTTGAGCTGGGTGATGCCGACGCAATGATGCCGCAGTTGAAACTGTCCAACTTTCCTGAAGTCCAACTGGTTGCGCGCGTGTCCCGTGCCGGTCAACCGACTGCCGGCGAGTGGATCGGTCGCAGCCAGCCTTTGGCCAGCAGCACCACCGCGCCGCAAAAACTGACCATCGACAGTCCGGACAAATAACCAGGAAACACCGCAATGACCGTATTCGCCCGTATCACTCTGCTCAGTCTGGTTTTGGGGTTGAGCGCCTGTGCGGTCCAGGAGCCAACACCGGATACCCGGCCATTGCCGCCGATCCCGCCATCGGGCCCGACGACCAAGCCTGGGCCCTCCACGGCGCCCAGCAAGCCGGTGACCCCGAACAAACCGGGCAAGCCCCTGCCGCGCACCTCGGCAAGCTTCGCCCCGCCTCCTGGCGGCAACAGCCACTGGGATGCCAGGCTGGGCGTCTATGTCCTCGACGACCAGACCAACGTCTTCTACCGCCAGCGCACCTACTACCGCTGGAACAACGGTTGGAGCCGCAGCATCAGCCCGCAGGGGCCATGGGAGGATACCGATATCCATGGCGTGCCGTCGGGGCTGGGCCGGCAGTACGGGCAGTAACGCAAACGGCGACCTTCGGGTCGCCGTTTTTGCAGGTGGGTTCAATGCATCTACCGGCCCAGTCCTCGCCGCAGACACCGATCAATTCAACACGCTGTAAAACAACCGTACGTCACGACGCGACTTTTTGTGCTTGAGTAAAAGTAACTCTGGGGTTATTTTTATTTGGGCCGGTGCAAGGAGGCGTGAGGTGCAGAGCAGGTTATTGATCAAGGAACTGGAGGCTGCGGGCTGGAGGCTCGATCGGGTCACTGGCAGTCATCACATCTTCACTCACCCTTACAGTCCTTTCACGATACCCGTACCCCATCCTAAGAACGACTTACCGATCGGGACGGTTAAAAGCATCAGGAGGCGAGCCGGGCTTCATTACCCGGTAGCCAGTTACGCAGGAGATCCGTAATGCAATTTCCCATCTGTATCGAATGGGGCGACGAGAACACCGCCATCGGTATTCAGATCCCCGATATTCCGGGCGCTGTCACCGCAGGCGACACGTTTGAAGAGGCTTACAACGCAGCGGTAGAAGTTGCTCACATCATGCTGCAGGAGATCGCCGCAGGCGGGGAAGATATTCCGATGCCGACTTCTGCCGCGTCGCACCGCAGTAACCCGGATTTTGCCGACATGGGCTGGGGGATGCTGGAGCTGGACATCGCGCCTTATCTAGGCAAAACCGAGAAGGTCAACGTGACGTTGCCGGGCTACGTGATCCAGCGTATTGACCGCTATGTGCGCGAGCATAACGTTAAAAGCCGCTCTTCCTTTTTGGCGGACGCGGCATTGGAAAAACTGGTGCGGCATTGAGAAACACCTGCAGGTAATAGGAGTAACTTCGTCCCGAGTAGTTACGTTTCCTGGTATTGCAGCGGGTGGAATTCGGGTAGAACTCTGATGGGTGTTGGTTTAGTTTTCCCGATCATCTCAAGGAATCGGGAGTCCCTATGCAGAAGTCGGTTTTGAATCCTTCAACCGTTTTCAACTCGCTGCAGTACGGTTTCAGCCAGGCCGTTGAAGTGAGCGGCGGGCGCCGTTTGTTGTTATCCGGTCAGGTTGGTGTCGATGAGTGTGAGCGCACGGTTGCCCTGGGGCTGCGCGAACAAGCGGACAAGGCATTCGACAACATCGAGGCCATACTGGCCGAGGCGGGTGGAGACTTGTCTCATGTGGTGATGATGCGGATTTACATTGTCGAGTCTGCCCGTGATCAGCAGGACCAGATCACCAAGGTGTTGTTGGAGCGTTTTCCGAGCAATCCGCCGGCGTCATCGTGGGTGATGGTGAGTGGTCTTTCGCTACCGCAATGGCTGATAGAGGTTGAAGTGGAAGCGATGCTTCCTTAGTCGGATCCGAACGGGGATGACAAGAAGAAGGCGACCCCAAGGTCGCCTTTTTCATGTCTCGCTCAGCGGTTACTGGCCGCTATAGATCTGGTCGAAAACACCGCCATCGTTGAAGTGGGTTTTCTGCACGGTGCGCCAGTCACCGAAGGTTTTCTCCACTGACAGGAAGTCGACTGTCGGGAAGCGGTCGGTGTATTTGGCCAGGATGGCCGGGTCACGCGGGCGCAGGTAGTTGGCGGCGGCGATTTCCTGGCCTTGTGGGGACCACAGGTATTTCAGGTACTCGTCGGCGGCGGCGCGGGTGCCTTTCTTGTCGACGACCTTGTCGACCACGCTCACCGGTGGCTCGGCTTCGGCGGAGACGCTTGGGTAGATCACTTCGAACTGGTCGCGGCCGAACTCGCGGGCGATCATTTCCGCTTCGTTTTCGAAGGTCACCAGCACGTCGCCGATCTGGTTGGTCATGAAGGTGGTGGTGGCGGCGCGGCCACCGGTGTCGAGCACCGGGGCTTGCTTGAACAGTTTGCCGACGAAGTCCTTGGCCTTGTTCTCGTCGCCGCCGTTTTTCAGCACGTAGCCCCAGGCCGACAGGTAGGTGTAGCGGCCGTTACCCGAGGTTTTCGGGTTTGGCACGATGACCTCGACACCATCCTTGAGCAGGTCTGGCCAGTCTTTCAGGGCTTTGGGGTTGCCTTTGCGGACGATGAACACGGTGGCCGAGGTGAACGGTGCACTGTTGTTCGGCAGGCGGGTGACCCAGTTCTCAGGGACCAGTTTGCCGTTGTCGGCCAATGCGTTGATGTCGGTGGCCATGTTCATGGTGATGATGTCGGCTGGCAGGCCGTCGATCACCGAGCGCGCCTGTTTGCTGGAGCCGCCGAAGGACATCTGCACGGTGATGTTTTCGTTGTGCTCGGCTTGCCAGTGTTTCTGGAAGGCAGTGTTGTAGTCCTTGTAGAAATCGCGCATCACGTCGTAGGAAACGTTGAGCAGGGTCGGTGCGGCTTGAGCCATGCTAGCGAGGGTCAGGCCAGCGGCCAGAAGTGAAGCGCCAAAGATCTTTTTCACTGCACATTCCTTTTGTTCGAGAGAGTGAAGGCAATTTGCCGTCGACTATAGCTGGAGCTCTATAGCTCTTTAAATACTAAAAAGTGCTTTGCTTATTCGATTTTCTTGAATAGTGCGTTTCCGCAGCGTGAGCAGAATGACGCGCCGTGTTCATGGTTGTCTTTGCTGCACACCGGGCAGTCGTGTTGCAGCTTTTCCCCGCGCATGGCGTTGGCCAGTTCCGCGGTGAAGATCCCGGTGGGCACGGCAATGATCGAGTAACCGGTGATCATCACCATCGACGAAATGATCTGGCCCAATATGGTCTTGGGCACGATGTCGCCGTAACCGACGGTAGTCAGGGTCACGATTGCCCAATAGATGCCTTTGGGAATGCTGGTAAAGCCATGTTCCGGGCCTTCGACCACGTACATCAGGGTGCCGAACACCGTGACCAGGGTGCAGACACTGAGCAGGAACACCAGGATTTTCTGTTTGCTGCCGCGCAAGGCGTCGAGCAGGTAATGGGCCTGCTTGAGGTAGGGGCCGAGCTTGAGCACGCGGAAGATCCGCAGCATCCGGATGACCCGGATGATCAACAGGTACTGGGCGTCGCTGTAATACAGCGCCAGGATCCCCGGCACGATCGCCAGCAGGTCAACCAGGCCATAGAAGCTGAAGGCATAGCGCAGCGGTTTGGGGGAGCAGTACAGGCGCAGGCCGTACTCGAGCAGGAAAATCGCGGTGAAGCCCCATTCGATGGCGGCCAGCAGGCCGGCGTAGTTCTGATGGACGTCATCGATGCTGTCCAGGATCACCACCACCAGGCTGGCGAAGATGATCAGCAGCAAGCTGGTGTCGAAGCGCCGTCCCGCCGGCGTGTCGGTCTGGAAAATAATCACGTACAGGCGATTGCGCCACGTGTCCCTGCTGTCCATTCACATCGCCTTGGCTTTAAATCAGCGCAGCCTAGGTTGATTCTCCGGGGTTTGGCAAGGCGAACGGTCGCGGGTTGTGTGGCGCAGCAGGCGAATGCCGGCACGCAGCAACCAGCAGGCGAGGATGAAGGGCGCGGTCAGCGTTGCCAGGCCCATGGCGGCGAAGGCCGGTGTGAGCAGGATCGCCAGCGCGATACCCAGCAGCGGCAGCCAGGGTTGGCGGCGTTGCTGGCTGAGGGCCAGGGCCGCCAGTGCCGGGTTGTAGCCCTGCAGGCCGAGCAAGGCGCTTGAGGTGTCGTTCATCCACAGGGCGCAGGTCAGGCCGGCGGCAGAACCCACCAGCGCCCAGAGGGCGGCGCGGCGATCGGCGAGCAGTAAACCGGCGGCGATCAGGACACCCGCCAGCGGATGGTCGAGGAACATGACTTGACCCAGGCCCTTGAGTCCGGCGCCCAGCAGGTTCAAGGCCGTGAGTTCGGCCACGGGGTCGGGCGTTGCAGGGGTGGGCGCGGCGAAGCTCAGGAGCAACCAGCCCAAGAGCACGAAGGGCGCGGTATAGGCGGGTAGAAAGCGCTGCTCGCGGGTGCGTTTGAGCCATTGCTCGGTGAGCATGGCGCTCAACCCGCCGGAGGCGAGGATCAGGGGCGGCAGCATGGCCGACCAGCTGAAGGCCAGGCTCAGCAACAGGCCGATCAATACGCCGTTGTAGCTGAACAGGCCGGCCTGGCGATCCGCCTTGGCGTAGCCACGACGTTGCGCGGTGAGCAAGCCGGCAACGCCACCCAGCAGGGCACCGCCGAGCAAGGCCGGGGCCGTCAGGAGGATGGCCAGCAGGCACAGCAGGCCGCACAGCGGGTTGCGCTGGAGGAAAATCTGGCTGAAGCCGTTGAGCAGGGCAGTGGCCCAATCGGGGCAATGGGTGTTGAAGTGGTTGGCAGGCATGAAGATCATTACCGGGGAGTTGCATAAAACCCCATGGCGAGGGAGCGTGCTCCCGCTGGGCCGCAAAGTGGCCCCACAATCGGTGAATGCAGTTTTCTGTGGAAACTGTCATGCCGAAAGACGACTGCTCTGCAGTCGAGCGCGAGCTTGCTCCCTCGCCACAAGGGCAGTTCGTTAGATCAATGTCTCTATTCGCAGTGAGTTAGTCGACCCGGGTTGACCGAAAGGCACACCGGCGGTGATCAACAACGTGTCGCCACGCTGGGCCATGCCTTGCGCCTGGGCGATTTCCAGCGCGGTAGAGCACACTTCATCCACCTGGCGCAGGCGATCGTTGACCACTGAGTGCACGCCCCAGGCCACGCTCAGGCGCCGCGCGGTCGACAGGTTGGGGGTCAGGTTGAGGATCGGCACCGAAGGGCGCTCGCGAGCGGCGCGCAAGCTCGAGGTGCCTGACTCGCTGTAGTTCACCAGCACCGCAACCGGCAGGATGTTGCTGATCCGGCGAATGGCGCAACTGATGGCGTCCGAGGTAGTGGCCTCGGCTTTCGGTCGGCTGACGTCCAGCTGTGCCTGATAATCCGGGCCGCTTTCGACCTGGCGGATGATCTTGCTCATCATCTGCACGGCTTCGAGCGGATAGTCGCCGGAGGCGGTTTCCGCCGACAGCATCACCGCGTCAGTGCCCTCGGCCACGGCCGTGGCCACATCGGTGACCTCGGCACGGGTCGGTGCCGGAGAGAAACGCATCGACTCCAGCATCTGGGTCGCCACCACCACTGGCTTGCCGAGCTGGCGGCAGGTGCTGATGATGTCTTTCTGGATCTGCGGCACGCTCTCGGCCGGGACTTCCACGCCCAGGTCACCACGGGCCACCATGATTGCGTCGCTCAGTTCGGCGATCTCGCGCAACTGTTCAACGGCCGATGGCTTCTCGATTTTCGCCATCAGAAAGGCTTTGTCGCCGATCAGCGAACGGGCTTCACGAATGTCGTCAGGACGCTGGACGAACGACAGGGCCACCCAGTCCACACCCAGCTCCAGGCCGAAACTCAGGTCGCGGCGATCCTTGTCGGTCAGCGGGCTGAGGTCGAGTACCGCTTGCGGCACGTTGACGCCCTTGCGGTCCGACAGTTCACCGCCATTGAGCACTGTGGTGTCGATGGCGTCGGTGTACTTGGTCACCACCCGCAGGCGCAGCTTGCCGTCGTCCAGCAGCAGGTCCATGCCGGGTTCCAGGGCGGCGATGATTTCCGGGTGCGGCAGGTTGACCCGGTGTTCATCGCCCGGTGTGGTATCCAGGTCCAGGCGCAAGGCTTGCCCCCGGACCAGTTGCACCTTGCCTTGGGCGAACTTGCCGACCCGCAGTTTCGGGCCTTGCAGGTCCATCAGAATGCCGAGCGGGTAGTTGAGCTGGCGTTCGACTTCGCGGATCCACTGATAGCGCTGGGCGTGATCGGCGTGCTCGCCGTGGCTGAAGTTCAGGCGGAAGATGTTGACCCCGGCCTGCACCAGCTCGCGAATGGTGTCGATCCCGTCGGTGGCGGGACCCAGGGTGGCGAGGATTTTGACCTTTTTATCAGGCGTCATGTTTAGGGCTCTCGAGGATCAGGATGGCACGGAAGTCGTTGACGTTGGTGCGCGTCGGCTCGGTGACGATCAGGGCGTCGAGCGCCTCGAAGTAGCCGTAGCCATTGTTGTTGTCCAGTTCATCGCTGGCACTCAAACCCAGCGCCGCGGCGCGGGCGTAGCTGTCCGGGGTCATGATGGCGCCGGCGTTGTCCTCGGAACCGTCGATGCCGTCGGTATCGCCGGCCAGGGCGTAGACACCCGGCAGGCCTTTGAGGCTGTCGGTCAGGCTGAGCAGGAACTCGGCGTTGCGTCCACCACGGCCATTGCCGCGTACGGTGACCGTGGTTTCACCCCCCGACAGGATCACGCAGGGAGCCGCCAGGGGCTGGCCGTGCAGCACCACCTGGCGCGCGATCCCGGCATGGACTTTCGCCACTTCGCGGGACTCGCCTTCCAGGTCACCGAGGATCAACGGGCTGAAACCAGCTTGACGGGCTTTCACCGCGGCCGCTTCCAGGGATTGCTGGGGGCGGGCAATCAGTTGGAAGTGGTTGCGCGCCAGGCATGGATCGCCAGGTTTCACGGTCTCGGATTCGGGGTTTTGCAGCCAACTGCGTACCGATGCCGGGACATCGATGGCGTAGCGTTTGAGAATGGCCAGCGCGTCTGCCGAGGTGCTTGGGTCGGCCACGGTCGGGCCGGAGGCGATCACCGTGGCGAGGTCGCCCGGGACATCGGAAATGGCATAGGTGTAGACCGTCGCGGGCCAGCAGGCTTTGCCCAGGCGTCCGCCCTTGATCGCCGAGAGGTGCTTGCGCACGCAGTTCATCTCGCCAATGGTCGCGCCGGACTTGAGCAGGGCTTTGTTGATCGCCTGTTTGTCGGCCAGGGTGATCCCGGCAGCGGGCAGGGCCAGCAGGGCCGAACCGCCTCCTGACAGAAGGAAGATCACGCGGTCGTCTTCGCTGAGGTTGCTGACCCGTTCCAGGACGCGCTCGGCCACGGCCAGGCCGGCGGCGTCGGGCACCGGGTGGGCGGCTTCGACCACTTCGATTTTTTCGCACGGTGCGCCGTGACCGTAGCGGGTGACGACCAGGCCGGACACTTCACCCTGCCAGCAGCGCTCGACCACCAGCGCCATGGCCGCGGCAGCCTTGCCGGCACCGATGACGATCACCCGGCCGCTGCGGTCTTTGGGTAAATGGGCTTCGAGGACCTGTTGCGGATGGGCCGCGTCGATGGCGGTAGCGAACAGGTCGCGCAGGAATTGTTGCGGATCGACCGACATGGCGGGCTCCCAATCTTATTGTTTTTGGAACAGCGCTAATGATCGTTCCCACGCTCGGCGTGGGAATGCCTCAATGGACGCTCCGCGTCCGCTTCGGCTGGGATGTGTTCCTTTGCTGCGCGTGGGAACGATCAGTACCGGACAGGGCTTACTTATCGCGGATCGAGAAGTTCGCCATGTGTTCCAGGCCCTTGATCAGCGCCGAGTGGTCCCAGTTGCTGCCACCGATGGCCGCGCAGGTGCTGAACACTTGCTGGGTGTTGGCGGTGTTCGGCAAGTTGATGCCCAGCTCGCGAGCACCGGCCAGCGCCAGGTTGAGGTCTTTCTGGTGCAGGCTGATGCGGAAGCCCGGATCGAAGGTGCCTTTGATCATGCGCTCGCCGTGGACTTCGAGAATCTTCGACGAAGCAAAGCCACCCATCAGGGCTTCACGCACCTTGGCCGGATCGGCACCGTTTTTCGAGGCGAACAACAGCGCTTCGGCAACGGCCTGGATGTTCAGCGCGACGATGATCTGGTTGGCCACCTTGGCGGTTTGACCGTCGCCATTGCCACCAACCAGGGTGATGTTCTTGCCCATGGCCTGGAACAGTGGCAGGGCGCGTTCGAAGGCGTTGGCGTCGCCGCCGACCATGATGCTCAGCGTCGCGGCCTTGGCGCCGACTTCACCACCGGAGACCGGGGCGTCGAGGTATTGCGCGCCTTTTTCATTGATTTTGGCGGCGAAGGTTTTGGTCGCGGTCGGCGAGATCGAGCTCATGTCGATCACGACTTTGCCAGGGCCGACACCGGCAGCGATGCCGTCGGCGCGGAACAGTACGTCGTCAACCTGCGGGGTATCCGGCACCATGACGATGATGAATTCGGCTTCCTGGGCGACTTCTTTCGGGTTCGCCAGCGCCACCGCGCCAGCGGCGATCAGGTCTGCCGGGGCTGGGTCGTGGTGTGCCGACAGGAACAGGCTGTGACCGGCTTTCTGCAGGTTCAACGCCATTGGGTGGCCCATGATGCCGGTGCCGATAAATCCGATTTTAGCCATGAGAAAATCCTCTTGTTTTTATGTAGCCAAATAGTGCGCACGTAGCTGAGGCGACCACTTTTTGTGGCGAGGGAGCTTGCTCCCGCTGGGACGCGAAGCGGCCCCACAGCCCTTCACTGCAGTGAATCAGGTAGAGCCGGTGCTCAGGATTTACGACTGCTTCGCCCGAACGCGGACCGGCCGACGGGAGCAAGCTCCCTCGCCACAAAAGCCCGGTTTCAATCTCAAATTGCGTTATGGGTTTTCAACCAGCCAAGACCGGCTTCGGTGGTGGTCAGTGGCTTGTATTCACAACCCACCCAGCCTTGATAACCGATGCGATCCAGGTGTTCGAACAGGAAGCGGTAGTTGATTTCTCCGGTGCCTGGTTCGTTGCGGCCGGGGTTGTCGGCCAGCTGGATGTGGTTGATCTCGCCCAGGTGCGTGGCCATGGTGCGCGCCAGGTCACCTTCCATGATTTGCATGTGGTAGATGTCGTATTGCAGGAACAGGTTGGCACTGCCCACTTGTTCGCGAATCGACAGGGCTTGCGCGGTGTTGTTCAGGTAGAAGCCCGGGATGTCGCGGGTGTTGATGGCTTCCATCACCAGCTTGATGCCGGCTGCTTGCAGCTTGTCGGCGGCGAACCTGAGGTTGGCGACAAAGGTTTTTTCTACCGTGGCATCGTCGACGCCTTGTGGGCGGATACCGGCCAGGCAGTTGATCTGGGTGTTGCCCAGCACTTGCGCATAGGCGATCGCCAGGTCCACGCCGGCGCGGAACTCTTCCACGCGATCAGGGTGGCAGGCGATCCCGCGTTCACCTTTGGCCCAATCACCGGCCGGCAGGTTGAACAGCACTTGGGTCAGACCGTTGGCATCCAGTTGCGCCTTGATTTCGGCGGAGCTGAAATCGTACGGGAACAGGTATTCGACACCACTGAAGCCGGCCTTGGCGGCCGCTTCGAAGCGGGCAAGAAAATCCTGCTCGGTAAACAGCATGGACAGGTTGGCTGCGAAACGCGGCATGGTGGTCTCCTGTAAATGTGTGAGGTCCCTTGTGGGAGTGGGCTTGCCCGCGAAAGCGGTGTAGCGGTCAACATCGCTGTTGGATGTGAAGCCGTCTTCGCGAGCAAGCCCGCTCCCACAGTGGGAACGATCTGTAGCCGTTAATCGAGCATCGAAATTGCAGTCGGTGCGTCGTTGCCGACCAGCGCCAGGTCTTCGAACTCGTTGACAGCGTTGATCTCGGTACCCATGGAAATGTTGGTCACGCGCTCCAGGATAATCTCGACGATCACTGGAACCTTGAACTCTTTCATCAGCTCTTGCGCCTTGCGCAGGGCAGGGGCGATGTCGGCCGGTTCGAACACGCGCAGCGCCTTGCAACCCAGGCCCTCGGCCACGGCGACATGGTCAACCCCATAGCCGTTGAGTTCTGGCGCATTGAGGTTGTCGAAGGACAACTGTACGCAGTAGTCCATGTCGAAACCGCGCTGCGCCTGACGGATCAGGCCCAGGTACGAGTTGTTCACCACGACATGGATGTACGGCAGTTTGAACTGCGCGCCCACTGCCAGTTCTTCAATCATGAACTGGAAGTCGTAGTCGCCCGAGAGTGCCACAACCTTGCGGCTCGGGTCAGCCTTGACCACGCCCAGCGCAGCCGGAATGGTCCAGCCCAGCGGGCCGGCCTGGCCACAGTTGATCCAGTGGCGCGGCTTGTAGACGTGCAGGAACTGCGCGCCGGCAATCTGCGACAGACCGATGGTGCTGACGTAGCAGGTGTCCTTGCCGAACACCTGGTTCATCTCCTCGTAAACGCGTTGCGGCTTGACCGGTACGTTGTCGAAGTGAGTCTTGCGCTGCAGGCTGGCTTTGCGTTGCTGGCAGTCTTGCAACCAGGCACTGCGGTTTTTCAGTTTGCCGGCAGCCTGCCATTCACGAGCGACTTCGATGAATACGGTCAGCGCGGCGGCGGCGTCGGAAACGATGCCCAGGTCCGGGGTGAACACGCGGCCGATCTGGGTCGGCTCGATGTCGACGTGAATGAATTTGCGACCTTCGGTGTACACGTCGACCGAACCGGTATGACGGTTGGCCCAACGGTTACCCACGCCCAGCACCACGTCGGATTTCAGCATCGTGGCGTTGCCGTAGCGGTGCGACGTCTGCAGGCCAACCATGCCGACCATCAACGGGTGATCGTCCGGAATGGTGCCCCAGCCCATCAGGGTCGGAATGACTGGAATACCAGTCAGCTCGGCGAACTCCACCAGCAGGTCGCTGGCATCGGCATTGATGATGCCGCCACCGGCCACCAGCAATGGACGTTCAGCCTGGTCGAGCATGGCCAGGGCTTTTTCCACCTGCACGCGGGTCGCGCTCGGCTTGGCCAATGGCAGCGGTTGGTAGGCGTCGATGTCGAATTCGATTTCGGCCATCTGCACGTCGAACGGCAGGTCAATCAACACTGGGCCTGGGCGGCCGGAGCGCATTTCATAGAAGGCCTTCTGGAACGCGTAAGGCACTTGGCCCGGTTCCATGACGGTGGTCGACCACTTGGTCACTGGCTTGACGATGGTGGTGATATCGACAGCCTGGAAGTCTTCCTTGTGCATACGGGCGCGGGGTGCCTGGCCGGTGATGCAAAGGATTGGAATCGAGTCGGCCGAGGCGCTGTAGAGCCCGGTGACCATGTCGGTACCGGCAGGGCCGGAAGTACCGATGCACACGCCGATGTTGCCGGCTTTGGTGCGGGTGTAGCCCTCGGCCATGTGCGAGGCGCCTTCAACGTGGCGAGCGAGGACGTGATCGATGCCGCCGACCTTTTGCAGGGCGGAGTACAGCGGGTTGATGGCAGCGCCCGGAATGCCAAAAGCGGTATCAACCCCTTCACGGCGCATCACCAGAACGGCGGCTTCGATTGCTCTCATTTTGCTCATGGTTTTGTGCCTCTTTACGTTTTGTAATTGTATACAAGTGGCTTTGCGCAGAGTGTATTCACGGCGGACGGCGCAGGTCAATCCATTTTCTCAAGCACTTGTTTCATTCGTCGGAAGCCCATAAACACTGTGGCGTTTCGTCGCATGAGGCGCTTTTCGAGAGTTATTGTATACAAAAAAATAACTGATTGTGTTCTATTTGTTCCATCGGGTTTCTCGACAAAAAGAACCCAACGGCTTTCCCATAACAAAATAAGGACGGCACCCATGAGCGCTTTAACCTTGAAAGTCGCAGTCAACCTGGTCAACGAGGCCATCGCCGCCGGGCGAGCAATCAATGCAGCCCCCCTGACCATTGCGGTACTGGATGCCGGCGGGCATCTGATCACTCTGCAGCGCGAAGACGGCGCGAGCCTGCTGCGTCCCGACATTGCGATCGGCAAAGCCTGGGGCGCGATTGCGCTGGGCAAGGGCTCGCGGCTATTGGCACTGGACGCACAACAGCGTCCGGCGTTTATCGCGGCGTTGAACAGCCTGGGGCAGGGCAGCGTGGTCCCCGCACCGGGGGGGGTGCTGATTCGGGATCAGGAAGGCAATGTGCTGGGTGCCGTGGGGATCAGCGGTGATCTGTCGGATGTCGATGAGCAGTGCGCGATCAATGCCGTCGAGGCGCTGGGGTTGCGGGCGGATGCGGGGGTGGTGGCTTGATCTTCAGCGATTGAGCCATTGCAATCGCAGGTAGGCCGGCCTGGGTGATGTTTGGCTTGAGAAGCCAAAGCCAAAATCCACGAAATTCCATGCTTGGGAGCTCAAGCATGGAATTGCCCACAGGGAGTGGGGGGCTGGTTCAATGCGCGGATCAACGGCGGGAGAGAGCTGGGCGGCGCTCGGCTGCTCCCGTCGTCGTTATTTAGGCCCGAGTATCTTCGCCAGTTTGTCAGGCGACGGTGCGCCTTGTTGCTGTTGCAGGTCACCCTTGGCGTCGAGGTAGAAGATCGCCGGGGTGGCGGACAGTTCGAGTTCTTCCATCAATGCCATGTTGGCATTGAGTTTGTCCTGGACCTCTTGGGGAATGGTTGGCAGCGCCTTGAGTGCGCTTTGTTTACCGGCCTTTTCATGGTCGTCCAGGGCCTTGCTCGGGTCTTTGCTGGCCAGCAGGGCGGCGGATTTGCCCGGGCTGTCTTCACGGATGATGCCGACCATGATGTGCCGCAGTTGCACCTTGCCGGACTTCACCCAGGGCCTGGCCTGCTCCCAGAACAGGGTGCAGTACTGGCAGTTCGGGTCGCTGAACAGGTACACCACTCGAGGGGCGTCCTTGTTGCCGTCGGCGATCCAGGCGCTGGACTCCATCTTCGCCCAGACCTCCTTGGCCATCGGCGCGTACACCAGCTTTTGCAACGGCTCGGCGCTCAGGTCCTTGCCATTGGCGTCATACAGGTTGCCCAGCAACACGTGCTTGCCGTCGGGCGTCAGGTACAGGGCCATGCCTCGGTTCTGGTATTGCGCTGCATAACCGCGCAAACCATCGGGTGCATCGAAGCTGCCAATGATCTTCGCGCCTTTCTCTTCAATCTTGCGGATTGCCGCAGGCAGTTCTTCGGCGTGGAGCAAGGGGCTTTGCAGCAGGGCTGCGCCCAGGGTCATCGTCAGCAGATGGCGGAAGCGGGGCATGGCAGTTTCCTTGGCGGTGTGGCCTGAATGGGGGTAGAGGGGGTATCGAAATTTTCCAGTGCGCGGGCCAGGCTGGCTTCTGAAAGCTCGCCCAGGTGGCTGCCGAGCAGGCGACCCTCGGCGCTGTAGAACAGCGTCGTCGGCAATGCCATGGAGCCGATGGCCTGGCCCAACCGGCCGCCACGGTCAAACAGGACGTTCGACAGGCTCAGGCCCTGGGTGGCGAGGAAGGTGCTGACGCTCTGCATGCTTTCAGCCTGATTGACGAACAGAAAGGTCAGGTCGGGTCGTTGTTGCTGGGCATTTTCCAGCACCGGCATTTCCCGCCGGCAGGAAGGGCACCAGGTGGCCCAGAGGTTGATCACCAGGGGGCCACCCTGATAGTCGGCCAGTTGCACGGTTTCGCCGGCGGCATTGTGCAAGGCGATTTCCGGCAGGCGGGTGCCTTGTTCATACAGATTCAGGGACAGGCTCGCCAGCAGCCAGAACAACAGACCGCTGGCCACGCCGTACCCCAGTGGTTTGCGCAGGGGCGGACGACGCCAGCCCCACGCCACCGTTGCCAGTAGCAGCACAATCACCCCCGGCCAGGCGAGGAAACCGCCATCGCGCAGGTCGATGATTTGCCACGGGTCACCGCGGTAGTGAGGCCAGTAGGCGACCACGAACCCCGTTCTGGCGGCAAGCAGGCCCAGCATGAATAACCCGAACAGCACCGACTCGGGGTTCTCGCCTCCGCGCTTGGCCACGCGCCAGCCGACCAGGGTGGCCAGTCCCAAGGCGCTGATCAGCAGCAAATGATTGAGCGCAATGGCAAAGGTGCCGAGGGTAAAGGTCAGCATCAAAGAGCGTTCCGGACGATGTTCCAGTGTTGGAGGAAACCGGCGGCATCGACCTCTCCGGTCATGCGCTGGCTGCGGCGTTCTTCGCCGTCGGTGCCGATCCACAACAGGCTGGGCGGCCCGGGCACTTTGTAACGGTCGAGCAGTTCACGGCTGTCGGCATTGTCGGCGGTGACATCCAGGCGCAGCAAGCGCACATCCTTCAACGCCTCCAGCACTTGGGGTTTGCCGAACACCTGTTTCTCCATGATCTTGCACGACACGCACCAGTCGGCGTAGTAGTCCAGCAGCACCCACTGGCCCTGGGCGCGTGCCGTGTCCAGTTCACGTTGCAGCGCGGTGGCGTCCTTGACCGTGATGAAGGCGTCGTGGGCCGTAGGGCTGGCCACTCCCGTGGAGGCGTGTGCGCGATAGACCTGCAAGGGCCTGAACAGGTCATCACTGCCGCCGGCAGCGCCGATCATCAACATGCTGCCCCACAACCCGGACAGCAGTGCCAGGCCACCGAACACATGGGCGGCACGACCGAACCCGCCGGTGTGGCGCCAGGCGCTGTAGGCAATGATCAGCAACAGCGCACCCCACAAACCGACCCACAACGACTCATCCAGCACCGGTCGGAGCATGACCAGCGCGGTGCCGAGGAACAGGAAACCGAAAATGCCCTTGAGCAGGTTCATCCAGGTGCCGGGCTTGGGCAGGAAGCGATTGCCGACGGTCACCAGCAGCAACAGTGGCAAACCGATGCCGATGCCCATCGTGAACAGGATCAACCCGCCATGCAGCGCATTGCCGCTCTGGGCGATGTACAACAAGGCTCCGGCCAGTGGCGCGGTCATGCACGGGCCTACCAGCAAACCGGATAATGCCCCCAGCGCACCAGCCCCGAGCAGGCTGCCACCCCCCTGTTTGCGGCTGGCGTTTTCCAGACGGTCACGCACGGCCACCGGCAATTGCAGTTCAAAGAAGCCGAACATCGGCAGCGACAGCAGTACAAAGATCACCGCGAAACTGCCCAGCAGCCAGGGATTCTGCAGCCATGCCTGCAGATTGGCCCCCAGCAATGCCGCCAGCACACCCAGTGCCGCATACACCAGCGCCATGCTCACCACATAACTGCCGGCCAGGGCAAAACCGCGCTTGGCACTGGCACCACTGCCGACGATCAAGCCGGCGAGGATCGGCAGCATGGGCAATGAACAAGGGGCGAACGCGAGCAGCAGGCCCAGGCCGAAGAACACCAGCAAGCTCCAGCCCAGCGCGCGCTGTTGCAGGCCACTGGCCAGGGCTTGATCCGGTGCTTCTACGATGTTGACGGCAGGCACGATACCGCCCAGGTCAACGACCTGGGTCTGTGGCGGGTAACACAGGCCAGCATCGGCGCAGCCCTGGAAACCCACTTTGATCCGGCCCGTGGCGTCGGCCGGGATCTTCAGCTCCAGGCCCTGGCGATAGACCTGCTGATCACCAAAGAACTCATCGCTGTGGGCTTCGCCCTCGGGCAGCGCAGGGGCTTGGGCCTCTGGCAGACCGTTGAAAGTCAGGCGTTTCTGGTACAGGTAGTAGCCGTCGGCAATTTGCCAGAACAGCTGGGTTTCCCCGGATTCCAGGCGTTCGGAGGTCAAGATGAACGCCTTGTCCACCGGCAGGAAATCAGGCTTGGTTTCAAACGGGTTGGCGGCGGCCTGGGCCAGGCCTGCGAAAACAAACAGCATGAATAGAAACAGACGACGCATGGGTAAACCTTATACCGGTGCAAGTAGGGTGCACCATGAAGGGTCGCGATTAACCGATGATTAACCGCGTTATCCTTGTGGCGATGATAGCTGGGGCATAATGTCGGCTTAATCCGGTGCCTTCTTAATCAACACTTTTCTACAGGTCTCACCATGCATGTACTTGTCTGTGAAGACGATGAGCTGATCGCCAGCGGTATTGTTGCCGGCCTTACGGCCCAGGGCATGACCGTGGAACATGTGGCCACGGCGTCGTCTGCCCGGGCGATGCTCAAGGTCGCCGAGTTCGAGGTGATGGTGCTCGACCTGGGGCTGCCCGATGAAGACGGCTTGAAACTGCTTCAGCAACTGCGCCAGCAAGGCCTGGAGATTCCGGTGCTGATTCTCACCGCCCGCGACTCGGTCACCGACCGTGTCGATGGCCTGCAAGCCGGTGCCGACGATTACCTGCTCAAACCCTTCGACTTGCGCGAGCTGGCCGCGCGCCTGCACACCCTGTTGCGTCGGGTCGCGGGTCGCAGCGTCAACCTGATCGAACACGGGGCCCTGACCTACGACCCCAGCAGCCGGGAAACCTTGCTGGCCGGCCAGCCGGTGGACCTGTCGCGCCGCGAGCAATCGCTGCTGCAGGCCTTGCTGCACAATCGTGGCCGGGTGCTGTCCACCGAGCAACTCAAGGACAGCGTGTACGGTTTCAGCGATGAACTGGAAAGCAACGCCCTCAACGTTCATATCCATCACCTGCGGCGCAAGCTCGGCAATGGCATTGTCGAGACCGTGCGGGGGCTGGGTTATCGCCTGGGGCCGGCGGACGCTGGAGAGCAATCGAAGTGATGAGTTTGCGCGTGCGCCTGAGCCTGACCCTCGGCGCGGCTTTCGCGATGATCTGGGCATTGGCCGCGGCCTGGATGCTCAGCGACCTGCGTAACCAGATGATGTTCTCCCTCGATCAGCGGCTGGTGGCGTCGGCGCGCATGGTGGCTGGGCTGCTGGAGCAGCTGCCGCCCTTGCCGAGCAAGGGCGAGGGCACCCATTTCAGTGCCGAACAGTTGAATGTTCCGGGGGGGATGGCCTGTCAGGTCAGCTCGTTGCGCGGCGAAATCCTGGCCCGCAGTCATGCGACACCCGAGCAAACCCTGGAAGCGGAAAAGCTGGGCTTCCACGATCAGATGATCGACGGCGCCCGTTGGCGCAGCTTCACCCTGGCCCGTGGCGACCTGCGCATCACCACGGCCGACCGGCAAGTGGAACGCGAAGCGTTGAACCTGTCGATATTGCTGGCCGCTTCGGTGCCGGTGGGCGTGGCCTTGCTCGGCTGCCTGTGCCTGCTGTGGCTGGGCATTGGCCAGGGGCTGGCGCCACTCAACCGCATGCGTGACGCCTTGATGCGCCGTAGCGCCGATTCCCTTGAACCCCTGCAGATCCAGCCGTTGCCCAGTGAATTGCAGCCGTTGCTAGAGACCCAGAACCAGCTGTTCCAGCGCATTGGCAAGACCATCGAGCGCGAGCGTCGGCTGACCGGCGACGCAGCCCATGAGCTGCGCAGCCCGCTGACGGCCATCAAGACCCACCTGCAAGTGGCCCGCATGACTGAAGGGGCTGCCCGTGACCAGTCCCTGGCCCGAGCTGAAGAGGGCGCCGACCGCTTGCACCGAACCCTGGAGCAACTGCTGTTGCTGGCCCGCGTCGAGGGCAGCCTGTCGTTCGACGATGGTGTGCAGTGCAGCGCCGAACAGGTCGCCCGCCTGGCGATTCAGGACGCGGCGAGTGGCGACCGTAGCCGGATCAAGCTGCACCTGCCGGCCAGTTATTCCCAGGCACCGGTGCAGATGCCCTCGGTGTTGTCGATTGCCGCGCTGCGCAACCTGCTCGACAATGCCTTGCGCCACACGCCAGCGGACGCGGTCGTGGAGCTGAGCCTGGAAACCACCGGCAATCGCGTGCATTTTAAGGTGCGCGACCACGGTCCGGGGATAGCCGACGAGGACCTGCAACACCTGACTCAACGCTTCTGGCGCAATGGTTCGAGCACCGGTTGCGGCCTGGGCCTGGCGATTGTCCAGGCGATTGTCCAGCGCTGCGGTTGCGTGCTGCATTTCGAGAGTCGTGATGACGGTTTGCGGGTCGAACTGACCATGCCGTTGCAGTCCTGACACTGTTCAAAGGAACAGGGATGCCGAACACATGCCCCGTGGCGAGCGAGCTTGCTCGCGCTGGGCTGCACAGCAGCCCCAAAAGACGGTCACCGAGTTCGATCTGAAAGCCTGCAGTCGTCTCGTTGGGGGCGCTTCGCACCCCAGCGGGAGCAAGCTCCCTCGCCACGGAGGCAGCGTTCGCGCTTGATTGAACAGCATGCGCGCCTACACGTACTGTGTGGGAGCAATGGATCTGGTTACATGGCGACTCTCGTCAAGAAACAGGGATGCCGAACACATGCCCCGTGGCGAGCGAGCTTGCTCGCGCTGGGTTGCGCAGCAGCCCCAAGCCAGTCACCGAGTTCGATCTGAAAGCCTGCAGTCGTCTCGTTGGGGGCGCTTCGCACCCCAGCGGGAGCAAGCTCCCTCGCCACGGAGGCAGCGTTCGCGCTTGATTGAACAGCATGCGCGCCTACACGTACTGTGTGGGAGCAATGGATCTGGTTACATGGCGACTCTCGTCAAGAAACAGGGATGCCGAACACATGCCCCGTGGCGAGCGAGCTTGCTCGCGCTGGGTTGCGCAGCAGCCCCAAGCCAGTCACCGAGTTCGATCTGAAAGCCTGCAATCGTCTCGTTGGGCGCGCTTCGCACCCCAGCGGGAGCAAGCTCCCTCGCCACGGAGCGGCGTTCGCGCTTGATTGGATGGCATGGGTGCCTACGCGCACTGTGTGGGACCGGGCCGGGCGGAGTTGCGCTTGCCGACGAAAGCAATATTCAGCACACCCTCAACTCAGCATTCGCAGCGCATTTTTTTGCCCAGCGCATAGAAAACCAGCGACCGGTCTAAATCCTCATATCCCTGATGCGTTTCCAGAACAGGAAAACCGGTACGTGCGCGCCCGAGCCGGAATGCGCACCTGCCTGGCGTGCAGTTTTGGTCACTATCATCCGCGTATCGAGGGTCGAGAGATGTCAGTCGCTACCAGCCTTGTCAACGTTCAGTCGGCGCCGGCCGAAGTGCTTTACCAGTTCAACGAGTCGCCGCTGCTGGCCCGTCAAAGCCGACAGGAGTCCAACGCCCGCAGCTACCCACGGCGTATTCCGCTGGCGCTCAAGCGAGCCAAAGGCCTCTATGTCGAGGATGTGGAAGGTCGGCGCTTTATCGACTGCCTGGCCGGTGCCGGCACGTTGGCGCTGGGGCACAACCACCCGGTGGTGATCGAGGCAATCCAGCAGGTCCTGGCCGACGAATTGCCGCTGCACACCCTGGACCTGACCACGCCGGTCAAGGATCAGTTTGTGCAGGACCTGTTCGGCCTGCTGCCTGCGGCCCTGGCTGGCGAAGCGAAGATCCAGTTCTGCGGTCCGACCGGTACCGATGCGGTGGAGGCGGCCTTGAAGCTGGTACGCACCGCCACTGGGCGCAGTATGGTGTTGTCGTTCCAGGGCGGTTATCACGGTATGAGCCAGGGCGCGTTAAGCCTGATGGGCAGCCTGGGACCGAAGAAGCCGTTGGGGGCGTTGCTCGGCAATGGCGTGCAGTTCATGCCGTTCCCCTATGACTACCGTTGCCCGTTCGGCCTGGGTGGCGAGCTCGGGGTGAAGGCCAACCTGCATTATCTGGAAAACCTGTTGAACGATCCGGAGGCCGGCGTGCAGTTGCCGGCGGCGGTGATCGTTGAAGCGGTGCAGGGCGAGGGCGGGGTGATTCCGGCCGATCTCGACTGGCTGCGGGGGTTGCGCCGGATCACCGAACAGGCCGGGGTGGCCTTGATTGTCGATGAAATCCAGAGCGGCTTTGCCCGTACCGGCAAGATGTTTGCCTTCGAGCATGCGGGGATCATCCCGGATGTCGTGGTGATGTCCAAAGCCATCGGCGGCAGCTTGCCGCTGGCGGTGGTGGTCTATCGCGACTGGCTCGACACCTGGCTGCCGGGCGCCCATGCCGGCACGTTCCGTGGCAACCAGATGGCCATGGCCGCAGGCTCCGCAGTGATGCGTTACCTGATCGAACACAAGGTGGCCGACCACGCGGCGGCCATGGGTGAACGCCTGGCCGCGCACTTGCGTCTTCTGCAGCAGGACTTCCCGCAATTGGGCGACATCCGTGGCCGTGGACTGATGCTCGGTGTTGAGCTGGTCAACCCGGCCGGGGAAGCGGACGCGCAGGGTCATCCGCCAGCGTTCGGTCAGTTGGCGCCACGGGTTCAGCGTGAATGCCTCAAGCGCGGACTGATCCTGGAGTTGGGTGGGCGCCACGGGTGTGTGGTGCGCTTCTTGCCACCGCTGATCATCACTGCCGCCGAGATTGACCGCGTGGCAGAGATTTTCGGGCGTGCGCTGGGCGCCGCGGTTGCCGACCTCTAATTTTTCCAGGGCTTGATACGTTTCTTCTACACAACGGCTGCGCCTGCGGTGCAGCCCATCCTACAGCGATGGAGATTCACCATGACTTCAGTATTCGACCGCGAGGACATCCTCTTTCAGGTAGTAGTCAACCATGAAGAGCAGTACTCGATCTGGCCGGACTACAAGGCCGTGCCGCAAGGCTGGCGCACCGTGGGCAAAAGCGGCTTCAAGAAAGAGTGCCTGGCCTACATCGAAGAGGTCTGGACTGACATGCGACCCTTGAGCCTGCGCCAGAAAATGGCCGAGCAGGCCGCCGCCGGCAACTGACTGCGCGGTTGACAAAAAGCCCGTTGGACCTTGGGTTCAACGGGCTTTTTCGTCTGCGCCACCGGGCTTCAGGTACTGCGTTTGACGGCCTGCAAGGTGTAGGTCAACGGCAGGCGCCACGGAGCTTCCTTGAGGCGGTATTCACCGTTGGCGTCGCTGACCATCTGGCCCGGCAGGGCATCCCAGGGAATGCTTTGATGTTCGACCAGGCCGGTGATGTCCAGCCCGTGGGCCAGCAGTGCGCTGATGATTTCCCCCAGACCGTGGTTCCATTCATGGGTCACCGTCGCCTTGAGCGAGACGTCGGTTTGGACATAGGTGCGCTCGTCGTCCCACACTTGCGGCGCCTCACGCTCGAAATACGGCAGTTCTACAGACAGGGCGTGTTCGCAGTCTTCATTGAGCGCCCACAGCATCGGGTGGCCCTCGCGGATGAACAACCGTCCACCAGGCTTGAGCAATGTGCTGACGGTACGTGCCCAGGCGTCGATGCTCGGTAGCCAGCACAGGGCGCCAATGCCGGTGTACACCAGATCGAATGCCGCGTGGGGCAACGCCTCGGTGGCGTGATAAAGCTCGGACTCGACATAGGTGATGGGCACGCCGCATTGCTGCGCCAGGGCGCGGGCCTGAGCCAGGGCGGCCGGTGAGAAGTCCAGCCCGGTCATCTGTGCGCCCAGTCGGGCCAGTGAAAGGGTGTCGGTACCGATATGGCACTGCAGGTGCACGCCGCGCAGTCCGCAAATATCCCCCAGCAGTGGCAAGTCGAACCGCACGACATCGGATAGATGCCGGGGGTCGTCGATAAAGGCGGCGGTCGCGTATTCCGCTGAGGCGGCATGCAACGGTGCGCGCTCGTCCCAGTTGGCCTTGTTCAGTGCGATGGAGTCGCTCATGGTTTAGTCCCTTTCCCTGTCTGTTCGCGTCATGCGCAGGGCACGCTAGCACGGGGGGCGGCCTGGTTTCTTGAGGGACTTTGTAAGCGCGGCCCGGTAGGGCCGCGACTTCAGGTGGAAGGTTTCAGGACTGGCTTTTCAGCGCCTGGAGCACTTGATTGATGTTGCCGGACAGCTCGGCCACCGGATCGGCGCCGTCGGTCTGCAGCACCAGCAACCGGCTGCCCCCCGCGGTGATGGCAGCCTTCAGTACCTCCGATGGCGGGCGGTGATGCAGCACCACCGCTACATCGTTGTCCTTGAGGGTTGCGCTCAGCTGTTGCAGGGTTTCGGCTGTCCACTCGTTGTCGGCGCGGGTGTCGAGGCCGACCTGTTCCAGGTTGAGGCCGCTGACCAGGTAGGTGAAGTGATCGCTGAGGCTGAACGTGCTGAGGTTGTCGATATCGGCCAGTTGCGCTTCGCTGTCCGCGCTGAGTTTGAGCAGGCGTTGCTTGAGGGTTGCCAGGTTGCTCTCGATCCTCGGCTTGGCCTCGGGGGCCAGGCGCACCAGATCAGCGGCAATCACGTCGGCCATGCGTCCCATGTTGTTGCTGGCCATCCAGGGTTGGCTGTTCAGCCCGTCGACATTGCCCGGCTGCAAGGCAACGCCCGGCAAGGCACCGTCCACCGGGCGCGCGGCATCGATTTCAACGATACGGATATTGCTGCGTCGGGCGTTCGGGTACAGCGGGTCGTCTGGCCACAACGAGCGCAGGCCGATCACCGCGTCCGCTTGCTGCGACAAGGTGTGCAGGGCCACTGCACCCCGTCCGGAGAAGTACGCGGCTTGTCGCGAGCCCGGAAGATTGGCGGGAGCCGCACGTTCCAGCACGATGTCGGTGCCCTCGGTCAGGCTGGCGGCCAGGCCATGGGTGATCGGCAGCGAGGCCAGCACGTGTACTGTGTGGGCCGCGGTCGCGGCATGCTGCACGGTGTTGCCAATGCCATTATTGGCCGCCAGGCGCATCGGTTCGAAGCGGTCGGTGGCGAAGGTGCTGGTGTTTGCCAGGCCGCACAGGGCCATGGCCAAGGTCAGCTGACGCATGGAAAATGACATTTATCCAATATTCCCTTTGAGGCTGGGGACCACGCCACGGGCGATGGCGGCGAGGGCGAAGGCGATGCCGGCCGTCAGAATGATCGCGGCCCCTGACGGAATCGGCAGGTCGAAGACAATCGGCGCCAGAATCCCGCACAGGGTACTGACGGTGGCGATGAGCACCGAACACCAGAAGAAGCCCTTGAGCGATTGACTCAGCAGGCGTGCCGCGGCCGCCGGAATCACCAGCAGCGCGCCCACCAGGATGGCGCCGATGACTTTCACGGCGGCCACGGTGATCAGCGTGACCAGGACCACGAACAGGTAGTCGAGGGTCTTGACCGCAACGCCGCGCACGGCCGCCAGTTGTGGGTTGAAACTGGCCAGCATGATGCGGTTGTACAGCGGCAGGCTCAGGCCCATCACCAGTGAACCGACGATGGCCAGTACCAGCAGGTCATTGCCGTTGACCGTGAGCACCGAGCCGAACAGCACGTTCTCCAGAATGTGCACGTTGATCTTGCCGGCCAGAATCAGCAGCAAGCTGGCGCCAAGGGCCAATGAAACCGAGAGGAAGACCCCGATCAGGGTGTCGGGCGCCAGGCCTGTACGGTTGCGCAGGTAGTTGAGCAGGATGCCGAACAGCAGGCAGTAGCCGAACAGGCTGCCATAAGGGCCGGTGTAGGGTTCGCCCAGCAGAATGCCGATGGCCACGCCGGTCAATGCCGCATGGCCGACCGCTTCGGAGAAAAACGCGAAGCGCTTGACCACCACCAGCGTGCCCAGGCCGCCCAGCACCGGGCCGATCAACAACCCGGCGAGCAGTGCGTTGACCACAAACCCGTAGGCCAGCGCTTCGGGCAAGTAACCCGAAGAGGCCCAGCCCTGAACCATCAAACGAAAGGCTTCGTAACTCATCACGCGGCGCTCCCGGCGGTTCGTGGGTGGGTGGAGAACAGACTCAGCAAGCGTTCCGGGGTCAGCGCCTGTTTCGGCGTGGCGTCAAACAGTACTCGGCGATTGAGCCCGGTGACGCGATCGGCCAGGCGGCCTACGGCTTCCAGGTCGTGCTCGATCCACAGCACGGTGATCCCGGCCTGGCGCCAATCGGCCAGCAGGCGTTCGAACACCTGGATCCCCGCTTCATCGAGGGCCGACATCGGCTCGTCGAGCACCAGCAGCTGCGGTGCCGGGATCAAGCCCTGGGCCAACAGCACGCGCTGGCGCTCGCCACCGGACAGTGCCCCCATGCGGCGTTTGCGTTTGTCCTGCATGCCGACCCGTTCCAGCGCTTCGCCGATGGCTGCGCTGTAATGTCGGCTGATGCCCAGGAATGCCGGGCGGCGCTGGCACATGGCGGCCATGAAGTCATCGACAGTGAGGGGCAAGCCGCGATCGAACTCCAGGGCTTGCGGCACGTAGCCGATGGTGCCCGGCTCGCCCGGCCATTCCAGGCTCAGAAGGCCCTGATGGGGCATTTGCCCGAGCAGGGTCTTGATCAACGAGCTTTTGCCGCCGCCGTTGGGGCCGACCAGCGCATGCACGTTGCCGGGTTGCACCTCAAAGCTCACCTGGTCGAGGATCGTCGTGCGCCCGAGTGTCAGGCTGACATCGTTGAAGTTCAAGGCTGGACCGGCACGTTGTGCGGTCAGGATTTGCCGGGCCGTCATGCACCGGCCTCCTGAATGGCCCGGACCACGGTGTTGAGGTTGCCGGTCATTTCCTTTTCATATTTGTCGGCGCTGTAGTCACCGTAGGAGATGTGCGACAGCGGGTAGAGCCTGACCCCGGACTCGCGCTGGATGGTGTCGACGTAGGCGGACGGAAAGTCCATCTCCGAGAAGATCACCTTCACGTCCAGCTCACGCAGTTGGTCGATGGTTTTCTTCAGTTGGCTCGGGCTGGGCTCGATGCCGTGGGCCGGCTCGACCACGGCGGTCACTTCCAGGCCGAACTCACGCAACAGGTAGTCGTAGGCGGCATGGACGGTGGCCACCCGCAGATCGGCGTTGGGCGCGGTGGTCAGCCTGGCCAGGGCGTCGGCGCGCATCTGCCGCAGGCGTTTGCCGTAGGCGCGGGCGTTCTGGGTGTAGGCCTTGGCGTTGTCCGGGTCGATCTTGCCCAGCTCCCGGGCGATGTTGTTGACCTGGGCAATGGAGGCGCTGATCGACAGGAAGGTGTGAGGGTTCACCACCTTGCCCGCGCCGCGCGCCGCCACGCCGGTGGCAGCCAGCAACGGCACGTTTTCGTTGGCCTCGATCACCTTGACGTTCGGGGTTTCGCTGGCGGCGATCATGCGGTCGGCAAAATCGTCATGGCCGACACCGTTGAGCACGATCACGTCCAGGCCGGCGATGCGCTTGATGTCTTCGGCGCGAGGTTCGTAGGCATGGGGGTTGAAGCCCGCCGGAATCAGCGGCACCACGTCGGCCTTGTCGCCGACAATATTGGTCACGTAGCTGTAATACGGATGCAGCGTAATGCCGATGCGCAGGCGCTTGGCCTGATCGGCACTGGCCAGTGGCACGATCAAGACGGCCAGTAGGCCGATGAGCAGGCGCCGGGCAATGGACAGCAAAGGATAGCGTTGAGATGAACTAGGCATGGGCAAGCGGTCTTCTCTCGGGTGAATGCGCAAAATCAGTGCCGATGCTGGCGGGTGACGCCGGCATCGAATTGGGCGACGATCTGTTGCCAGCCCGCGCTGATGAGCGTGGCATCGGCCAGGTCGGAGGGGGCAGTGAGGCTGGCGCTACGGTTGAGCCAGATGTCCGGCTCGCCCTCATCGTCAGCGCTCAGGCGCATCAGAAACGAACCGGCCACGCTCGGCGCCTGGCTGTGACCGAAGTAGGCGCTGGTTACCAGCATTTGCCAGGCATGAGCGCCGCGGCTGAGCGAACTGGCGTCCTGGGCGAAGGGGGCAAAACCTTCATCGGCGAGGGTTTGCGGGGAGGGCGGGACGTGCTGTTCTTCGCGCAGCAGGTGGATTTCGTCGAGGGTTACCCGCAGGTCGGCGTAAATGCCTTGTTCGGAGGCACTGAGGTCGCGTCGGGCGTCCAGTTGATGGCGTTCGATGCTGCTGACCGCCTGCGCCTCGCCGCGCCACAGCACCACCGACGCGGCAACCGTCAGGATCGCCAGGCACAAGAGCAGTACATAAAGGGTTTCATGGCCGGCACCGGCCGGACGGACTACTTGTGTCGTCGGGTTGCTCATGGGGCCTCGATATCCGCTTGGTCGATCTCGACCACGTGGCCTGGGCCGGCGTCGAACAGTACGTAGAACTCGGTCCCCGGCTTTTTGAAGGTCAGGGTCGAGTCGGTACCCAGCTTGCCCGGTACCAGGATGGTTTCGTCGTAACCGATCACGTCCAGGGTGACACCGGGGGCACCGCTGCCATCGGAGAAGCCACCGGTGCAGCGAATCTGTTCGGCATCGATGGCCTTGCACTCGCACATCGGGTTGTGGGCCAGCGCCTGGGCGCTGAAGCCTGCACTGAGTGCCAGGGCGAAGGTGCTGCCAATCAGGCGGACAGCGGTCATGGGGTGGGCGCTCTTCATGGTTTGCCTCCTTGTTTGTTCAGCCAGGCGAGGGTCGCCGGGGACGCCTTGTTCAGTGGCACGGCTGCCTGGTGCAGGCTGCCGTCCCAGCCTTCCATGGTGATCCAGATTTCAGCGTCGGCGCGGGTCTTCTCCGGGACCGGCAGCATGGCGCCCATGCGGTAGGGCGTGCCGAAGAAGATCACCCCGGCGGCGCGCAGGCTGCGGGGTTTGCCGATACGCAGGTAGGTGGCCTTGACCTGCTCGGCGCAGGTCTTGCACAGCGCCGCGTTGAAGCTCTTCATGTAGCCGGCCGGGCCGGACATTTCCGGTGCGGCATTGCGCAACTCGGCCAGGTGCAGGCTCCAGGGCCCGACCTGGACCTCACCGATTTCACGCTCGCCCAACCCGCTGTCGCCGCGAAACAGCGCGGCGTCGGCGAAGTACTTGGGCATGAACCCCAGTGGAATCAGGATCAGCAGGACATTGATGTGAAAGCGCCACTTGTGCCAGAGCTGGCTCAGGCGCGACGGTGCTGCTGCGGTGACGTTGCTCACAGGTTGCCCTCCGGCGTGTCGATGTTCATGGCGGGAGCCGGCTGCCCGGCCCTGGCGGGGCGCGCGGTCTTGTTACTGCGCTTGAGGGCATTGGCGGTGGCCAGGGCCGTGCGTTTGGTCCAGATCAGCAGGCCGCTGAGGACCATCATGCTCAACACCAGGCCGAAGAAGAACCAGATCAGCTTGATCCACAGCCCGCCGAAATCACCGGTGTGCAAGGGCCGCATGGATTCGGTGACGAACTCCAGGCCGCTGCGGTCCGACAACAGGCGCGAGGCGTCGATGTCGCCGTTGTAGGGATTGATCGTTGCGGTCTGGAACATCAACGGGTACCAGCCACGGCCACCGATGGTCAGGTGGCTGTAGGCGTTGGACGGCAGGCTGACGAAGCTGGCTTCCAGCCCCGGGATTTTCTCCTGGGCAATCAGGATGGCGTTGTCCAGGTCGATCATTTTCGCTGGCGTACCGCTCGGCGACAGCGGCACGCTCTCACGGGCCACCACCGGGATTACCGGCTCGCTGGAAATGGAAATGTGGAAATCGGACAGCAGCGCCTGGATCAGGAACCAGATGCCGGTGATGGAAATCACCGCGATGAACCAGATCGACCAGATACCACTGAGGCGGTGGAAGTCTCCCCAGAAAATCCTCGCGCCATGGCGAACCCGTAGCGTGGGCTTGAAAAAGCCTTTCCAGAATTTCTTGTACACCACCAGCCCGGTGATCAGGGACACCAGCAACGGAATGCCCAGGAACGACACCAGGTACCAGCCCCAACTGAAGCCGTTGGTAAAGGGCACCAGCCACCAGCCATGCAGTGCGCGGGTGAAGGCCTGGAAGTTGAAGTCCGGGCTGATCCCTTGAATCACCCCGGTATAGGGGTTGACGTAGACCGTGACCGATCGCCCGTCGGGGTAGCTGACATCAGCCGACAGGGCGAAGTGTGATTCATCCGGGCGACTGATGGACTCGACAAGGGTGTCCGGTTCGGCCTTCTTGATGGCGGCGATGACCTGATCATAGCTGAGCAGTTCGGCGTCGTCGGACGGCTGGCTGGCACGGATGTCCGGATTGGCCAGCCAGACGATCTCCTGGCTGACCACCGCCAGGGTGCCGGTGACGCAGACGATCAGGACAAAGAACCAGATGGGCAACGCGAGCCAGCTGTGTACCAGGAACCAGAGTTTGGAACGGGACTTCTTCGACATGAATGGGGGGTCTTTAATCGATGAGAGGAGCGGTGCCGGAGCACCGTGATTCCCAAAAAAGCTTGCCGTGGCTTTTGCCTACGCGGCCCGCTGCATCTAATTAAGACGAATGAGAATCATAAATCCAGAAGGGCAATATGAAAGAAAATGTTTCAGTGGGGCGATGCGGTGGGTGCGCAGACCTGCGGGAGCCGGCTGGCCGCCGAGGCGATGAGGGTCGATACGCCGTCTACGCGGGCCAACCGGTTCCTGCAGGGGAGGGGATTATTGCGGGGTGAACATTTCCTTGGCTCGCTGCTCGATCTGTTCCTGGGTCAAGTCCTCCTTGTGGGTCGCCAGAAACCACAGGTGGCCGTAGGGGTCTTTCAAGGTCCCCGAGCGGTCGCCGTAGAACTGGTCCTTCACTTCTGAAATCACACTACCGCCGGCCTTGATCGCCTGGGCATAGCGGGCATCAACATCCTCGACATACAAATGCAGGCCAACGGAGGGCGAATTGTCGGGGTTGCTCAGCGGGCCTTGATCGCACGGCGTGCCGAGCATGATCGCGCAGTCGCCGATACGCAGTTCGGCATGGCCGATACTGCCGTCGGGCATCGCCAGGCGCATGATTTCCGTGGCTCCGAAGGCTTTCTTGTAGAACTCGATGGCCTCGGCGGCTTTCTGGATGCCCAGATAGGGGGTGATGCTTCGATAACCCTCGGGAATGGGTTTGACACTCATGACCGTTCTCCCTGTTTTCGTTGATGGGGTGGTGCAAGTCCTTCGCCGGTTTCCGGTCGGATTACTATAGGCCAGCCTGTTCAACCTCTCCGAGAGGCCGACGGACTGCAGCATGGCCATTACAGGGCTATCAGTCATGCCACTGCTGATCAGCCGTTCCCGGCGCCAGCAATTGTGCCCCCGCGCCTTGTTCGCCGAGCACATCCCCGTAGTTGCGTAGTGGGCAGGCCTCCATCGACAGGCAGCCGCAACCAATGCAGCCGTTGAGCTTGTCGCGCAGCAAGGTCAACTGAGTGATTCGCTCATTCAGGTCGTTGCTCCACTGTGCGGACAGTTGCTTCCAGTCCGCGGCCGTCGGAGCTCGGTGATCCGGGAGGGACTTGAGTGCCTGGCCGATCTCCGCCAAAGGGATGCCCAGGCGTTGGGCAACCTTGATCAGTGCCACCCGTCGCAATACTTCGCGAGGATAGCGCCGTTGATTGCCCTGATTGCGGTTGCTCTTGATCAGCCCCTTGGACTCGTAGAAGTGCAGGGCCGTGACCGCCACGCCGCTGCGTTCGGCCAATTGGCCGACGCTCAACTCTTTGTGCAGGTTTTCCTTGATCGTCATTTCAATTGCCGCTTGACCTTTACTTAAGTAGAGGTTTTATCCTGCCGACCTTTCATTCGCAAGTCGCGACTTACGTGCCAGGGGGAATCCTCATGCAGCCAGTAGAGAGAAATCGCAGTTTTACCCAGCTGATCGAGTTCGAGATCGAACCCCATCAACAGCCAGGACTGGTCTCGGCGCTGTCTGCACAGACCGAGCACCTGGCCCAGCACTACCAGGGTTTCCTGAGTGCCAGCGTGCAGGCCAGTGATGACGGCCGGCGAGTGCTCAATTACCTGCAATGGCAATCGCGCGAAGCGGGTGAGGCGGCGTTCCGCGGTTTCGAGAGCGGTGAACAGGATTTCTGGCAACTGATCCGCGCCCACCAGGCCAAGGGCGTCACCTTTGGCTCCTTCCAGGTGCTGCGCAGCATCGAACGCAGCGCAGACAATGCGTTGCAGTGCAGCCTGGTGAACTGAGTCGTGGCAAGACGGCAGTGCGCTCAATAATGACTATCGAGCATGATGATTTTTCCCGCGAAAGGGGCGGGGGTAGCCTGTGTCCATCGCTTCAGGCCAGCTCCCGGGAATCGCCCTCATGCACGTTTTGCTCGCTACTTCGTTGTTGTTGATGACCTCGGTGCTCGCCGGTTGTGCCAGTCCGTCCGCGCCCGAGTTGCGCCCGTATACCGCCGAGGAGAGCCGGGAGCTGGCATTGGAAGCCCTGAATCGTCGCGGATTGTCGTTTGATGAATACCACACCAAAAAAGCCGAGTTGCTTGGCCAACCACAAAAGACCTTCGGTTTCGACCGGCACGGTGAGATGAACGCCGAGCGGGGCGTGACGCTTCACGGTCGTTCCAGCTGAGGCACTGTACTGCTCGAAGTTTTGCCCAACTGTCCATGGGCGGCAAACCGGGGCTGCGATAGGGTCGGTATCTGACTGACACCGATGGAATGCCCCCATGACGCTCTCACTGGATTTACTGTTGGGCTTTGCCCTGTTCGCCCTGGTAACGTCGATTACCCCTGGCCCGAATAACACGATGTTGCTGGCCTCGGGGGTCAATTTCGGGTTTAACCGCTCGATTCCGCACATGCTCGGCATTACCTGCGGCTTCTTCAGCCTGGTGCTGGCGGTCGGGTTTGGCCTGGGCGCGGTGTTCCAGACTTACCCGGTGCTTTACAGCGTGCTGCGCTTTATCGGCGCGGCCTACTTGCTGTACCTGGCGTGGAAAATCGCCCACTCGGGGCCGGTGTCCGACACCGGGCACGATCAGGCTCGACCGATCAGTTACCTGGGGGCCGCGGCGTTTCAGTGGGTCAACCCCAAGGCCTGGATCATGGCCATTGGTGCCATCAGCACCTACACCCCCCTGCAGGGCTACTTCACGAATGTGATCGTCATCGCCGCCGTGTTCGCCTTGATCAACCTGCCCAGTGTCAGTCTCTGGGTGGTGTGTGCCAGTCTGTTGCGCAATGTCCTGCGTGATCGACGCTGGTTGCGGATGTTCAACTGGGGCATGGCGCTGTTGCTGGTGGCCTCCTTGTACCCGATGCTGCAGGAGAGCTTCAGCTGACGGCTGCTTCGACCGGATGTCCGATGCCTGTTAAGCTCGACTTCAGGAGCGTTCCTACGCACTTTTAAATGAAGTTGTCTTTCTTTAACGGCATCCGATCAGGTATTGCTGAGCGCCTGTCATTCGCGCGCTACCCTGAGCGTGGCGCGGCAATGCCAGCCCATGCACCTGATCCCGGAACTAGCTCTGCGAGTCTTTTATGAATAAGCGTCCTTTGTATTTCGATTACGCCGCCACCACGCCGGTGGATGAGCGGGTCATCCAGGTGATGGTCGACTGTCTGGGGTTCAGCGGCAACTTCGGCAACCCGGCGTCCAGCTCCCACGCGTTTGGCCAGCAGGCCCGCAGCTCGGTCGAGCAGGCCCGGCAGCAAGTCGCCGATCTGGTGGGGGCACAGGCGCAACAGATCGTCTGGACCTCCGGCGCCACCGAATCGAACAATCTCGCCCTCAAGGGCGTGGCCCAGGCCCGGGGGCAGGCCGGTGGGCACATCATTACCAGCCAGATCGAGCACAAAGCGATCCTCGACACTGCACGGCAATTGCAGGAGGCCGGCGTTGAAGTCACCTACCTGCTGCCGGATGCCGAAGGCCTGATCACCGCTCAAGCGGTCAGCGAAGCGCTGCGCGACGATACCTTCCTGGTGTCGCTGATGCTGGTCAACAACGAACTGGGCACCGTCAACGACATCCCGGCTATTGGCCAGCGGGTGCGCGAGCACGGTGCGTTGTTCCACGTCGATGCGGCGCAGGGCGCGGGCAAAGTGGCGATTGACCTGGCCCAGTGGCCGGTCGACCTGATGTCGTTTTCCGCGCACAAGGTCTATGGCCCCAAGGGCATCGGTGCACTCTACGTCGGCCCGCGCGCCCAGCAACGCTTGCAGGCACAGATCCATGGCGGAGGACATGAAGGGGGCTTGCGCTCCGGAACCCTGGCCACCCATCAGATCGCGGCCATGGGTGCGGCCTTCGCCCTGGCGTCCGAGCACTTTGCCGAGGAGGGGGCTACCATCACCCGGCTGCACGAACGTTTGCTCAAGCAGCTCGACGGCATTGCCGGCCTGCGTTTGAACGGCAGCCCGACGCAACGCATTCCCCATACCCTGAGCCTGACCTTCCACGAGGGCGAGTTCAATTCCCAGCTCTTGAGTGCTTCGATTGCTTTCTCGGCCACTTCGGCCTGCAATTCGGCAAACAATACGCCGTCCCATGTGCTGACGGCACTGGGCCATGATGCACGGGCGGCCGGGCGGACGATTCGCTTGAGCCTGGGACGTTTCACCACCGAGCAGGACATTGATCAGGCGGCACAATTGATCAAGGCAGCAAGCGCCAGTGCACCGGCGTTCTGGGCTACCGCCCAACCCTGATGCGCCGACCAGAAGTCAGCGCCCTATAACAATACCCAGTGGTTAGCAGGAGACATGATGAGTACGCAGCCTTTGACCCAAGGAACGGTTCCCCAGCGCCTGGCGCTCACCCGCGAGCTGATGAGCCGGGAGGGCATTCATGCCCTGCTGGTGCCGTCGGCCGACCCGCACCTGTCGGAGTACCTGCCGGGTTACTGGCAGGGGCGTCAGTGGTTGTCGGGCTTTCATGGCTCGGTCGGTACGCTGATCGTCACTCAGGAATTCGCTGGCGTCTGGGCCGACAGCCGTTACTGGGAGCAGGCGACCAAGGAACTCAAGGGCAGCGGCATCGAACTGGTCAAGCTGCAACCGGGGCAACCCGGCCCGCTGGAGTGGCTGGCCGAGCAAACCCCGGAAGGTGGCGTGGTCGCGGTGGATGGTGCGGTGATGGCCGTGGCCTCGGCGCGGACCCTGGGCAGCAAGCTTGAAGAACGTGGCGCCCGGCTGCGTACCGATATCGATCTGTTGAATGAGGTCTGGAGCGATCGCCCGAGCCTGCCGGATCAACCGATCTACCCGCACTTGCCACCACAGGCCACTGTGAGTCGCGGCGAAAAGCTCGCCAAATTGCGTGAAGCCCTGAAAGCGCGCGGTGCCGATTGGCACTTCATCGCCACCCTCGACGACATCGCCTGGCTGTTCAACCTGCGTGGTGGCGACGTGTCGTTCAACCCGGTGTTCGTGTCCTTTGCACTGATCAACCAGGAGCAGGCCACGCTGTTTGTCGCATTGAGCAAAGTGGATGCATCCTTGCGCGCGGTCCTTGAAGAAGACGGCGTCACCTTGCGTGACTACGACGAAGTGGCCCAGGCCTTGGCGGCGGTGCCCAACGGTGCAAGCCTGCAAGTCGACCCGGCACGGGTGACGGCCGGACTGCTGGGGAACCTGGGCAGTGGGGTGAAACTGGTTGAAGGCCTGAACCCGACCACCCTGGCCAAGTCGCAGAAAAGCCTCGCCGATGCCGAGCACATTCGCCGGGCCATGGAGCAGGACGGCGCAGCACTGTGCGAATTTTTCACTTGGCTGGACGACGCCCTGGGGCGTGAGCGCATCACCGAACTGACCATTGACGAGCATCTGACGGCTGCCCGTACCCGTCGTCCGGGTTATGTGTCGCTGAGCTTCAACACCATCGCGGCCTACAACGCCAACGGTGCCATGCCGCATTACCATGCCACCGAAGAAGAACATGCGGTGATCGAGGGTGACGGCCTGTTGCTGATCGACTCCGGTGGTCAATACCTGGGCGGCACCACCGACATTACGCGCATGGTGCCGGTGGGCACGCCTACCGCTGAGCAGAAGCGTGACTGCACGCGGGTCCTCAAGGGCGTGATTGCCTTGTCCCGCGCGCAGTTCCCGCGCGGCATTCTCTCGCCGTTGCTCGATTCGATTGCACGGGCACCGATCTGGGCCGAAAGCGTTGATTACGGCCATGGCACCGGGCATGGCGTCGGTTACTTCCTGAACGTTCACGAAGGCCCGCAAGTCATTGCCTATCAAGCCGCGCCAGCGCCGCAAACCGCGATGCAGCCGGGGATGATCACCTCGATCGAGCCGGGTACTTATCGTCCGGGTCGCTGGGGGGTAAGGATCGAGAACCTGGTGTTGAACCGTGAGGCGGGCAGCAGTGAGTTCGGTGAGTTCCTCAGGTTCGAAACCCTGACCCTGTGCCCGATCGACACCCGCTGTCTGGAGACTTCATTGCTGACCCAGGATGAGCGCGAGTGGTTCAACGACTATCACGCACAAGTCCGTGAGCGCCTGAGCCCTCTGCTCGACGGTGCTGCCCTGGCCTGGCTGAACACCCGCACTGCCGCTATCTGACTCAAGCGTGCGCCGTCAGCCAGGGCTGGCGGCGCACGGCTTGACCCGGATTTAGCTCAACGCCTCGCGAACGAAGTCCAGTCGGTCCTGACCGAAGAACAACTGGTCATCGACGAACATGCTTGGCGCACCAAACACTCCCCGCCTGATCGCTTGCTCGGTGTTGTCCTTGAGCGCGGCCTTGACGTCTTCGTCCGCCGTCAACGCAAGCACGATATCTGGATCAAAGCCGTGTTCGCTGAGCACGGCGGCGACGGTTGCCGGATCATTGAGGTTGCGGCCATTTACCCAGATCGCCTGGAACAGGCAATCAATGAAGTCGAGGAAGCGTTCGGGCTGTTGCCGCTGGATGCCGGTGACGGCACGCATGAGTAGCAAGGTGTTGATGGGGAAGTGAGGGTTGAGTCTGAACGGTACGCCGTAGCGCCTGGCGTACCGCGCCAGGTCCTGGAACATGTAACGTCCTTTGGCCGGGATCGTCGCCGGCGAGGCGTTGCCGGTGGCTTTGAACACGCCTCCCAGCAACATCGGCTGGTAGATCAGTTGGCAACCGGATTGTTCGCAGAGGCTCGGCAGCTGGGTATAGGCCAGGTAAGTGGCGGGGCTGCCGAGGTCGAAGTAGAACTCCAGGGTTTTGCTCATGTTCGATACGCTCTGATTATTGTTCTGGGGGCGTGCTTACCAGCGTTCATTCCAGGGGCGCAGGTCCAGTTCGAAGGTCCAGGCATCCCGCGGCTGACTGTGCAGGTACCAGTAGTTTTCGGCAATGTGCGCGGGGTCAAGAATGCCGTCCTGGTCCTTGAGCGCATATTTGTCCGGGAAGCTCTCACGGATAAAGTCAGTGTCGATGGCACCATCGACCACCACATGGGCGACATGGATGTTCATGGGCCCCAGTTCCCGCGCCATGCTTTGGGCCAGGGCCCGGATGCCATGCTTGGCGCCGGCGAACGCGGCAAACCCGGCGGCGCCCCGCAGGCCTGCAGTGGCACCGGTGAACAGAATCGTGCCGTGTTGGCGGGTGACCATGCGCTTGGCCACTTCACGGGCGTTCAGAAAACCCGAGAAGCAGGCCATTTCCCAGATCTTGAAGTACTTGCGGGCCGTCTCCTCAAGGATGCTGCACGGCACATTGGCACCAATGTTAAAGACAAAGGCCTCGATCGGGCCGATCTGGCTTTCGATCTGTTCCACCAGCGCGATCACGTCTTCCTCCTTGCGGGCATCGCACGCAAAACCGTGGGCCTCGCCACCATTGGCCTTGATGGCATCGACCAATGGCTGCAGCTTGTCGGCGCTGCGACGGGTGACACAGGCAATCAGGCCTTCCTGCGCAAAACGCTTGGCAATGGCGCCGCCGGTGGCATCGCCGGCCCCGACAACCAGTACGACTTTCTTGTTGTTGATAGCAGTGGTCATAGTGATCGCTCTTTGGTAAACGGTCGTTAACTAAACGAACGTTATGCTACGATTGCGAGTACGTCAAGGTGATGGATGTTCGGGGAAAAGCATGCGCTACTCAGCCAGTCACAAACTGGAAACCAGGCAGAAACTGCTGGAAAGCAGCTCGGTATCGGCTAAGACCGAAGGTTTCAGCGCCGTGGGTGTCGATGGCTTGATGAAAGCCATCGGGCTCAGCGGCGGGGCGTTCTACACTCACTTCGCCTCTAAGGATGAGCTTTTTGTATCGATCGTCGAGCGCGAGTTGCGTCACAGCCTTGAGCGATTGAGTGGCGAGGGGGACTTGAGTCGAGACAGGCTGGAGCGTTGTCTCAAGCTCTACCTGAGCATGGCTCATGTCGAGCACCCCGGGACCGGGTGTGCACTGCCCGCATTGGGGGCCGAGATTGCGCGCTCCGATGTCCGTGTTCGCCAGGAAGCGGAGCAGTGGATCTGTCGATTGCACAAAAGCTGGGCGGCTATTCTGGAGAGCGACAGTCTGGCCTGGGCCATCCTGTCGCAATGTGTCGGGGCGCTGGTGGTTGCGCGGATGCTGGTGAGTCCTGAGGTCCAGCGCAGCGTATTGCAGTCAGGCTACGAGGAAATCGGACTGCAGATAGCCACTCGAAAAGCCTGACAGGGACGCACGGATTACTTGCAGATGATAATCATGCTGCGGCTGGTATACCCGGCAGGGTTCAAGCCAAACGGATAGTCGCCCGGGTCTTCGACACTGTCACCGGACTTGGCGATCACCTTGTAGCCTTTTGGTCCGCACGCGTGAACGGCGGTTGCGTCGCACTTGTCCCAAGAGGATGAAAGGCCGGAGCAGTTGATGTGAAGGCCTTTTTTCCCACGCTTAACTTCGGTTTTAGAGGTCGCGGCACATCCGGCAATAGCCAGTACTGCAACAAGTACCAAAAATCGTTTCATTCCTTTCCCTAATACGGTCTCGGGTCTGGCACCCAAGCCTGACAGCGTGCGCTTTCATTTCTTGTCGATGACATCCCTACCCGAGCTGTCGATATCCTATGTCGAGTCGGGGCTAAAATGGCCTAATTGAGCGCTAAATACCAGACCTTCGTCAGAATGAAACTTAGTCTGCCGGTACCAGCGGCTTGGATTCGCTGCGCATGGTCATGGTTGCGCCCACGGAGGCGAGGATGATGCAGGTAATGGCCATCCACTGTGCCAGGGACAGGTACTCGTGCAGGAACAGCAGGCCGGACAAGGCCCCGACAGCGGGCTCGATGCTCATCAGCGTACCAAAGGTGCGTGCGGGCATGCGGGTGAGGGCGACCATCTCGAGGGTATAAGGAAGGGCGGTGGACAGAATCGCCACGCCAAGTGCGATGGGGATCAGCGACGGTGTCAGTAACGCAGCGCCAGCATGGGCGATTCCGATAGGCGCAACGAAGAGGGCGGCAATCATCACCCCGAGGGCGGCGGTCTGCACGCCATTGTCTGCCCCGGCCTTCTGGCCGAAGAGAATGTACAGCGCCCAGCAGACGCCGGCTGCGAGTGCGTAACCGGCACCCACGAGGTCAATGCTCGCGCTTGCCGCGTCCGTCGGGATAAGCAGCAGCAAGCCGACGATCGCCAGGCCGATCCACATGAAGTCGATGGCCCTGCGCGAGGCATAGATCGCCACTGCCAGCGGGCCGGTGAACTCCAATGCAACGGCGATACCCAGGGGCACGGTTTGCAGCGACATATAGAAGAGGAGGTTCATGCCGCCCAGCGCCACCCCGTAGACAATCACGGTGCGCAATGAGCTGGCAGTGAGCCTGGCTTTCCAGGGGCGCAGCAGCAGGACCATGATCACGCTGGCGAAGACCAGTCGTAGGGTCGTCGTTCCTTCGGCGCCCACGACCGGGAACATGCTTTTGGCCAGGGACGCGCCGGACTGAATCGAGGCCATGGCTATTAATAGCAGGCCGACCGGGAGCAGAGTCGAAGCCAGGCTGCGGGGGTGGTCATTCATTGCGTGGAGTCTTCCAGAATCAGGAGGCGAGAGAGCGTACGTGTGGCACATCATGCTCAACTAATATGAATTGAGCAATATACTGCGCAGTCTTTGTGCAAGTAGCGTCTGTTCAGCCAGGTTTTCAGGGCTTTGACGGCTTTTTGATAGAAACCCTGAATTAGCAGTTGACGGCGAATTTTATCTGTCTATAATTCGCCCCACTTCCGGCGCAGTCGAA